>SKSF01000060.1 GCA_007118095.1 Dehalococcoidia bacterium
GACGGCCAGTCGTGCTCCAGGTACTCCAGGAAGTGTTCCCGCGTCCCCGGGCGAAGGTGGAGGACATTGCACCATGCGCCGGATGCGCCTGCCTGGCGGGCTGCCAGCATCACCTGTGTCAGTGACCCTACCCCGTCGGACAGCCCGGGGATGACCGGCGCGATGCCAACGCTCACATCGATGCCGGCCTCCGAAAGCTCGCGGACTGCCCGCAGGCGCTGGCGCGGCGGCGCCGTCGCCGGTTCGGTCGTGCGCCATACCTCCGGGTCGAGCGTCGGGATCGAAATCGACACACTCACTCGCGCCCGCGCTGATGCGTCCCGCAGGACATCGATGTCCCGGATGATCATGGGTCCGCGGGTGATGATGTTGAATGGATTTCGCGCGCGGGAGAGGGTTTCAAGGCAGCCCCGCGTGAGGCGGTACGTTCCCTCGGCCGGTTGGTATGGGTCCGTCGCGGCGCCAATGGCCACGTTCTCGCGCTGCCACCCCGGCCGCGAAACCTCAGCCCGCAGCACCTCCACCACGTTTGTTTTCACCCGGATGGAGCGCCCGTACCGCTCGTCCGACGGACGGTCGGCACGACGCTCGAACGCGCGCACATAGCAGAACGTGCAGCGGTGGACGCAGCCCATATACGGGTTCAGCGACCACCTGAAGCCCATCCCCTTCACCGGGTTGAGCGCGGTTTTGCAGGGCTCTTCGCGGTACATGACGCTCACGGCTCCACCGTGCATCCAGGCGGAGCGTACGAAAAAGGCCCGGCTGTCACCGGGCCTTTGCAGTTTAACCCGCGCGAGCGTCAGTCAGTCTTTGCTTTTGCTTCGCCTTCGACCACGGATTCGCCGTCCTGGTTCACCGTCACCACCTTGATGGTGGCGATGCCGTCCTGGACGTCGGTGACTTCCGCCCTGGACGTGAGCGTGTCGCCTGGCCAGACCTGCTTCGTGAAGCGCACGCCGAAATTGGTGAGGGCAGTTGGGCCCAGCCAGTCGGTCAACATGCGGCCCGTAAGGCCCATCGAGTACATGCCGTGTGCGAACACGCCCGGGTAGCCCGCCATGTTCTTCGCGGCCTCGTCGTCGTGATGCAGCGGGTTGAAATCGCCGCTTGCGCCTGCGTACTTCACGATGTGCGTGCGCGTGATGTTCTCCACCATCACCGCTTCGTGAGTATCGCCAACTTTCAGTTCTGCCATCGTCCTCCTCCTATCCCTGGTCCACCGCGCGCTCGGTCTGCACGCCGATTGAACGCGCTGTCACGCAGAGCACATCGTCCTGGTTCCGGTACTCTGTGATGGTCGCGCTGAACAGCAGCTTGCCACCACGCCGGCCCTGCTTCTCCCAGCGCTCCCCGGGACGCGTGGTCACCGTCAGGGTGTCGCCGGCATAGATGGGGTGGTGGTATTCGTAATGCTGTTCGGCGTGCAGGCCGCGGCCGAGTCCGCTACCGCCGCCTTCGCCCTCACGTTGTTTCGGCGCATCGTCTTTGCGCGGCCGAGTCAGGTCGAGCGGGTAGTTGGGCTGCCAGTGCGCGCTCGACTGCACAAACGTCGGCGGGGTAACGACGCCGCCGATTGCCTTCGCTTCGGGGGAGTCAGGGTCCGAATACTCGGGCCGGATGTCGCCGAGCGACCGTGCGAACAGCATGATCGACGAAAGGTCGACCGGGAACTTAAACGGTTCTGCCATGTTCCTTCCTCTTTGGTTCCTGGATACGGCAGAAGTCTACGTGTTCCCGGTGCTTCGTCGTAGGGACAGTCGTTACACTTCGTCGGCGAGTTCTACCCCGGCAGCCTTCATCCGGTTCCGGTTCTCGCGCATCAGCTCCTGCCACCATGCCTCGAAGCGCGAGTGCGGGAGCTGCCCTTCCTGGTGCAGGGCCAGGATGCGCCGGAACTCCTCGTCCACAGCCTCTTCAAGGTCTTCGAGCGTCCCATCGTTCTTGTAGATCCAGTCAGCGCCAGGGGCCCGCCGCTCAAACGGCACCATCGACTTCAGCCGCTGGTTCGCTTCCTCTTCGGACATCCGGCGGGTCTGCATGAGCCGCTGGCGGGCGATCGCGTCGTCGACGCCAATAAGCCACACCTGGTCGCACCAGCGCGCGTAGCCGGGCTCCATCAAGTTCACCGCTTCGATGACGCCGACCCCGTCTTCCGGCAGTTCCCGGCGCCATGTCTCGACCTGGTCCTTGAACGCTTTGGTGATCGAGCCCATCGCCGTCGTGAGCTTGTCCATCTCCTCGGGACGGCCGAACACTTTTTCTCCGAGCTTCTTCCGGTCGATGGTGCCGTCCGCTGCGACAACGTCTTCGCCAAATGCTGCGACGACCCGGTCGAAGCCCGGCGTGCCCGGGTCATACAGGCGGTGGACCAGCTTGTCGCCATCGCAGTGCACCGCGCCTCGCGCAACGAGCAGTTCCCCAACGGTGGACTTGCCCGATGCGATGGTGCCCGCGAGTCCGATGATTAATGCCATAGGTGCTGGTCCTCAGCTCAAGTTTCGTCGTTTTGCCCGCCTCGCGCGAGGCCATATGCCCGGTGTGGCCGCGCAACGGAGGATGCCCCGCCGCAGTGACAGGTGTGTCTCACAATGGATCACGCAAACATCCATCGTACGTCGGATGCGTTTCTGTCGCCATGCCCCGGCAAGTCTGCGGAGCACGCCGCGCAAAGGGAACATGGCGGAGGGCCACACGTGGCTCCGCTATGTTCCCCGCTGGTTCGAAGCGTGTCTACGGCGCCTCGTTCGACATAATAATCGTGCCGCTCGCCGCAAACATTCCGCCAACCCCGTGTGACACGCTGATCTGCGCGTCCGGCACCTGGGCGGGCGCCGTGCCCCGCATCTGCCGCACGCTCTCCTGGAGCGCGTACATCCCGTACATGCCCGAATGCATGTAGCTTAGCCCGCCGCCGTTCGTGTTCAGCGGCAGCTTTCCGCCGGGCCGGGTATTGCCCTCCGCGATGAACGGCCCACCTTCGCCGCGCTTCACGAACCCGAGGTCTTCGAGCCCGTAGATGGGCAAGTGGGCGAACGCGTCGTAGATCATCAGGTGGTCCACGTCAGCGTGCGTGATGCCGGCCTCGTCGAACGCCTTCTTGCCGGATACCCGGAACGCCTTCGAACTGGTGAAGTCCTCCATCTGGCTGACCATCGGCGTTTCGACGCTTTCGCCGGTGCCGAGGACGTACACGGGCTTCTGCGGAAAGTCCTTCGCGCGCTCCTGCGATACCAGGATCAGCGCTCCACCCCCGTCCGTCACAAGGCAGCATTCCAGCAGGTGGAAAGGATACGCGATCATCCGCGAATTCAGGACATCATCGACTGTGATCGGGTCACGGAAGCTGGCCCGGGGGTTGTACCCGGCCCATTCGCGCTGCACCACGGCCACCATCGCGAGCTGCTCCTCCGTCAGGCCGTATTCTTCCATGTAGCGGAGCACGGGGACGGTGAACATCGTTGGCGGGCCGGCGGGCCCGTAGGGGCTTTCGAATTGGCCCTGGAGGCTCGCCGGCGCCGGGGCGAACCGGCTGCGGCCGACCATCGAACGGCCGCTCTCGCCGTGGGTAATCAGGACCGTCGAGCAGAGCCCTTCATTGATCGCCGCGGCCGCATGGCGCACGTGCAGCATGAACGAGCACCCGCCGACCGCTGTCCCGTCGACCCACGTTGGCGTGATGCCCAGGTAATGGGCGATCGCTACCGGTGACTCACCGGCCGTGGCGACGCCATCGATGTCCGAAGGCTTGAGCCCGGAGTCTCGCATCGCATTGATGGCTGCGTCGCCATGCAACTGGATCTGTGATGTTTCCGGGATGACGCCCAGCTCCGTCGTTTCGGCCGCGCCGACAATGGCAACACTCTTCTGCTTCATCCCGTTTAGCCTCCCACCGGCCGGAATTTCGGAAGGCTGATCTCGTCCGTTGCCTTCTCGAATGTAACTTCGACCTTCATGCCCAGCTTCAGCGCTTCCGGCGTCTGCTCGCATTCCACAATGTTTGTCATCATGCGCGGGCCCTCGTCGAGTTCCACGACGGCGATCGCATAGGGCGCGTCGTCTTCGAACCCGGGCGGCGGCCGGTGGTTGATGACATAGCTGTGGAGCGTTCCGTTCCCGCTCGCCGTGAACCATTCGACCTCTTGTTCGGGGTCACCGGGGAAGAACGGCCGCGGTGGAAAATACGCCTTGCCGGTCTGCTTGCTGCGCTGCAGCCGCAGTTCGCCTCGCTTGCAGCCGTCCCAGAACTCCTGGGTCTCGGGTGTGGGTTTTGGTAATGGTTTGCGGTATTCCGCCAACGTGGTCTCCTGCCCTTTCATGTGGAGTCCGGGTCCTGAGAGGCTTCCCGGCTCGAGTCGATTCAATATCTACCGTCTACGTGAAGGTGGAGCAAGTTTTGCCCCGGCGGCGATGACCGTGTGGTACGT
This sequence comes from Dehalococcoidia bacterium, assembly GCA_007118095.1. Lineage (GTDB taxonomy): Bacteria > Chloroflexota > Dehalococcoidia > Tepidiformales > Tepidiformaceae > SLAK01. The sequence continues at coordinate 4,428 of SKSF01000060.1, forward strand.
TTCGCAGCGGAGGCAAGGCGTGCTCCCGGCTGACCTTTCGATGCTGATTCCCGGTGTGGCTGTATTGTGGGTCGCTGGCCTTGGCATCGCACTGGCGCCTGCCGCACTGGGCCGAAGCCAGCTTGCCATCACCCTCTTCGCGGTCGTTGCGTTCTTGCCGCCGTTCCTCGTCGTCTTCGCGCTGGCCGGGTCCCATGCCGAAGGGTGGGCACGAGGGGAAGCCGTTGCCGCGGCCTGGATGGCCGGAGTGGTCCTTGCGGTCACGATGGCGCTCGTGGCGCTCATGCTCAGTGCCACCCGGGCCATCGACCACGACGGGCAGTTCCACGGCGATATGCGACGGGCGCCGCGCCGGCGTGACAGGTGACCGGGCCAGCTCAGAGCGTCCAGCCGACGAAGTCCTCCTCGGGTTGGACATCCATCGCGGCAAGGAACTTCGCGGTCATTTCGTAGAACGGCACCAGGACGCTGACGCCTACCGCTGTCTGCCGCCCCCATGCCCCGACCAGCCGGTCGAGCGCTTCGGCAGAGGGCGGCTCGTCCCGGTTTAGCTCGTCGACATACGCCAGGAGCACCTTTTCCTTCTCATCGAACTGGTCGCTCTCCTGCCACCGGTGCAGCGCGTTGATCCGTTCGTCGCTGAGCCCGGCATCGCGGCCGATGCGGACATGCTGGTGCCACTCGTACCGGCTCTGCTTGTTCAGCGCGGACCGCAGGATCACGAGTTCGCGCGTCTGAACGTCGAGACCACTGTGCGCCCACAGGCCGTTCCCGAGCCGCAGGTAGGACCGGAGGATGTGCGGGTTGTTCCCCAACATTTTGAAGATGTCCGGCGGTTCGCGCCCATCCGCGACAGCGTCCCAGACATACTGCAGCTCTTCAGCAAAATCGCCGCGGGTAGCGGCGGGAAGTCGTGGCATCGAGCCCCTCCAATGGTGATGGGCTGTAGTCTACGTGCCGTGGGTACACTGTGCCGCCCGCCTCAGGCGGCTTCGATGCCCCAGGAGCGCCGTTGCTCCTCCACCGTCTTTACGAAGAGTGCTGCGATGTCGGGGTCGAACTGGGTGCCCGCGTTGTTGACGATCTCTTCCACCGCGTGTTCGTAGGTCAGTCCGCGACGGTACGGCCGATCGGTCGTCATGGCGCTATACGCGTCCGCGATGGTGAACAGGCGCGTCGTCAGCGGGATGTCTTCGCCCTTCAACCGCCCGGGGTATCCCTCACCGTCGAATCGCTCATGGTGATGCCGCACCAGGTTCACCACGGTGTCATAATCGGTGACCGCTGCCGTGATCGCTGCTCCCACGACCGGGTGTTCCTGCATTTGCCGGCGCTCGTCGGCATCGAGCGCTCCCGGTTTCCGCAGGATTTCGTCCGGGACCACGATTTTGCCCAGGTCATGAATCGGCCCCCCGATCATGACTGCGTTGGTCTCTTCCTCTGTGATGTCTATCTGTTTCGCAACGAGCAACGCGAGCTGGGTCGCATGGTCGCTGTGGTACCGCGTGTAGCTGTCCCGCCGGTCGATCGCCTTCACGAGACTGCGCAGTGCCTTCAGGTTACTCACTTTCGCGAGCGCATCCGAGCGAGAGGTCGGCTCATGGATCTCACTGAATTGCACCGGCGAGAGCGACTTGTCGAAGTACATGGCGTCTTCGGCGCTGGCGACCAGGTCTCGCGGCGTCTGCGTGCCCGTGAAGACGGAGATACCCGTGCTGATACGGGTGGGCAGCGTATATTCCTGTTCCCCTCCCAGGTCGAAGCGCTCCACGCGCGCCCGCAGCCGGTCGATTACCAGTCGCGCATGGTGCTCGTCGCCGCCGGGGAACACCAAAACGAATTCGTCGCCGCCGAACCGGCCAAACGTGTCCGGCCTTTCGACAACCGCCGAGAGTGCGCCGCTAAGCGACCGGAGCACCGCGTCGCCCTGCTCGTGCCCTACCACATCGTTCAGCAGCTTGAAGTTGTCGATGTCGACATATGCCACCGTCAGTGGCGTGGCATACCGCTGTGCGTTCGCCACGGCATCGTCCAGGAACTCGTCGATGAACCGCCGGTTCGGGCAACCGGTGAGCGCGTCAGTGTACGCGAGCTGCCGGTAGGCCTCGGCCTGGCTCGCCTCGATGCGCTGTTTCCGGTTGTCCAATGCCCTGTTGAGCACGTGCCAGAGAATCTCCGGTTCGAACGGCTTCGCGACGAAATCGTCCGCTCCCGCTTTCATGGACTGAACCGCGATATCCACATCCACCATGCCCGTCACCGCGACGATCCCGGCTTTCGGGTGGCTGGCGCGGATCGTTTCGATCACGGCAAGCCCGGACATGTCGGGGAGGCTGATGTCACATGCAACCGCATCGAAGCCATGGCTGCTTCGCTCGATTGCCTCCCGGCCGGTCTCGACGAGTTCCACCGTCTCGCTGAACTGGCGGAGGATCATTGCGATAAGCGAACCAAGCGTGGGGTCGTCTTCCACGACGAGCACACGAAGGCTGCCCGGCTGGCTGGACGAATCGATGGCCATTGCCCTGATTGTCGGCGGGAACAGCCGCTCTCTGAGCCCCTTCCGTCCCCGGTTTTGCTACGTTTCCTCGCCCTTGCCGCCACAGTGGGCCCGGCCTGGTGGTGGCTTTACCCAGATACGTTGTGCGACCTGCGTACCCATGACAACCGAACGTTCCCCGAGCAGTGCCGTGACCGTGCCGCGGTAGGGCGCCACGCTTTCGAGCGTCACCGGCTTCCCCGGCAGGATGCCCTCTTCCCAGAAGAAGCGGAGGAGCTGCTCGTCTTCTTCGAACACGCGGTCAATGATCGTCGTCTCCCCTTCCTCAAGGTCGGCGAGCGTCACCATCGAAAGCTCTTCGTCGCGGCCCGAGCCCGGGATGGGGTAGCCAAACGGGCTGCGTTTGGGGTGTTTCAGTGTTTCGAAGAGGTGCGGTTCGGTGATGTCCGAGATGCCGTGTTCGAGGAGATGCGCCTCGTCATATGCACGCCACCACTCGATTTTCAGCACGTCCGTGAGCAAACACTCCGCGAGCCGGTGCCGCCGCACCATTTGTTCGGCCCGGCGCAGCCCTTCGGGGGTGAGCTTGATCACCTTGCGACTGTCCTGCGTGACAAGCCCGTCCCGGATGAGACGCTTCAACATGCCAGCGACCGATGGGGGGGTGATGTCCAGCCGGTCCGCCAACCGGACCGCGATGACATCCTGCCCCTCGTCGTGACTGAGGCGATATATCGCCGACAGATAGTCGTCGCTCGCGACGTTCGACACTTGCTTAGGCATGCAGCCTCATCGTGCCACGACCGGAGCCGAGAGGGTACTCCCGGTGCCACGGCAGCCCGGCCGAGTCTGCCCCGGGTAGCCACCGCGAGGGGGTAGCTTCACGCTCAATGGCGATAGTGCATGATGATGCCAGTCATCGATTGCGCCCCGTGACCCGCCACGTACAGCCGGGAACACTACAGGGTGTCGATGGGTAACGCTATTCCGAGCTGTCCTTAAACGGGTTGCTTCCATCCGTAGGGAGAGCCGCGAGCGGCGAGGCGTCCAGGCCGAGCAGTCGTTCCCGCGCCTTGTCATATGCGGCCTTTTTCCGTGCTTCGCGGTTGAGCAGTCCCTTGAGCTGGTCCGGCCGGATCGCCTCATCCTCGAAGAACACGCGGTGAAGGTGCTCCACCTGCTTCATCCACTCGTCCCACGCTTTCCGATAGGCCGCCGCTGTTTCCTCGTCCACAAACGCCATGGTGTGCTGGCCCTCAAACAACGTCCGGCTTCGGCCTCGCGGCCGGGTAGCGCATCGGAGATCGCCGCGCCGCGCCGTGCAGGCTGCCGCGCAGCCTATCACAGCGCGTGTGCGTATTCGCAAGGCACTCGTCCCTTGTAGCCTGTGCCCTGCACGTGCCCGCACCCAAAAGCGAAGGCCCCTCCACGCTGGAGGGGCCTTCGTCGAATCCGGGGTTGGTAGCGCATGGGGGATTCGAACCCCCGATCTCCGCCTTGAGAGGGCGGTGTCCTAGGCCTCTAGACGAATGCGCCACACGCTTCAAGGTTACCGCAGCCCCGGATTGGCTCGCAAGGAAGCGCCGTCCGGTCCCTCACCCGCCGGGGCCCGTGCGTGAGCCTTGTGGGCATGCCGCTCGCGCCGTATCGTCTGAAGATAGCCTCGACGAGGAGCAGTGGGATGGCAACTGAGAGCGCCAGCGCGTACCCGAAGGTCCATCGTGCCGGTGGCAGCGAGGTCACAATCCGCCTCATGACGCCGGATGACCGCGGCCGCGTGCTCGCGTTCGCCCGCGCGCTTCCCCAGCACGACCTCATGTTCCTCCGCCGCGACATCACGCAGGAGGACGCGCTCGACGCCTGGATCACCGAGATCGATATTGGCGAAGCCACCACCGTGCTTGCGGTCGAGGGCGACGACGTGCTTGGCTATGCCACCGTGCACCGCTCGCTCATTCCCTGGTCCACACACGTCGCCGAGCTCCGCGTCCTCGTCGCCGAACGCGCACGCGGCATGGGCCTTGGCCGCGTGCTCACGCAGGAAGCCTTCAACCTCGCCCTGGGCGAAGGGCTGGAGAAGATGATCGCGCAGATGACGCTCGACCAGAAAGGCGCGATTTCCACGTTCGAAAGCCTCGGCTTCCGGCCCGAGGCGCTCCTCCGCGACCACGTCAAAGACCGCAACGGCAACCGGCACGATTTGCTCATCCTGAGCCACGAAGTCCAGCGGTTCCAGGCCGAGCACGCCGAGGCGCCCGCCCCCGCCGGGCACTGAACCGCCCGCCGGCGCAGCGCGACGGCGAATGCGGCCTTTCGCACACATCGCACGGCCGCCGGGCGCCGCGCGCGTGACCTCCAGTGATATACCGTGCTACAGTCAGACGGCACGGCGCGTTCGTCTAGTGGCCTAGGACGCCGCCCTTTCAAGGCGGAGATCACGGGTTCGAGTCCCGTACGCGCCACCACTCCTGAATTCAGCGAAGGCCCCTCCATTGAGAGGGGCCTTTTCAATGGGGATCGTGGCCCCGTAACCGGGATTTTCCCGGGGCGGCGTGCGCGCAAGGACGCCGCCGTTTTTGTACGATGGTTTCCACAGTAATAACCCCTGTGAACCTGGGGATGCGTCACATATACTGATGACGGGTCCCGTCTGACATGCTGGCTGCGCATCCCAGGTGATGCCGCCGCCGGCTGCACCAGCCCCCCCGTATTCCCATTGGTCCATGTTGCTGAGCCCGGTCACAAGGCCGCGGCTCACAGATTTGAGTGTGCGATGAAGAAGAACATCTTCGTGGTGGGTCTTGATGACTTCAACCTGCAGCTAATGCAGGCCGTGCGGGGTGCGGAGAACTATGCCTTCCACACCCTCCTTCCCCGGGCAGAGATCGCGTCGCCGCGGAGCTATCCGATGGGCGAGCTGCTGGAGCGCGCGCGGGCAGAGCTGCGGCGATTCCCGGGCAGCGTGCACGCCATCATCGGCCACTGGGACTTTCCGACGACGACCCTCGTGCAGATGCTCCGCGAGGAGTGGGGGCTGCCCACGCCATCGCTGGAAGCCGTCTTGCGGTGCGAGCATAAGTACTGGAGCCGGCTCCTGCAGCAGGAGATCATGCCAGCACATACGCCGCGCTTTGCCGCCTTCGACCCGTTCGCGCTCGACCCGCTCCGCCAGATCGGGCTTGACTTCCCCTTCTGGGTGAAGCCGGTGAAGGCGCACTCCTCGAACCTGGGCTTTCGTATTGACGATGAACAGGACTTCGAGCGTGCGCTGCGCCAAGTCCGCGCTGGCATCGGCCGCTTTGCCGAGCCCTTCAACTATGTGCTGAACCAGGCGGACCTTCCGTCCTCGGTACGGCCGGTTGACGGGTACTACTGTCTCGCCGAGGAGATCACTGCCGGGAGGCAGTTGACGCTCGAGGGCTACATGGTCGAGGGTGAGGGCATCGTCTATGGGGCGGTGGATTCGTTCCGGGCAGAGGGCTGCTCGAGCTTCAATCGTTACCAGTATCCGTCCACGCTGCCGGAGTGGTTGCTGCGTTATATGGCCGATGCGTCATCGCGTCTGATGGAGCGGATTGGGCTCGACAACGCGCCCTTCAACATCGAATGGTTCTACGACGAGGAGCGCGAACAGGCATGGGTCCTGGAAGTGAACCCGCGCATCTCGAAGTCGCATGCACCGCTGTTCGAACTGGTGGATTCGGCTTCCCATCACGAGGTCGCCATCGACCTTGCGTTGAAGCAGCGTCCCTCGTTCCCGCGTCACTCGGGCAGGTATAGCTGCGCGGCCAAGTTCATGCTCCGCGAGCGGCGTGACGGGGTCGCAGTGCGGACGCCGACGGCCGCCGAGATCGCGGCCATCGAGCGGGAGGTTCCAGGCACACGTATCCAGCTCTCGGTAGAGGATGGAATGCGCCTGTCCGACCTCCAGAACCAGGACAGCTACAGCTACGAAGTCGCCGTCATCTTCATCGGCGGCCATGATGAGGCGGAGCTCCTCCAGAAGTACCAGCGCTGCGTGGACGCACTCCCGTTCGAATACGCGTATACGGACGCGGACCAGGAGACAGTCATCGGGTGAGGAGCGGGCCCGGTCACCGGCGGCAGGCCAGCGCTTCATTGAGACCGGGGGCCGTGCGGCCTCGAGCGTGATATCAAGCCCGTGGACATAGCGCGCTGTGCCTCCGTGCTCCCCGGCGCCTGCCTGGCCTGTTCATCGAACACACGAACGAGCAGGACATCATCGGCTCATGTATTTTCCCCGTGCAGGAACACGGGCATCGCCTCGAACTTGCCGACGACCGGAACGGCACTGGCGGGCCGTCGTGAGGAGGTGGGCCGCAAGGGCATCCCGGTGCCGGAGACGACTCAGGGGGAATTGACTATGACCGCGAACAGACAGGTGCTGATTGCCTCGCTGCCTTCGGGAAATATGCAGGCATCTGACTTTGAAGTGCAGACGGCGGAACTTGCTCCCCCGGCTGATGGACAGGTGCTTTGCAAAACGATCGCGATCACCATCGGGGCGGGCCAGCGAGCCGGGCTCCAGGGGAGCGCGAGCTATGCCGGTGCACCCATCGCCGGGCGTCTCATGAGTGGGACCGGGCTCGCAACTGTTGAGGAATCACAGAGTCCGCAATTGCGACCGGGGGACCTGGTGGTGGGCCAGACCGGCTGGCAGGAGTACTCGGTGCACGATGCTTCGGAACTCCGGCAGGTTGATGGCCCGGCAGACCCGGGCCTCCACCTTGGTGCGCTGGGCACCAACGGTCTTACTGCTTACTTCGGGCTTCTTGAGGTGGGGAGGCCGAACGCGGGCGATACGGTGGTTGTTTCGGCCGCCGCGGGATCAGTGGGACACATGGTCGGGCAGATGGCACGCTTGCATGGCTGTCACGTGGTTGGGGTTGCTGGCTCGGAAGCCAAGTGCCGGATGCTGGTCGAGGAACTCGGTTTCCACGCGGCAGTGAACTACAAGGATTCCGACTTCCGGTCGGCGTTTCGAGCGGCGACGCCTGACCGCATCGACATCTACTTCGACAACACGGGTGGTGATGTACTGGGGAGCGCGCTGTTTCGTATGAATACGCGCGGCCGGATTGTGTGCTGCGGTGTCGTGAGCCAGTACGACACGGCGAATCCCGAGCCCGGCCCTCGCGGCGTCCCCGGCTTGCTGGTGAACAACCGGGTCCGGATGGAAGGATTCCTCGTGTTCGACTATGAGGAGCAGTACGAGAGTGCGCGACGTGAGCTCTCCAGCTGGGTGGAATCAGGATCACTCAAGCCGCGCGTCACAGAGTTTGAGGGCCTGGAATCCGCGCCAGACGCCTTCGTGGCTCTGCTGTCGGGACAGACCGTCGGGACTACCATCGTGCGCCTCTAGCGTTGATGGCCTGCGGGAGGCGCCGGCGTGATTGGGGCGAGCAAGCTCATCGAAGCAGGTCGCTCGCTCGGCAGCGGTGTGTCCCATGGCCTAGACTCGCTCCGCAGGTTGTGGCAAACGCCCAGGAGGAGTCCGGTCCATGAACGACGTCAGCCCGTTTTCAGGCATTCGCGTGGTCGAGTTCGGCCAGTTCGTCTCGGTTCCATTTTGTTCCCAGCTGCTCGCCCAGGGCGGGGCAGACGTCGTCAAGGTCGAGCCCCTCGAGGGTGACGCGGTCCGCCAGCTCGGGCAGCTGGCGGAAGGTGAGACGCGCATCTTCCTCTCCAGGAACCGCGGCAAGCACTCCCTGCCACTGGCGCTGCGCCACCCGGCGGCCATGGAAATCGTTGGGCGCCTCCTCGAGGGCGCAGACGTCGCGCTACTGAACTTCCGGCCGGGATTGGGGGAGCAGTTCGGGCTGGATGGGCCGACCTTGCGTCAGAAGTACCCGCGGCTTGTCATCGGCAATGTCACGCCCTTCGGCGAGCGAGGGCCAGACGCGCTGAAGGCGGGCATGGACATCGTCGTGCAAGCCCGGAGCGGTCTGATGGTAGCGAACGGGCGGGACGAAAATGGGCGGCCCGTCCCGGGTGATCCCGTGAGCGCCGACCACATGTGCGCCATGACCCTGGCCTTTGGCATCGCTGCGGCACTCCTTCGCAGAGAGACAACCGGCGAGGGCGGCGAGGTGCACACGTCCCTGCTCCAGGCTGCGCTCACGCTGAACAACAGTCAGATGCTTCGCGTCGACTCGGTCGATGGCCAGGCGCATGCGGATGCCATCCAGGACCTGAATGAGAACGAGCTGCCGGGGCCAGCTATGACGAGCTCCGGGATTCGACGCCCAACACCAGGGCGAACTCCATGCGGAGCGTCTACTTCCGCACCTATGCCACCAGGGATGGCTGGCTGGCGGTCGCGTGCGGGAGTCCGAGCCTGCGGAGGCGCTTCGCGACGGCGGTTGGCTTCGACGACCCGCACCATGGCGCTGACTTCGACGGAGACGAAGGACACTACGAGCGCGTGGAGCAGGTCGCCGAGGAGCTGTTCGCTGCGAAGACGACGGCGGAATGGGAGGCCATCCTCGAGGGCGCCGGTGTCCCGGTCTCTGACGTGAAGTTCCCGATGGAGCTCCTCGACGACCCCCAGGTGGAGGCGAATGGCATGCTCGTCGACATCGACCATCCCGAGCTTGGCCGCATACGGGCGATGGCGCCCCCGCTCTCCCTTGACGCCGATGGGTTCCAGGTCGTGGGGACGACACCCCGATTCGCATCCGAGACTCGCTCAATCCTCCTTGGGCTCGGCTACGATGACGCAGCCATCGACGCGTTTGTAGCGGAAGGTGTGACGCGTGAGGCATAGCGCGCGGTGCCCTCACTCTGACGGGAGCCGCCAGGTGACTGCGAGGTTCCTCGACTCGACAGCTCCGGGGTCAACGATCGCCTGTGCTCAGGATGCGAGACACTTTCGCGCCGCAAACGTCACACACCCCGCCAACGGCTGGACGACCGTTCTGCATCGTGATTTGCTTCCCATCCTGGATGAGCTGCTTGTTTTGACAGCGCATGCAATACGCGCGCAGCTCTCCGGTGGTCTTCGAGGCAGGAATGGCTCGCGGGCGCGGCCATTCGGCGAATTGCGAGGGGATCTCGACCGGGCCATTGACCATTGCACCGTGTTCGATCACGAGAGAGCCGGCTCTCACCGTGGCGGTCACCTCTGCGGTTGAGCCAAGCCAGAGGCGTCCCTCGCAGGCGATATCGCCATGCATGGTCCCGTGGACCACAACCGAACGGGCGTCGATGCGTGCCTCGCTGATTGCAGGCTCTTCGATAGTCAGCAGGCCCCAACAAACGATCTCGCCGCTGATAGACCCACGGACACGGAGATCATTTCGCGTCTCGAAATGGCCGTCGAAGCTCGTATCGGCATCGATGACGCTTTCCCTCGGCCCGGACGAAGACGCCCCAGACGTGTCTGCCTGGGGTTCGCGAGCCTGCTTCTCTGGGGTGGCGTCCGTCGGTTCCATCCATCCCTCCCTCGGCGATAGCTTAAGCGTACGGTGAAGAACGTGTCTTGACGACGGACGTTATGCGAAGGGGTACCAGGAGGCCAGAAGACGGGCCAGAGTGTGGAAAGGTACCGTGCCCACCGCCTCCGAAGCATGTGTACCACTGCCTGGTAACGCGGTGTCGAGTCCCGGCGGGACCGATCGAGGGGTCGTTGTGCCCTGTTACCAGCCTGTCACCTGAATTTGCAGCCCGTTTACATGGGCACATTCATTGCTTAACTGCGGCTCCCTACGCTGTGTATCACGACAGCGGGATGAAGCTTCACGCCGAAGTGGAAGACCGCAGTGCCGGAGACATCCCACGCGACTGCTGGCCCGGTCCCTGGGATGCCACAGATACAGGCTTCTTCCTACCTCTCCCCCCAATCCCTGGTCAGAAGCCTGAAAAAGCCCGCCGAAAGGCGGGCTTCTTCGTGTTCTGCGCTTCGGTCCGTGCGTCAGGCGGGTGTCAGTGCACCTGCCCGGACCCGCGGAAGGTTTCCATCGGCGTCGAGGAACTCGCTTACGATGCCACCCTGGAGCAGACTCGAGACGAAGACCGTCCCTTCCTTCACGCGCTCCGTAACGGTCGCCGGTGCTCGCACCACGGTAGTGCCGTCGGAAATTTCGATCTCGTCCTCGTCGTTGATGCCCAGCCGTTCGGCGTCTTCCTCGCTCACCTGGATGCGGTCGTAGCGGTGCAGCTTTTCCGCCTCCGGGTGGCGCAGCGCCGCGGCGTCGGCCGCGGTGTACAGATCGCGGCCTGTCACGATCTGCAGACCATCTCCGGTGCGGGCTGCCGCGGATACGGGCACCATCTTCGCCGTCCCGCTGCCCGGCACTTCGAGCCGCACGCCTTCGCCAACGAGCATGTCCCAGGCGGGCATGTACGCAGGGTTGGCTTTCGCAATCACCCCGAGCGCCGCATCAGGGTCGTCCGGTACTTGCAGGTCGAGGGCGCCCGCCAGCGCCTTGAGCGCGCCGAACAACGGCACCGCATCGCCTTCTGGGAGAGTGGCCGGCGTTAGCACCTGGACGCGGAAGTCGCCCTGCGTGTACGTGCCGGCCGAAGCATAGGCACGCCCTTCTGCAATCGTCACCGTCGCGGCCTTCGCTGTTTCGCTCAGGACGTTGTCGATGACGACAAGCGCGTTGAGGCGCTCCAGCGCCTCCGCCGCGCCCGGGATGTGCATTGTTGGATCTTCACGGATGACGAGGAGCCCGGACAGGTCGCTCAGCGCATTTGCCGTGGAGCTGTCGAGCAGCCCCGCATCGAGCAGACCGTAGGTGTTCACCTGCGGCGGCAGCACGATGAGGTGCTCTGACGCCTCCTGCCCGAAGAGCGCCGTCGCAACGTTTGCGGCGCCGCCCGCCATATCGGCCGACACGCGCGGGCTGACCGGGTTCGGTGCGCACACGACAAAGGTCTCTTCGCGGGTGACACCATTGAGCTGTTCAACCGCCTGCTGGATGTCCGGGTCGTCGACGTTCTCCCCGTTCAGTGCGCGGGCCAGCAGATCCGCCGCCTGACCTTCCTCGCCGCCAGCCGGCCGGATCCACGTCGTCGCGAAGTCGACGAGTTCGCTGCGCAGGCTGCTGATGACGATGACCTGTGCATGCTGGTGTACTGCCGCATCCTTGATGCGGACGCTCATCACGTTGTGACTCTCTTCGATGTCGTCCTGCACGACCACGATGCCCTTGGCGGTTGGAATATTCGTCGCGTCCGTCGCCATCCGCCAGGTTCCAAGCCGCTCTTCCAGTGCCTCTTTCGCAGCCCGGACCACCGGCCCTTGCGACGAGTCGGCCTTCGTGCCGAGCGCGTCGGCCGCAATCGTCTTCGCCAGGAGCGCTTCTTCGTTCGTGACGGTCTGGCCAACCAGCACGCCGACGGGCCCCTTCTGGGCCGCCGCCTTGAGTGCGGAGGCTGCCTGGGAGACGGCTTCGTCGATCGTTGCCGGGACCTGGATCGGCCCGCGCCTCACCTGGTGCTGCTGGAGCCGCTCGCGTGGCTTCAGCGAGTCGTAGTGATAGCGGCCGCGCACACAGATCTGGTCGCCACTGAAGGCGTTGCCGTCGCCGGGCCGCACGATGACGCCGCGGCCCTCGCGCGAGCCGAGCATGATGCTGCAGCCGACAGCGCAGGAATCGCACGTGGTGGATGTCCACTCGTCCGGCTTGGCCACCCACTTGTTGGGGTGCTCCATCAATGCGGCCGTGGGGCACACGTCGATGCAGGCACCGCTAAAGTCGCAGTTGCTCTCGTCGATTGCCCCGCCTGCGCCAAAGGCAATGCGTGTGTCCCAGCCTTTACCGCTTAGCGTGATGGCGCCCGTGTGCCGCTTCTCCTCGCATGCCCGCTGGCAGCGGGTGCAAATGATGCACATCTGCGGGTCGAACTCCATGAACGGGTTCGCCCGGTCTGCCGGTGGATGCGGCATCGTATACCAGGAGCGTGTTTCGCCGACCCACGGTTCGTAGCCAGACATACCCACCATTTCGCAGGTCGCCTGCAGCTCGCACCGGTAGTTCTTCGAACAGGTAAGGCACCGGTGCGTGACCACGTCGTCGCGGAGGCAGATATCCCCGGGGTGGCAATGCTCGCGGCGATGGCACGTGAGGCAGCGGTCGCTGTGCGTCGCAAGGATCACGGAAAGGACGGCGCGCCGGGCTTCCTTCACCTCTTCCGTTGAGGTCTGGACCGACATGCCGTCCTGCACGACCGCGGTGCAGCTCAACTGCAGCCCGGGCGGCCCTTCGATATCCACAAGACAGGTCCGGCAGCCCGCGTAAGGCTTGAGACCATCGATGTAACAGAGGCTGGAGATGTAGAAACCGTTGTTCTTCAGCACCTCGACGAGAGGCGCGCCTTCCGGCGCCTCAATTGTCTGGCCATCTACCGTTAGTGTTGCCATGCCATTCCTAGAGTCGATGGAAATCTGCGTCCGGGTCGGGCGCCTTCATCCCGTTCGGGTAAGTGTTGTCGTTCTTCTCGAGGAACTTCTTCGCTTCCTCGGTCAGCTTGTGTTTATCGCGGTACATCTCGTCGAAGACGTACACGGCGTCGTCCATCGGGCCACCCGGCTGAATGGCCTCGTACGGGCAGGCTTCGGTACAGAGCCCACAATACATGCACACACGGAAGTCGATCTCGTAGCGGTCGACGTTCCGGCGGCCTTCGCCGTCCTGGCTGGTGGCGACCAGGATGCAACCGTCGGGGCACGCCTGCGCGCAGGTGCTGCAGCCGGTGCAGCGCTCTTCGAACCAGAGCAGGTTGGTCCGCGCGTTCACTTTGATCGGCCGCGTCTGCTCGGGATACTCAAACGTGGCGACAGGGCGAAACATCTGGCGGAGCGTGAGCCCCATCCCTTTCGCGATGCCCTTGCCGTAAGCCATAAAAACGCCCCTTTATCGCGAAAATCCCCGCGTCGCGTTGTGTGTCCAGTCTACCAAAGCGGGAGATCGTGACGCCAATCACGAATGTTACGCCACCGGGCTTGCCTCCGCCTCCGAGGGCTGTTCCTCTCGCAGTCGTGATTCGTCCACAAACAGCGCGTAGGCAAGGATGGATGCCGCCGCCAGTATCGCTGCCGCGGGCCCGAGCCCCGTATAGCCCCACACCGTCAGCACGAGCCCGCCAAGGGCCGACCCGGCTACGATGCCAAACTGCTGGCACGACGCGTTCAGCGCCATCACGGTCCCCCGGAAGCGTGGCGACATTTCCGTCATGATGGCCTGTTGCGTCGTGAAGCGTGCGCCGCCAGCGCTCGCAAACAGCAACAACATGCCGGTTGCGATCGGCAATGTCCCCACGACGGTCGTTTCGAGCGCCATGAGTCCCCCGCACATCGCCGTCGACGCAAGGATGATGGGCCGCTTCCCCGTCCGGTCGCTCAACCGCCCTCCAAAGTTGCTGCCTGCCAAGACCCCAACCCCCATGACCATCGTCACGCCACCGAGTGCCCACGTTGCCAGCCCGTAGACTTCGTGGAAGTACGCTCCCATATACGTGATGAACACGAACCAGTACGTGGTCGCCAGGAAGTTTGAGGCCAGCGCCGCGAGTGTCGGCACGTTCGATACCACCGAGCGGATGGCTCCTAGGCCGCCGACCGCGGGGGTCTCGCGCTCCGGGTCCGGCGGGAGGCGCCGGAAGAGCAGCCAGGTAAACACCAGGCAGAGCAGGCCGATGAAGACAAACGTCAACCGCCAGCTCAGCACGCCGCTCAGGAATGCGCCGACCGGGACGCCCAGGATGCTCGCGCCCGTGTTCGCTGTCACCACCCACGACATCGCGCGTCCGCGTTCGTGGTAGGCGAAGTAGTCGCCGACAGCCGCAAAGACCGCCGGTATCAGGCAGGCGACGCCAAGGCCGGCCAGCACCCTGCTCGCCATGAGCGTGTAATAGTCGGGCGCCACCGCGGACAGCATGGTGGCGCCCGTGAGCAGCGCCATGCCCCATGTCACGATCGGCTTGCGCCCGATGCGGTCGATGAGCGGGCCCGAGAAGATGGCCGCTAACCCGCCGGCGACCGCATAGGCGGTGACCAGGAGCCCGCCAACTGCCACGCGCACGCCGAGGTCCTCCGAAATGTCCGGCAGGATCGGCGAGATGATCAGGTTGTTGAAGACGACGGCGAACGAGGCGACGCAGAGCAGCGCAAGAACCAGGGTACGCTGTGACGTTTGCAGTCCCGTCACCGGCACTGCCTCGTTATACATCCTTGCCCGGGTCGTGCGGCGCTCACCTGGTCAGTCGCGGGCCTTCCGCTTCCACACGCGGCGCACGATCAACGTTTCGCTGATCATCTCGCCTTCATCCACGGCCGGGTCGCTATCCTGCTTCGACTTCCGCTTTAGCTTGTGCTTCTCTTTTTCCTTGCTTTTCCGGGACGAAGCAGCCCGCACGGCCTGCGTCCCGATGCCTTCCGCGGCCGACTTGCCCGCCCGGTAGGCCAGGTAGCGGCTTGCGAGCCCGATGCCCATCTGGATAGCGGCGCCCGCGGCAACGGCCACGGCGGCCTTTGTCACAGGCGCGGGGAGCCCCGGGCGCCGACGTTCCTGCAACTGGCCTGGCTGTTCGCGGGTCGCGGGAGATGTCTCATGGATGATGATGACATGCTGGTCCGCAGGTTCGTCAGCATGGTCGTCGTGGGAGCGGTTGGGGTCGTCGGGGTGTGCGGCCTCATTTGCCATTCGCACAGTATAGGCGCCTTGACAACTGCGGGCCTCAACGAGGTTTGGCCCCGGTTACCGCGGACTCGACCTCGTCTGTGAGGTCGAGCGGCCCGGGCGGCGGGACATTGAGCCTCCCCTCGGCGATCGCCCGTAGCGTCTCCACCAGGAACGGCCGTTCCCGCGCGACGCCACGGGCCCGGATATCCGCGTACAGGGGCGACTGTTCATCGCCGGGCGTCTCTGCATATCGCTCCCACAATTCCGCGTTCGCTTCGTCGCGGATCGCATACCGGCAGAAGCTCACGACCGGGCCTCGGTCCACTTCGCCCGTTACCAGGTTCACCATGCAGCCCGACTCGGTGGCGCGCCTCTCAATGAGCTGCGCGATGACCTGCTGGTAGGTTCCTACTGGCCCGTCTGGCAACGCCGGGTGGTCGTTAAGGAACGGGAAGCGTTCGAACAGCGCCGGGGTCGCGATCAGCATGTAGCCGAACATCACACCCAGCGAAAAATCGTAAGCGGCGAGCTGCTCGGCAGCGAGGTTGTCATAGTCATGGCGCCACTGCGGGAGCGGGTCCCCTGGCCGTGAGCGCTGTCCCCCAACCGATTTCCGGTATCGCACTGATGAGAACGCCTCGACCGGGACCCCGCGGCCCCGCGCCAGCGCGATGAGCTGGTCCGTCGCCTCTGATTCACCTTCGTCCCGGTTGACGAACACGACCGCCGGTTCGACCGGCAGTCCCGCATCTATTGCCTGGAACAGGTACTCGAGCGCCCCATAGGAGCCCGGGCCGCGGCCCGTCGTGAGCCACGCGATACGCAACGGCTCAGGCATCGTCGTCGTATGCCGTGCCTTCGAATTCGGGGTCGTAGAGGGCCTGTTCTTCTTCCACGGCCGGTTCACGCTCGCCCAGCTTCGTGTCGAGTTCGCGCACCCGGAGCTCGGCCTTGTCCAGTAGCGCGCGCAGTTTGAGCGCGATGTCGGCGCCTTCTTCGTAGGTCTTCACCGACTCTTCAAGCGTGAGCCCGCCCTCTTCGAGCTGGCGCGCCTTTTCTTCGAGCGTCGCGTAGAGCACCTCAAAACTCTCCCCGTTCTCGGCCTTCTCTCCCATCAGCTCACCTCGGTTGTGAAGGCGCCGTCTTTCACCGCGACCATCAGCCGCATGCCAGCCTTCACCTGCTTTGTACTCTGCACGACCTTGCGCCGCTCGGCTTCCTGGACGATGGCGTACCCACGGTCGAGCGTGGCGAAGGGGCTTAGCGCCCGCAGCCGGTTTTCCATGTTCTCCACGCCGGTGGCGTTGCGTTCGACTTTTGTCTTCAGCGCCTGTCGCATCGTCCGAACCATGCGCTCGGTGTCTTCAGCGAGGTGTCGGGGGTCGGGAAGGTGCCGGCGCATGTGCGTCATCCGCGCGTCCACGTCTTCCCGCCACTCCCGGACGACGCGGCGTGTCCCCAGGGTCATCGCCCGCTCGCAGCGCCCGATGTTCACCAGGATGTCGCGCAGGTTCGGCGTCGCCCGCTCTGCAGCTGCGCTGGGTGTCGGCGCGTGCACGTCTGCGACATAATCTGCAATGGACACGTCCGTATCGTGTCCTACCCCGCTGATGACCGGCGTCGGGAAGGCGAAAACAGCCCGCGCAACGGCCTCGTCGTTGAACGCCGCCAGGTCCTCGGCGCTGCCGCCTCCGCGCCCGACGATCAGCACGTCCAGGTCCGGCTCGCGGCCGATCGCTTCGATGGCCTTCACGATACTGGCTGGCGCCTGGTCTCCCTGCACAATCGTCGGCGCTAACACCAGCTCGGCGAGCGGCCAGCGGTGCGTGAGCACGTTGCGAATATCCTGGAGCGCGGCGCCAGTAGGCGATGTCACGACGCCGATCTTGCGCGGGTACGGGGGCAGTGGCCGCTTCCGCCCGATGTCGAACAGGCCCTCTTTTTCGAGCCGCTCCCGGAGCTCCTCGAACTGCGCCGCCATGATGCCGACACCTTCGGGCCGCACGAAGTCACAGATGAACTGCAGCTCCCCGCGCGGTTCGTAGATCGACACGCGCCCGTGCACAAAAATACGGTCGCCGTTGTTGATTTCGACGCCCCGGTCGTCGCCGCGGAACAGCACCATCCGGAGTCCCGCGCGGTCGTCCCGCAACGTGAAGTACTGGTGCCCCGCCGACGAACGGCTGTAGTTGGAGACCTCGCCAACTGCCCAGACGTTGGACAGCGCTTCGCTCGCCTCCACCCATTCACGGATGACGCGAACAAGGACACCAACCGGGATGAGATCGTTCATCGGCTGCTGCCGCCTCGTTGTGGTGCGGGCCGGGCCGGCCGCACTAGCTCACGCGTTCGGTGTATTGCCCGCTGTCCGTGTTCACGCGGATGACGGAACCTTCTTCGATGAACAGCGGCACGTTCACCACGAGTCCCGTTTCGAGCGTGGCGGGCTTCGTGCCGCCCTGGGCCGTGTCGCCCTTGAAGCCCGGATCCGTCTGCGTAACCTGCAGCTCGACCGTGATGGGCAATTCAACGCCGATGACTTCGTCCCCGTAGAGGATCAGCTCGCAGACCTCGTTCTCCTTCAGGAACTTCTCGCCATCGCCCACGGTCTCCGCCGGCACCGGGATCTGGTCGAAGGTCTCCGTGTTCATGAAGGTCAGGAACTGGTCGTCCCGGTACAGGTACTGCATTGGCCGGCGTTCAACGCGCGCCCGGTTGAACTTCGTGCCCGCCTGGAACGTCTGCTCGGTTATGGCGCCGGTGCGCACGTCGCGGAACTTGATGCGTACCTGCGCCGAGCCGCGTCCCACCTTGATGTGGCTGTAGTCCATGACGGAGAGCAGCTTGCCATCCTGCTCAATCGTCGCGCCTTTCTTCAGGTCACCCGTCGAAATCACGGTGTTTCTCCTCTCAGCTCTGGCTTCGGGGCGTGGCTCAATACCCGCGCTTTCCCGTTTTCCAACACAACAACGTCTTCGATGCGGACGCCACCGCGCCCGGGCAGGTAGATGCCCGGTTCAATGGTAAACACCATACCGTCCTCGAGCGTATCCTCCGAGGTCCTTCCGAGATATGGCGTCTCGTGCACGTCCAGTCCTATTCCATGGCCCAGCCCGTGCCCGAAGTTGTTCTCGTAGCCCGCATCTGCGATGACGGAAGCTGCCAGCTCGTGAGCATCCTTTCCGCTCATGCCTGCTTCCACCCGCTCGATTGCCGTCTGCTGCGCCGTGAAGACTACCTCGTAGATCTCGCGAAAGGCTGAAGGAAAGGCCCCCGCAGCGACCGTCCGCGTCAGGTCGCTGCAATACCCGTTGAGCCGCGCACCCATGTCGATCACCACGGGCTGCGCGTCACCGATGCGTGCATCGGTCGGCGAGGCATGCGGCAAGGCACCGCGCGGCCCGGCCGCGACGATGCTTTCGAACGACACGCCCTCACCTCCGAGCTCGAGGATCGTTGCCAGGATGGCCCGCGACACCTCCCGTTCGGTCATGCCGGCGTCGAGAGTGCCCGTGACGCGCTGCATCGTCTGGTCGCCCATATCGATAACGCACTGGAGCATCTCGAGCTCAGCCGGGTCCTTCACGGCCCGCAGTTTCTCGACGATCGGAGGCGCCGGGACCAGTTCCGGTGCCTCGCCCGCCGGCATCTCCGCGACTTTGTCCGAGAGGCGCGTGTAGAGGCCCAGTGTGGTGTCCGCGCGCGATAGCCCGATGCGTTTGCCCCCGAGTCCCAGTTCCCCGGTAAGCGTCGCCCACCAGTCCGTGAACGCTCCTTCCGTTTTCCACACCTCGATGCCGCCAGGAGCGCATTCCGCTTCCGCCTGCTCCACGTAGCGGAAATCGACGGCCAGGACTGCCCGGTCCCGCGTGACGAACACATAGCCAGTTGAGCCCGAAAAGCCGGTGAGATAGCGCCGGTTTGCGGAATGCGTGCCGAAGACGTCGTCCACGGCGCACCCGACAAACAACGCGTCGAGTCCGGTCTCGTCCATCGCGGCGCGGACACGGTCGAGCCGTGACGTCATGGTGGCACCTGTCGAGGGGGCTGCTCGCTACGCGGGCCGCTGTCCGATTGTATCAAGCAGCAGATTCGTGGCCGCAGTGTAGCCCTCCCGGCCGAGGCCGGTCACCTGCCCGGTGCAGACTGCCGCGATGAGCGACGTGTGCCGGAACTTCTCCCGCGCGTGCGTGTTCGAAATGTGCACTTCGACGCAGGGCAGTTCGACCGCTTCGATCGCGTCGCGCAGAGCAACGGACGTATGCGTCCACGCGCCAGCGTTGATGACCACGCCCGACGCAACCTTCCGGTGTTCGTGCAGGAAGTCAATGACCGCGCCTTCGCTATTGCTCTGGAAGCACAGCACGGCGGCCCCGCGCTCATTTGCCGCCGCCGCGACGTCGCCCTCGATGTCGAGCAGCGTCGTCCGCCCGTACACGTCCGGGTTCCGCTCGCCCAGCATGTTCAGGTTCGGCCCGTGGACCAGGAGGATGGTGACTGGCCCGCTTTCGTCGCTCATGCGCGCTCCCGCTTCTTTCGCTTGTTGAGGATCTGGTCTGCGACGTCTGCAAACGCGCTCATCGTGAGCTGCGCCTGCCGCGCCTGGCTGACGTGCGTGTAGATCTGTGTCGTTTGGGGCGAACTATGCCCCAGCAGCTCCTGGACGACGCGTAACTCGGCCCCCCCGTCGAGCAAATGGGTTGCGAACGAATGCCGCAGAAGGTGAGGATGCACGTCGGCCTCGATTCCCGCTGCCAGGGCATGCTTCTTGATCATCGACTGCACAGAACGCGCGGTCAGTGGCCCGCCAAACCGGTTGAGCCAGAGTGCGTCGCAGGCGCCCCTGGCCAGGGCTGGCCGACCCGCTGACAGGTAGCGCTGGAGCGCCGCCATTGCGGGCCGGCCAAAGAACACCACGCGTTCCTTCGAGCCCTTGCCCCGGACGATGGCTGCGCCATGTTCAGTCTCGACGTCCCCGGGCGTGAGAGCCACGAGCTCGGAGATGCGCAGCCCGCCGCCGTACAGCAGTTCGAGGATTGCCCGGTCCCGGAGCCCTCCCGGCGTGGATGTGTCCGGGACATCGAGGAGCCGGTCGATGTCCCCGGTCTGGAGCACGTGCGGGAGCCTCTTGCCCTTCTTCGGCATCGCGGTCCCGTACAACAGATCGCGGTTGGTAACTCCCTCGCGATGCAGGTACTTGTAGAAGCCGTGGACGGTGCTTGTCCGGCGCGAGAGCGAGGCCGGCGCCATGCCTGCTTCCTTCAGTGTCGCAAGGTACGAGCGGAACTGCTGGCGCGTGACGGCGAACGGATCGACACCCTCGTCATCGCAGTACCGCAGGAAGTGCCCGATGTCGTTCCGGTAATTCCGGATGGTATGCGGCGACCGGTTCGCCACCGCTTCCAGCTCGCGCAGGTACGCGTCCAGGTAGGCTTCGGGCGTTTTATGCGCCGCTCTCGTCATAAGCCCGAGGATACATTAAGCATGGCTGGGCTCCACCGCCGGCCCGCCTCGCCGCCGGTCAGCAATATGAAGGAAGGCCCTGTCCATCGGACAGGGCCTTCGTCGTGAGCATGAGTGTGCCGGGCTCGCGGGGCTAGCTGGCGGCCTGGTTTCGTTGCGCCTGCTGGTTCGCGCGCCGCTTCGCATAGGCCCGCTTCCCGCGCTCACTGCGCTCCTTGAGCTTGCGGTTCGCTTCGTCACGCTCGTCCTTCGGACGTACGCGCGACAGTTTCTCGGGCTCCAGGCTCTGCGTGGTGTAGGAGCAGTCCGGATAGTTCCAGCAGCCGTAGAACGTCCCGCGGCGCGTCTTCTTTTCGACGAGCTCCCCATGGAGTGGCCCGTACTTCTCGCACTCGGGGCACGCGACGCCGACCGGTGCGCTTGCGCGGAACGTGCACTCCTCGCTGTCGCGCTTCACGCAGTCGACGTACGGGCCGTACGGCCCCGTCTTCCGGATGAGCTTGTTCCCACAGAGCGGGCAGGGGATGTCGATTTCCTCCGGAGTGGCGCGCTCCATCGGCTGCCCTTCTTCGGTCATCGGCATGGCGTTCTTGCATTCCGGGTACCGGGGACAGCCGAGGAATTTCGTCCCGCCGGGGCCCCAGCGAATGACCATGTTCGCCTGCTCGCAGACGTTGCAGCGGATGTCGGTTTCCTGCGTCTGCTTTGGCGCGGTGGCTTTTGCCTCTTCGATGTCCTTTTCGAAGCGGCCCCAGAAGTCGCGGACGGTCGGCAAGTACTCCGCCTTGCCTTCCGCAATCTCATCGAGCTGGTCTTCGAGCTTGCTGGTGAAGTCAGGCGTCACGTATTCGTCGAGGTGGTCCACCAGCAGGTCGTTCACGACGAAGCCAAGCTCCTGTGGCACCAGCGCGCGGCCCTCTTTGCGCACGTAGTCGCGCTTCTGCACCGTCTGGACGATCGTCGCGTAGGTACTCGGCCGCCCGATGCCCAGCTCTTCGAGCGCCTTCACCAGTGATGCTTCCGTGTAACGTGGGGGCGGCTCGGTGAAGTGCTGCTTGCCTTCGACGTTCCGCCGATCGAGCTCCTGGCCTTCGGTCAGCTCGGGGAGCTTTCCTTCCTGCTCGTCCTCATCGTCGTTCGGAGAAGCATCCTTCTCCGACTCGTGAGCGCCATAGACGCGGAGGTGACCGGCGAACGCCAGTTCCCGTGCGCTCGCGCGGAACGTCCCGCGCTGCTCGCCGTTTTCCTTTGCGTCGATATCAATCTGCAGCGTGTTGTACCGCGCGTCGGCGAGCTGGCTCGCCATGAAGCGCTCCCAGATAAGCCGGTACAGCCGGAGCTGCTGGGGCTGGAGCACATTCTTCAGGCTGTCCGGTGTCCGGACGGCCGAGGTTGGGCGGACTGCCTCGTGTGCCTCCTGGGCGCCCTTCGACCGCGTCCGGTAGACACGCTCCTTTTCGGGAAGGTAGTCCTTGCCCCAGGTGCGCTCGGCGTAGTTTCTCGCCTCGTTACGGGCGGCAGGCGCGATGTTCAGCGAGTCCGTCCGCATATACGTGATGAGGCCGACAGGCCCCTCGCCCGGGATCTCTACGCCTTCGTAGAGCTGCTGGGCGATGTTCATCGTCTGCGATGCGCCCATATTCAGCCGGTTGTTGGCGGCCTGCTGGAGCGTGCTCGTGGTAAACGGCGGCGCCGGCGACTGTTTCCGCTCGCCGTGTTTCACGCGGCTCACGGTGAACGTCGAGCGGTTGAAGGCATCGATCAGGCGCTGGGCGGTGTCGCCGTCGGCGATGTTCGGTTTGCCCTTCTCGCCAGGCAGCCGCGCCAGGTTGGCTTCGAACTGCGCCGCCTCCCGCGGTCCCGCCTGCTGCGCTGCGAGCAACGCATGGATGGTCCAGTACTCCTGTGGCACGAAGTCCTGGATTTCGCGCTCGCGGTTCACCACCAGCCGCAGGGCCACGCTCTGGACGCGGCCTGCGCTCGCACTCTTCGTCACCTTGTTCTGGACGAACCAGGTCAGCGGATAGCCGATCAGCCGGTCGAGCACGCGCCGGGTCTGCTGCGCGTCGATCAGGTCGCGGTTCAGCTTCCCGGGGTGTTCGAAGGCTTCCTCGATGGCCGGCTTGGTGATCTCGTGGAAGACGACTCGGCTCGTCTTCTCTTCCGGGATGCCAGCGGCTTCCTGGATATGCCACGCGATGGCTTCGCCTTCGCGGTCGGGGTCTGTCGAAAGGTAGATCACGTCGGCTTGCTTCGCGGCTTCCGCAATCTCCGAAATGATTTCGGACTTGTCGACGCCCCTGCCCTTGTCCTTCACAACCACGTACTTGGGCTTGAACTCCTGGAAGTCCTCCAGCCCGTAGCCGTAGCTGTGCAGGTCACGCACATGGCCCACCGAGGCGATGACACGGTACTCATCGCCCAGGATGTTCGACACCGTGCGCGCTTTTGCCGGTGACTCGACAATAACCAGCTTCTTCCCGCGACCGTCTGGAGAGGCGCCATTACCGTTGGCCTGGCTGCTGCTCTGCTTCTTCGTCGCCTGGGATTTCTTGCGTGTGCTGGTGCCTCGTTTTGTTTTTGCGGTTTTTGCTTCTGATTCTGTCGCTGTGGTCACAGCGGTACCCTGCCGTTTCACCCGGTGTTCCGGGGGTCGTTGTCCGAGCCTAGTTGGCCCGTTGTGCATTTGTCGACCCATCCGTAAGGGGCATCACCCCTGCGCCTTTGCAAAGCTCATTGGCGATGTCTGGGTCACCAGCCCCTGCAACTCCAGCACTTGCAGTGTGCTGCTCGCGACGTGGACGGGTATCGACGCAGCCCGGGCGAGCTCGTCGATATGCTGTCCTGTGCCTGAAAGGTGCTCCAGGAGCTGCTCTTCCGCGCTGCCCGGCTCGGCCATCGCCGCCGGTGGCGGTTTGGGCTCATTCTCTGGCAGGGGAAACTGCCGTGTCGCGGTGAGGACGTTAAGTTCCTCACAGAGTTGTTCCGGTGTTGCAACCAGCCGTGCCGTGTTTTCGCGGATGAGCTGGTTCGTCCCCTGGCTCTGCTTCGAAAAGACGCTGCCCGGTACGGCGAACACATCCCTTCCCTGTTCGAATGCCCAGTTCGCTGTATGCAGCGCACCGCTACCTTCGCCGGCTTCCACGATCAGCGTTGCGCGGGCGAGCCCGGACAGGATGCGGTTCCGGCGCGGAAAGTAGTCGGGTCGCGCCGGGATCCCCGGTGGATACTCGCTCACGATGCAGCCCGCTTCCTGGATGCGTTCCGAGAGCCCGCTGTTCTCCCGCGGGTATACCTTGTCAATGCCGCCGGCGAGCACTGCGACGGTCGGCGCGCCGCGCTCCAGCGCCACACGATGCGCAATTGCGTCCACCCCTCGGGCCAGGCCACTGATGACCGCCACCCCGGCGTCCGCCGCCATCGAAACGAATGCCTCCGTCGCCTGGCGGCCGTACGCGGTGACATTGCGCGTCCCCACCACGGCGAGTGCGGGGTCGAACGCGGGGCCTTGTGTCCCGCGCACGAAGAGCACGGGCGGTGCCTGTGGTACATCCCGCAGCGCCGATGGATAGTCACCGTCGAGCCAGGTGAGCACACGGGCGCCGGCGTCGTGGGCAACGCGAAGCTCCGATTCGGGGTCGAACCGGCTGCGCGCTTTCACCATCGCGCGTGCATAGCGTGGGTCGACGCCAGCCGCCGCGATGTCCTCCAGGTCTGCCTCCCACGCCGCGCTCATGGTCCCGAAGCGCGCCAGCAAGAGCGCGAAGTTCGTGCTTCCCAGGCCGGCGCGGCGAAGCGCCAACCAGTACGGCAGCTCGGAATCCGCTCCACTCACTTGGCCGCCGCGCTCTCCACCGGGACTGCCTCATGACGTTCGACGCGGACCCGGCGGATGCGCCGGCCAGACATGCTCAAGACGCGCAGCGTGAGCTCGCCGACGGTCACCTCGTCACCCACCGAGGGCAGGCGCCCGAGTTCGTGGATCACCAGGCCGCCCACGGTGTCGTAATCTTCCGAGCTTACGTCCACGCCAAACACGTCCTGCAGCGTCGATGTCGCCGCGCCCGCATCGAGGACAACTTCATTCTCCGAAAGAACCTCCATCGGCACGCGGGCGGTATCGTACTCGTCTTCGATGTCCCCGACGATCTCTTCGAGCAGGTCCTCGATGGTCGCCAGCCCGGCGGTACCACCATATTCGTCCACCACGATGGCAATGTGCGTCCGGGACGAACGCATTTCAGTCAGGAGCTGGTCGAGGCGCTTCGATTCGGGGATGAACACGGGCTCCCGCACGAGCTCACTGAGCTTCCGCTCGCGCCCGCCATTCGCGACCATCCGCAGCAGGTCCTTCGCATACACGATGCCCATGATGTCGTCGATGCTGTCGCGGTAGACGGGTACCCGGCTGAATCCCCGGTCGATGATGAGCGCTGCGACGTCTTCGACGCTGTCATCGATACTCGCCGCGCCGATGTCGATGCGCGGCACCATGATTTCCCGTGCGGTCTTGTCTTCGAGGTTGATGATGCCCCGGATCATCCGGCGCTCCTCTTCCTCCACCCCCCCGGCGGCCTCTTCGCGCTCCACCAGCGCGAGCAGGTCGTCCGGCTCCGGCGCCACTGCGCGGATGGTCCGTGCCACGACTCGTGCCGGGAGCCCAAGGAGCAAGGACGGCCCGCCGAAGACCAGGCTGCTCCAGCGGATGAACCAGCTCAACTGCAGCGCCGAGACCTCGGGCTGCCGGGCAACGACGAGGCCGACAGTCATCTGGATGAGCGCGGTTGCCACGATGCCGATAGCGCCGAACCCCACGACACCCCCGGTCACGCCGTACGCCTGGATGCCCAGGTACACCGCCGCGAGCACGACCAGTGCGGCGAACAGGATGCGGCCAGTCGTCAGCGGGTCCAGCGCACGCGCGATGCGTTCGGCGCTCTCCGCGATCTGCTGCGCGCGTGTATCGCCTTTTGTTCCCAGGGCCTGGATGCGGGCGCGGTTTGCGCGTTCGAGCGCGGTCTCGGCCGCCGCGAATGCGGCTAACAGGACGGCCGAAACGGCCAACACGGCAACCGCGATAATACTGTCAGCTTCCACCGGGATTCTCGGGAGGCCTCCGCGTGGCCATGGCGCGTGCGGGCACACCAACCACCCGCCCGCCGGCCGGAACATCTTTCGTCACCACGGACCCTGCGCCCGTGGACGCGTTGTCGCCAATCGTGACCGGGGCGACCAGCATCGTGTCGCTCCCCAGTAATACATTCCGTCCGATCACCGTCTTATGCTTTGCCTCTCCGTCGAAGTTACAGGTGATGATGCCTGCGGCGATGTTCGACCCGTCGCCGACCTCGGCATCGCCCACGTAGCTGAAGTGGTGCATATTCACATCCCGCCCGATTCGCGACCGGTTCACTTCCGCATAGTTCCCAAGGTGGCAATCCTCCGCGATCGTGCTCTGTCCGCGGACGTGCGCATACGGGCCCGCATGTACACGGTCACTCAGCGTCGATTCCTCAATAACCGATTGCGTCACGGTGCATTCCTCGCCCAGTCGGCTGTTCCGCACCGTTGTCCCCGGGCCGACAAGGCTCCCGGTGCGCACGTGGGTCGTCCCCGACAGGGTCGAATTCGGGAGGATGGTCACATCGCTTTCGATTGTCACGCTCGCATCGATGTAGGTGGTTGCGGGGTCCACGATCGTCACGCCGTCCAGCATGTGCCGTTCCAGGATGCGCTGGCGCATGATCCGCTCGGCCTCTGCCAGCACCACCCGGTTGTCGATACCCAGCACGTCTTCCTCTGCCACCGTGACCGCTTTCGCCGGGCTCCCCGCGTCGTATGCGAACCGCGGCAGCACAGTGAGGTAATACTCACCCTTGTCGCTCAGCTCGATCTTCGGAAGCTGCTCCCAGAGCCACGCTGCATCGAAGCCATACTGGCCGGCGTTCCGTTCAGTCGTGCCGCCCGGCCCATCCGCGCGTTCGACGATGCCGCGTACGCGTCCCTGCTCATCGCGGTCCACGCGGCCGAACCCGCCGCGGTCTTCCGCGGGGTGCGTCCCGAACGCCATTGGGGCTTCCCCACGTGCTTCGGTCAGCGCTTGCAGCATCTCGGGCTGTACCAGCGGCGAATCCCCGTTCAATACGACGATGTCGCGGCAGCCTGCCAGCGCGTCCTGGCACCGGCGAACCGCATCGGCAGTACCGAGCAGTTCGGGTTGCTCCACGAACGTCACGCGGCTGCTGGTGACGGCTGCCTGGACCTCTTCGGCGCCATGGCCGACGACTACCGCGATGCGGTCGGGCCGCAACCGCTCGGCCGCAGCGATGACGTGGCCGATCATTGGGACACCACAAACGGGATGCAGCACCTTGGGCAGCCGGGACTTCATGCGCGTGCCTTTCCCGGCTGCGAGCACGATGACGCCGGTACCGGTCGCTTCGTTGCTCATGAGCGGTGGCGCGGCGCCCGCTTGGGGGCGCTGTGGCGGGAGTGACACGTTCGCTGTTTCGGTGATTCTGGGTCAGTACGCATAATGGACGACACCCGCGTCCGCAATCATGCTAGGGAGCGCCAAATCAGGCTGTCAAGAACGATTCTGGCACCATGGGTTCAAGCATCACTACCGACCAACCGGGAGCGCCGAATGTCCACACCTCCGACCACATCTGACGAGATCCGGCAGGCCTTCGTCGACTTCTTCGTCCAGAAGGGCCACCGGGCTCTGCCGCCCTGGCCGCTGGTGCCGATTGGCGACCCGACCTCCCTCTTCACGAGCGCCGGCATGCAACAGTTCCGCCCCGTGTTTACCGGCGAACAGGAGGCGCCGGCGCCGCGCGTCACCACGGTTCAGCCCTGCTTCCGTACCACGGACATCGAAGAGGTCGGCGACCTCTCGCACCTCACCGCCTTCGAGATGCTGGGGAACTTCTCCTTCGGTGACTACTTCAAGAAAGAAGCCATAGCCTGGGCCTGGGAGCTCCTCACCGGCTGGTACCAGATCCCGCCGGACCGCCTGCACATCACGATCTTTCTCGACGACGAAGACGCCTATACCTACTGGCGCGAAATTGGCGTGCCCCGCGAGCGCATCCACCGTTGCGACGAGGACAAGAACTACTGGTTCAGCTTCCCGAAGGACCAGCCCGGCGCCAGCGGCCCGTGCGGCCCCTGCAGCGAGATCTACTACGATTACTTCCCCGAGCGCGGCCTCGAGGGTGCGTCGCCCGCGTACGACGATGACCGCTTCCTCGAAATCTGGAACCTGGTGTTCATGCAGCTCTATCAGCGGCCCGATGGGGTCCGCGAAGAGTTGCCGTCCCAGAACATCGATACAGGGAGCGGACTCGAACGGGTTGCTGCTGTCCAGCAGGGCAAACGTTCGGTTTTCGAAACCGATATCTTCCTGCCCATCCTCGAAGAATCTGCCGCCGCGGCCGGCAAGGACTACCTGGGCGGCCAGGTAACTGACGAAGAGGCCTACGCCATCCGCGCCATGGCCGAGCACTGCCGCGCCGCCACCATGCTCATCGGCGATGGCGTCGTCCCCTCCAACGAAGGGCGCGGCTACGTCCTCCGGCGCATCATTCGGCGCGGGATCTACTTCGCCCGGAAGGTCGGCGTGCGCGAGCCGTTCACGGAGCGGGTTTCCGCCGCCGCTATCGACAAGCTCAAGGGTGGCTACCCGCAGCTCGAGGAGAAGCGCGACTTCATCCAGCGGGCCCTGCGCACCGAAGAGGACCGCTTCATCCGCACCATTTCCGCTGGCACGCAGCGCGTCGATGCCCTGCTGGACCAGCTTCGCGGGCAGGGTGTCTCGGTCGTCCCCGGCGATGAGGTGTTCATGCTCTACGACACCTATGGCCTGCCACTCGAGCTCACGCGCGAGATCGCGGGTACGGCCGGATTCGAGCTCGATGAAGAAGGGTTCGAGCGCGCGCTCGAAGCCCAGCGGCTACGGGCTCGCCAGGCCGGCCGCTTCCTGAAGGGTGAACCGTCCGAAGCAATCCAGCAGCTCGGCGCAGACCACTCCGCATTCGTCGGCTATACCCATGTCGATACCGACGCGCGCATCGTCGCGCTGCTCAAGGGCGGCCAGCTCGTCGACCTCGCCACACCGGGCGACGAATATGAGCTCATTCTTGATACGACGCCCTTCTATCCCGAAGGGGGTGGCCAGGTCGGCGACCAGGGCACCATCCGCACGCCAA
>SKSF01000192.1 GCA_007118095.1 Dehalococcoidia bacterium
CTTCCATGGGAACGCGGTGGCCACTGTACTCACGGATGCCGAGGCCGCGTCCCATGCCGACCTTGAGGTTGCGGCCGTTGAGCATGTGGTCGAGGGTGACGAAGCCTTCGGCGATCATGACGGGGTCGTGCCAGGGAAGGACGACGACCATGGTGCCCATATCGATGCGCTGCGTCCGGCCGGCGAAATAGGCGAGATACTGCGTCGGGTTGTTAACCATGGTGTAGGGCGTGAAGTGGTGCTCCACGGTCCAGAGGGAGTCGAACCCAAGCGGCTCAACCATGTCGCCGAGCTGGAATTGCTCGCGGTAGATCTGCGTGTCGGAGATGCGCGGTGGCGTCCCCTCTTTCGACGGGTCGGCTTCGACTTCTTCGAAGCGCTCCCAATCGGTGTAGTTCTGGGCGAACAGTGTTACGCCAACTTTCATATACCGTCCCCTTTTGCTGGTGGCGCGCTCGCGGCGCTGGTGATCAGGCTTCCTGCTCTTCGCGCTGCTTCTTCACGGCCTCGAGGCCCTTCTTGAGGGCGTCAGGCATCTCCTTACCGGCGTCGTCGAAGGCTTTGGTCATCGCTGCCGGCGTGGCGCCGAAGATACCGCGGCGGTTGTCTTCGACGAAGTCGCGAGCCTCGGTGAGGCGGTCGATGTGGCCCTGGAATGCCGGGGCCACATAGCGCATAAGCAGCTCGTAGGACTTCATGATCTTCTGCGTGTTGGCCCATTCGTGGGCGAAGCAGAGGATGGTGCCGAATCCGCCGGAGATGTCGACGAGGTCCTGGATCTTCTGGATGGCGTCCTCGGGCGTGCCGATGATGACCGAGCGGGCTTTCATTGCGTCTTCGATTTCGCCGGTGGCGGGGCCAAAGAGGCCGGCGGCGCGCTGGTCCGTGTCGCGGACGTCGCCGTAGTAGGCGCGCTCGGCATAGCCGCGCCGGACATCTTCGATGGCTTCTTCGCGGGTCTCGGCGAGGTGGATGTTGAGGACGACGCGCCAGTTGCGGCGGTCGACCGCATGGCCGTGCTCGGCGGCGGCTTCTTCGGTCCAGCCCCAGACGCGCTGGAAGGCGTCGCTATCGGCGCCGGCGACGGAGAGGAGGGAGATGCCGTGCTTGCCGGCGAGGGTGGGGCCGCTGGGGGTAACGGTGACGGCAGTGGCGAATTCGGGGTGGGGGTCGGAGTACCACTGCATCTGGAGGCGGGCTTCGTTGAGCTCGAACCAATCGGTCTTCATGGTCAGCGGCTCGTCGCTGCGAGCCAGGTGCATGATGGCATCGAGGGCTTCGGCCTGCCGCTGGCGCTGGAGCTCGGTGGGGATGCCCATCATGTACGCGTCGGAGGTGAGGGCGCCGGGCCCGACGCCGAGCATTGCCCGGCCGCGGGTCTGGTGGTCGAGCTGGAGGAAGTCGTCGACGACCATCAGCGGGTGGTGATAGGGCAGGCTGACGACGCCGGTGCCGAGCCGGATGCGCTTCGTGCGCTCGGCCACACCGGCGATGGCGATCATCGGGTTGGAGATGATTTCGCGAGCAAAGGAATGGTGCTCGCCAAACCAGGCTTCGTCGAATCCAAGGTGTTCGGCGGCGACGACGAGGTCGAGGTCACGATGGATGGCGGCGGTGGGATGTTCGCCAACCGCGTGCCACGGTGCGATAAAGATGCCGAACTTCATTCGGCCGGGTTGATTCTTCACAGGGGGCCTCCTGGCGCCGGTTGGCGCTCAATGGTTCGCTGGAAGCTAAATATACGTGGTGTCAGATTGTTCTCCAACCCTTCGGACAGGGGTTACGGCAAAGAACAAGGCTCAGTCGCGGTAGCGTGCCGGGGCATCGCGCGGGTCGTCTCCCTCGTAGGGGGCGTCGAAAGGTTCGCCGTCGCCATACCAGGCTTCATCGTCGAACTCGCCGTAGGAATCGTCGCCGTAGGGTTCGTCGTCCCAATACTCTTCCCTGTCATAGGCATCGTCGTCGTACCATTCGCCGGGCGCCAGGCGCTGGCTCTCCTCGTGGAAGTAGCGACGTTCGAGTACGGAAAGGCCGATCCCGGCAACGAAGAGCATGCCGGAGAAAACGGTGGTCACGAAGAAGTTCCGGCGGGGCACCTGGGCGATGGTTTCGGCGATGCCTGTCATCTCGGCGGTGAACACGTCGGAGCCACCCGTCCGCCCCAGCAGGTAGACGAGCGCAGCGCTCAAGACCAGGCCAGCAAGCGAACCGGCGAACAGTGCGCCGCCGATGGTACGAAGGACGCCCGGGCGCGGGTCGGACGCTGCCGCAACAACGATGAAGACGCCGACGATGCCGGCAAACACAATGGAGGCAATGCCGGCCTGGTTGTGAAAGGGCCCGGTGAGCAGGCCAAGGAAGGTGTCAACGGCGTTCTCGGCGCTGAGGAGCGGGAACGACTGTGCGTTTTCGTTGTTGAACGCGGAGAGGCCGTCCGAATAAACGCGCGCGCTTGCGCGGGTGACCACGATGTTCCGGACCTGCTCGTCGCTGCCTCCGAGCAATTCCTCACCGCTGAGCGCGACAGGGAGGGGGAAGCCGGGCAGCTCGTGCACACCGCCGGGGTCGTCTTCGGCCGCGTCTCGCAGCGCGGGGAGCTCTTCGGCCAGGTAGCGGTCAACATCGGTAACGGAAACGACGCCCTGTTCAATGATGCCGGCGGTGCGGTGCGGTTCGGTGACCTGATAGGCGCTCACGGTCCAGATGAGGAGAAAGATGCCGAGGGCTATGAGGCCCGTTGCGAGCGCGATGCGCCCCCCACGGCTGGTATCCCGGCGTACTTCGCCATAGACGCGTTCGCGGAGGGCCTGTGACCTGGGTGCTTCGGGGTCGTCATGGGTCATACCAGCTACTTACCCGACGCGGACCACAATCGTCCCTGCGATCCGGTCGTGCAGTGTGCGCCGGTGACTATCGAAGGCGGCGAGCAAGATGCCTGCGATGACGAGGAGGATAGCAAGGGCCACTGCGACGGCCGCATAGAACGTTGAATCCTGGAATATGAAGGCGGCCAGTGCCCCGGCGCCAATGAAGACAGGATAGACGAGCAGCCCAATCACGCGACCCACGGAGCCGAGGACACCCAGCGGACGGCCGTCACTTCGTATGATCATGATGTGCATGACAGACTTGCCGACCGACTGTCCTTTCCACGCGAAGCAGATAAAGAAATAGAGGAGTGCCGCCGGGACGATGGCTGCAATACAGGTCCAGAAGAGCATGATGGCGGTGTCGGACGGTGCGACGCGCTCGAAGTCAGAAGAGATGAGTACGATCAGCGAAGCCAGGGCGGTCAGGAGCGCGGCGATGATAGCAAGGACGATGCCATCGAGCACCGCGGCCGCGACGCGCGCTTCGAACGATGCGTAGCGAAC
>SKSF01000185.1 GCA_007118095.1 Dehalococcoidia bacterium
GGCGGCCATACGGGTATCTGCCTAGGTCACCCGGGCAACCACCCGAGAAGACTGTGGGAAACTACGCAGCCGGAGCTTCCCAAACGCAGCGCCGGCCGCAGTGTGCGACGATGCGTACCTCTTCATCGTCCTGTGCTTCTACACAGGATGGCCGGGGGCTAGGGTATTCCTATGATGCGCGGCAGCCGGGCAGCCGAGGCGGCAGCATTGGCCGTCCCCTACAAGTTCGCCGAAGCCTATGCACGGCGGGACCTGCAGGGCGTGCTCAATATGTTCGCCGACGACCGCGACGTGGTGTTCATCGGGACAGGCGGGGACGAACGCCGGGTGGGCATCGCCGAGGTGCGCGAGCAGATCAAGCGGAACCTGGACCAGTCGCGCGCGCTCTTCTTCCGGTTCGACTGGGTACGGGCGTCTTCAGCTGGGCCCGTGGCCTGGGTTGCGGCGGAGGGCGTGATGCAGGCGGAGCTCGCGCAGGCCGAACTCGATATCCCGGTGCGGTTCACGGGCGTGCTCGAAGTCATCCACGGCGACTGGCTGCTGGTGCAGGCGCACCTTTCGACGCCGGCCGCGGGCCAGGAAGCCGGGGAATCGTTCCCGTCATCCCTGCAGGTGCTCGCGGAAGCGGTGCAGGAAGAGCGGCCCAACCTCGAAACGCGCCGAGGCCCGGACGGCACCGTGACGCTTCTCTTCACCGACATCGAAGACTCGTCCGTGCTCAACGAGAAACTGGGCGATATCCGCTGGATGGAGCTGTTGCGCACGCACAACCAGATTGTGCGCTCCCAGGCGGCCCGCCACGCTGGCTACGAAGTCAAGTCCTACGGCGACGGGTTCATGTTCGCCTTTCGCAGCGGACGCGAGGCAATCCGTTGCGCCATCGACCTCCAGCGCGCCATCGAGCGCCACAACGAGGAGAACCCGGACGCGCCGCTGCGCATCCGCTGCGGGCTCCATGCGGGCGAGATGGTGCGCGAAGACGACGACTTCTTCGGCCGGAACGTGGTGCTCGCCGCGCGCATCGCCGACTGGGCGCCGCCAGGCACCATCTGGGTGTCGTCACTGCTCAAGGCGCTGACCGAAAGCTTCGGCGACATCACCTTTGGGCGCGGGCGCAGCGTGCAGCTCAAGGGGCTCTCAGGCACACAGCGCATCTACGAAGTCACCTGGCAGGAGAGCACCCACCCGGACCACGAAGGGGCCCCGCGGGCATAAGAAAGCCGCCCCGGGAGTACCGGGGCGGCAGGGCAGGTCCTCGCGTTTCAAATGGCGCCTATGCGCCGTCCCCGCCCGCCATGGTGTAGACGGCAGTGACGCCACCAGGCAGCCCGTCGATTTCCATCCCGAACCCCTCGCCGTCATCGGCGCCGTTTCCGTTGCCGTCGACCGGGTCTTCTGTGTCCTCCACCTCGTCGAACAGGTCGTTGTCGTCGCCGTTGTCATTGTCACAGGCTGTGGCGAGGAGCCCGAGGCTCATCATCGCGACAACCGGGATGCTTGCCATCCAGAACCGGTTCTTCTTCATGCGCGTGTTTCCTCCTTGCGGGAACGCTGCCCTTTCACGTAAACGTTAGCTGGCTGGCGCGGCGCGGCAAGTGCACCCATCGCCGAAACTTTACCATCCATGAACTATTGGAACGGGGACTCTGCTTCGATGCCGCATCGGCGGGATGCGAGAATGGCTTCCGGAGTGCGTCATATCGCGACCTCCTGCACAAACGATGCTCCTCCGCCGTAGCGGAGGAGCATTCGCGGACTGGCCTGGAACCGTGTTTTTCCGGTATGTGTGCCGGGACGGTGTCCCGGCCGCGTGTTCCCTGGAGAGCGGCTATTAGCCGCCCAGGGCGATCTGGGCCCCGAATCCGGGGTCGTCGAGCTCACCGTTGTCGTCTTCGCAGGCCGCTGCGATCAGCCCGACGCTGAAGAGCGCAGCGAACGTGAGACCAATCATCCAGCGAGAGCGGAACTTTTTCATAGAGTTACACCTCCTTCGGGACCAGCCCTCGTGCACTGACGCTATCGGCCTCAATGAGACCCCGCAAACCGTCGTCTTAACGCTCTTCACGGGCGAATTATGCCTGTTTCGCCCGTTCCATTTGCGC
Organism: Dehalococcoidia bacterium; assembly: GCA_007118095.1. GTDB lineage: Bacteria > Chloroflexota > Dehalococcoidia > Tepidiformales > Tepidiformaceae > SLAK01. The sequence goes on from SKSF01000185.1 coordinate 2,103, forward strand.
CGCGGAAGCACAACAAATGCCTCCCGGGTCGGTAGCTCACGGCGGAACCACCTTCGTGGCCGGGCCTTTTCGGCGGCGCGAAGTAAAGGCGTGCCAGGAAGGTGGACATGGTGTCATGATACGCATACCGCGAGATTGCAATGGGCGCCCGGCCTATGCAGCTTCGACGATGGCGTCGTCGTCCCCCTGGTGCCCCGCGTCACCCCCGGGGCCGGGGCCCGTATAAACGGTCACGCGGTCCCGGCCGGCCATCTTGGAACGGTAGAGCGCTTCGTCGGCCAGCGACACCAGTTCTTCGAAATCAGTCGTCAGTTCCGGTGCACTGGCAATGCCGATCGATACCGTGACGTGCACGCTGCCCTGTTGAAGGACAGGGGTCGCAGCCACCCGGGCGCGGAGCCGCTCGCACGCTTCGCGTGCCTCGTTTGCGCCGAGCTTATCGAAGACAATCAGAAACTCTTCGCCCCCGTAGCGGTAGATACGGTCGTCGGCGCGTATGCCTTCCGAGAGAATCGCCGCAACCTGTTGCAGGGCCACATCGCCGGCGTGGTGGCCGTGCTGGTCGTTGAAGCGCTTGAAATGGTCAATGTCAATCATCGCGGCTGCAGTCGCGCGGCCACGGTGCACGGCTGCGTTGTACTCCCAGCGCATGTCGTCGGCGAGCTGGCGCCGGTTGGGAAGCCCCGTTAGGGCGTCATGGGCAGCGTCGTGTTCGGTCCCTTCGTGGGAGCTGGCGGCGGCAATCGCCGTGGCCACCTGCGACGCCATCATCTCGAGCGCCCGTTCGTGATCCTCGTCCAGGGCATCTTCGCGCAGGGAATAGCAGGTGATCGTCCCAACCACTTGCGCGCCAACGATCAAGGGGACGACCAGCGCGGACTGCGCGGCCGGCAGGGGCGCGTCTTCGAAGCTATGGTCGTGTTCATCACGGGCGTTCACACGAAGAATGCGGCCGAGCTTGGCGGCACGGCCGTCCAGTCCTTCTCCCAGCATGACTTCCGCAGGCACCTCGATCTCCTCGCCAGGGTGCCGGGGTTCGGTGCCGAGGAGTCTCAGCACATTGCCCTCGAGCGACCGGAGAACGACCAGGTCTGCCTCCACCAGGCGATGGACTTCGCGGACGGTGGTCTCCACGACGTATTTCACGCTCAGCGTCTCGGTGACTTCGGTCACGACCCGGTACACACCGGCGAACTGTTCGTTCCGGCGAGCAAGCGCGCGATTCGACTCCATCAGCGCGCGTTCGCGGTCATGGGAATTGGCGA
>SKSF01000210.1 GCA_007118095.1 Dehalococcoidia bacterium
CGACTTCGACGTCAAGTGCCAGGACTTGCATGTCGGACACAGGTAGGTCCCGGTTGGGCATTTGCGTCCAAGTACTGCGTTGCGACGGCGGATACTGCGTAGCGCCAACTCAGCCTTCAGCTGGGTGCGGAATGGAACCTTGTGGCAGGCATGCATGAGCGATCCGGGTCTGGTCACCGTGCTCGGCCGGCTCACATCCCGCCCTGCACGCGGGTCGCCGTTCACACCGGGCTTGCCCACGTTCGGCCTTGAAGGCCTCGTAGGCGCGACCTTAGGACATGCATGCTGCCGTTGCGACTGGAGCCGCGAGATGGACGCTGTTTGGGCGCAGCCACAACGGGGTCATCGCCCTCGGTGGGGCTGCGGCGCCTGCGACGCCATCTGGATGAGGCTGTCGGCCGCGATCCTTGGCTGACCACGGCCAGCCCTGCGGCCTCGGCCAATACGCCACGTTGTTGTGGGCGGTGGGCACCTCCGAGGCCGCAAACCCGCAGACGCGCAAACTCACGGCTTCAGAGGCAACACGCTTGCCTCAGCGATTGTTGTGAGGCGCTCATCCGGCAGAGGCCCGCCACTCGCGAGCTGCTCGCAAGTCGATGATCTCGGCATCGGGGTAGACGGACGCCACCTCCTGGAAGATGCTCCGTGCTCCATCGCCTCCGGGGTGGGCGATCTTCTCGTGCGACGAGCGGCCCTTGCGCTGCTCCCACCGCCTGGCTGCGTATCGGAAAGCCTCGTGAACGGTGGCGTCGACGAACCTGAAAGCGATCGGCAGGACCAGTGCCTCAATCACGTCCCGTCGGGATGCATCGTGCCGCAACGGCACGTGGCGCTGGATTTGCCCGTTGCTGGAGCGTAGAGGGACCTTCGCATCGTCATAGGGGTTCTTGCAAGCTCCCCTAGCGATCTCGGATCGCTCCTCCTTGGTCAGATCGAGGTAGGTCCGAACAGCGGTCAGCCTGCTGGAGCTCATCACCACATCCTCTCGGTCGGGCATCGCCTGCGAGTGGGGTGGCCCGACCGTTCCGGCCTGCGTTCATGACCGGCTTCGGTGGCTACAGTCTCTGTTCGCAAGCTCTGCGTCAATGACATTATATGCAGAAGTGCAATGCAGAGTCTGCCAAGGCGGGGTAGCCTTGTCAACAGCAGCTGGCGTTGCGATCGGAGACCTGGTGGACCACCGATTCCAGCCCGAAGAACTCGTGCAGGACAAGGCAATTTTCGGCCCGGCGCTGCTGCGGGTTCGGAACGCCCTGGACGTCTCGCGACAGGGGCTTGGCGATCACGCGCTGGTGGCGACGTCCACGATTTCGACCTACGAGACCCAGGCTCGTGATCCGTCCGTCGAGGCGATTGTCGGCATCGCGGTGGCCTGTGGTGTCGAGCCCTGGTCGGCCGCCCAGCACGGCCGTCTTCTGCTGGACAGGCGCGGAATGCGCAGCAGTCCGCTTGGCAGCCCCGAGCTGTTCTGGGTAGCCGGGAGCGGCCTCGGGAAGTCACGGCCCAGTAGCAGGAAGTCCAACCTCGTCCTACTCGGCCTGTCCGGCGTAGCGGTTGCGCTGGCCGGGGCAGCCATCGCCAATGCCATCCGCAAGAGCGACGAGCAGGTGAGCGACCTCGATGTCGCTGAGAAGAAGCTGCTCTCAAGGGCACGATCCGCAACCCCGCTCCCGGCTGCAATCGAGAACGGCATCTACCCCCTGGTGCAGCCGAGGAACCGCAAGGCGCTCGAGCAGGACTTGGTCGAAGCCTCAAGACGCCTCAGCGACGATGATCTGGTCGCCCTGGTCGCTGCCTTGCACGAAGAGGACGATGAGCCTTGAAGACAACATCACCCGGCGACGAGGGCCACTCGCGAGCCCCGACCGCAATGGTCACGTGCAACGGAAGTGACCCACCAGTCCCACGAAGCGGGGGTCGCGCAGCTATCGGACCGGCAGGCCGGCAGGCGGCACGCTGCTATGGGCGGCACCATCCACGGGGGACCAGCGCGCCTATTCACGGTGCTGCGCGCACTACTCGTCGCTGTCGCCGATGGACCCGACAGCTTGCTCGATAGCCTCCCTCAGCTCATCTGGCCCCAACGTGGGATCGTCCCTGATGACATCGCGGATGGCAGCTTTGGCTTGGAGGCGACGCCACCGCCTTCGTCCCTCTTCGATGCGCTGGGAGTAGCCGTCCCTCTTGTCGACGTTGAATTCAGCGATCGCGAACTCGATCACATCCTCAAGTGACGGTCGGAATCGCCGGCCACCGACCGGAAGGTGGAGCCGCCAGGTCTCGGAGGTCTTGCCGGCATGGGCGCGAAGGAAGCCGACTGCCGAGGATTCGGCGTGGAGCTGCACATGTGCTGATGCCCAGGCGCGATCGCGGTCGTAGTCGAATCGAACCACCGGGTGCCGGACAGCTGGGACGAGGAGTGCGAACTCAGACTGATCGATCGCCAGGAAGGCACCGGTGTAGTCGAAGATGCAGCGGAACGAAACGCGAAGGTCGAGTCGATGCTCACCCTGGATCGTCAGCGGCATGTCGACTGTGTTGCCATCCTCATCGAAGGCACCCACGACGACACGGTCGCCCGCGACCTGGGCACCGACAGGCGGTTCGTCGACCACCGTGCGGCGAAGCAGGTCGCCTACCTCAGCCGCGAACTCGCCGGCGGTCTCGGTGAGCGCCGGATCAGCGTCCGTCATCAGCTGTGCCGAGGAGGAACTCGATCGAGCGGATGTCCTCCAGCAGCCAATACTGCTCACCAGTAAGCGCCCCCGAGTCCGCTGCCCGCTCGAGCTCATCTCGACTCATGGCGAGACGAGCAAGGAGGCGCCCGCGTCGGGCCTCAAGCTCCGCGCGGCTCGGTTCCAGGACACGTGGCGACATCGGAATCCCCCTGGCGGTGGCTGTCGTTAGCTTACGAGATCATGGCACCGCGGTGAGACCTCCTGTCGAGAGTGCGGACCCGGCACCACGACAGCGCTCCCATGGCCAGCCCCCGTGATTCGGCGCTTGGAACCTCGGTCCTCAGGGGCAAGGTGGTTGTGGGCACCTGTACCGCTCGCCCCAGCCGCACATCGTCACGGCATCGTGCTAGCCGCGCCAGGTCTCGCTGGCGAGGCAGCGCGGCTGACAGGCAGGAGGGTGATGGGTCGCTGGTTTGCGAATAGTGCGCACTCTCGGAGGTCAGCCACCAATGAGCCGGAGGCTGTGGCCCCTCAGCCTGTCGGTGGCCGCGGGAAGGACCCGCCGATGAACGTGGTGGTGGTCGCAGCGCTTGCGCGCGCCTCGGACCGGATCGGCTGGTGGATCGGCAGGGCGGACCGCCCCGAGGCGCCAGCATGACCCGATGCCGAGAACCTGGCG
>SKSF01000216.1 GCA_007118095.1 Dehalococcoidia bacterium
GACACGTTGCTTGAGAACCCGCGCATCGAGCGGTCGAAGCTCCGGACGTTGAACGCGGTCGCGCCCACGTACCAGGGTGAGACCGAACGCCGGGCGTTCCGTTCGAGCTGGTCGAGCCCTTCGAACGCCTTCGCCCACTTCTTCACGCAGCCAAACACCATCGCATACGGCAGATACCGCGCGAAGATGTTCTCCTCCTCGTTGAACTCCTGACGGTGCTTCTCCGCCGTCTCGATGAACAGTTCAAAACCCTTCACGCGCCGCCGCACCTCGCTCCCCGTCGCCGTCCGCCGCGACATGTTTCCCGCGATGACCATCAACAACAGCCCCGCCACCGCGATCGGTGCCCCGATCAGGACGCGACCCAGGAAGTAGCCCGTCGCCGCGGCGGCCCCCACCCCGACGACCACCACGCCGAATCCTATGCCGCCCCACAGCGCCTTCATCGTCTTCGGGTTTCCGGCAAACCACCCGCGCTCGGTCCCGTCCCGGTAGAGCAGGTCCTGGACCGACTGCAGCCGGCGGGCAAACCGGTTCTTCAACTGCGAAACCTTGACCTCGTTCCCACGCCCTTCAAAGAGTGCCTGCAGCAGGCGTGCCTCGTAGGGCAACAGTTCGTTCTCATCGCTTTCACCCGTGCGGCGCAAAGTCCAGTCGGTCTTGCCGAACCAGCCCCGCTTCGGGATCTCCTCGATGGTCAGATAGCCGCGCACCGACAGGTCAACGATCGTCGCACTGATATCGATGGTGTCCGCCCGTTCATCCTGGACAAGTCCCATCTGCCCCGGGCGCAAGTCCATCGGAGGCGTGTACTCCACGACAATCGGGTGCCGCTGGAACAGCGGGCGCGTCTCCTCCTCCGGGTCATCGGTCAGGTACTGGATCGTCGTGTACCGCCGGTCCCGTCCGAATTGCCACCACGTCCGGCCGAGCCCCGCGATCCCCAGGATGGCCACCGCAATCGCACCCGCAAATTCGATCACATCCAGCGTGTACAGGTCATGGACACTGAACGGCCGCGTCGTGCTCGGCGGCGGCACATCCACGAGTCCCTTCTCCCACTCCAGCGCGACCGTCAGCCATTCCCCCGGCTCCACCATGCCAATGGACGAATACGTGGCAGCGCTCCGTGGTCCGTCTGTCTCCACGCTCGTTTCACAGGTCTGGTCCGAACCCGGGAAGCCTTGCCAGCATTCAGACTGGACCGGACTTTCTCCCGGCAACTCCACCCGCACCGAAGCGTCGCGTATCCGCACCGGCCACTCGCCGATGGCATTCCAGAAGAGCTCGTCAGTGTCTTGGTATGCGTCCAGCGCTCCTTCGATCGTGTATTCCAGCCGGTATTGCTGCTCCCCGATCACCTGCTCATCGGGGTCGCCAATCCGCACCCGGTACAGGTCGCCAGAGGTTTCGTCCTCCCACCGCAGACGTGTCCCGTCGTCATCGGTCACTGACGCGATTTCATAGTGCCATTCGCGCTGGTGGTCCTCCGGGCACTCATGGATGCGAGGGTAGTCCGGGTCTGGTTCCGGGCAGTCGTCGCGCCGCGCAAAGTCACGAAAGATCCCCCGGCTGGGGAGATTCCGGAAGTCGACGTCGATCTCCTCGGTTACTTCCACCACGCCATGCGGCTGGATCGAATACTCTGCGTGAAGCCGGAGGACCTCCCACTCCTCTTCCTGCGCGCTCACGGCCGACGAGCTGGCCACAAGGCCAGCAGCGATGCAGAAAGCAAGCAGAACACCCGGTACCGTGAGGAACAGGAAGCCCCGCGAACGAACTCGCGAATGAGAGGTTGAGACAAGTGCCACGTCGGCACGTATGATCGGGCAACGAATAGCCTGGGCTCAAGCCCGGGAGAAGATTGGCTGATCGTCATTCAGAAAGGACGGTGCATGGAGCAGATCGACTACGTGCGTCCTCGCTCGCTCACGGAAGCCTACGAAAATCTCGGAAACGGGAAGCGGAGCGTCGTGCTGGCGGGCGGGACCGATGTCATCGTGCAGCTGCGGGAAGGCCGCCGCGAAACAGACCAGGTCGTCGATGTGAAGCACGTGCCAGAACTCATGGCACTTCGCTTCCTCGAAGACGGCACCCTGGAAGTTGGCGCCGCGACCCCCTGCGCTGAAATCTACGAAAACCCCGAGGTTCAGCAGCGCCTCCCCGGCCTCGTGGATTCCGCCTCACTCATTGGCGGTATCCAGATCCAGGGCCGCGCAAGCCTCGGCGGAAACGTGTGCAACGCGAGCCCCGCCGCCGACACTGCACCCACCCTCATCGCACTCGGCGCCGTGGCCGTCATCGGCTCGAAGGAAGGCACGCGCGAACTCCCCATCGAGGAGTTCTTCGTGGGCCCGGGCAAGAACGCGATGAAAGACAACGAGATCCTCGTCCAGCTGCGCATCCCGCCGCAGCCACCGCGCTCGTCATCCTTCTTTAACCGCTTCATCCCGCGCAACGAGATGGACATCGCCGTCGCCAACGCCGCCGCACGCGTCACCCTGTCGGAAGATGGGTCAACGATCGAAGACGCGCGCATCGCCGTTGGCGCCGTCGCGCCGACCCCGTTGCTGGCAACCCGCGCCGCCGACGCGCTCCGCGGCAAGCCCGGGAACCGCGAAACCTTCGAGGCTGCTGGCGCCGCCGCGGCCGAACTCACCAACCCCATCACCGACATGCGTGGCTCGGTGGCGCAGCGGCGTCACCTGGCGCGCGTCCTCACCATCCGCGCGCTGGAAGGCGCCTACAACCGCGCAAAGGAGGGCCGCTAAACCTTGCGTCGTACCCATATCCAGGTCCGCCTCAACGGCGAAGACACCGATTTGCTCTGTGAACCGCGCCAGACACTCCTCGAAGTGCTGCGCGACGAACTCCGCCTCACTGGCACCAAGGAAGGTTGCGGAAACGGCAACTGTGGCGCCTGCAACGTCATGTTCAATGGCCGTCTCGTGAACTCGTGCTGCGTCCTCGCCCCCGAAGCAGACGGCGCCGAGGTCACCACAATCGAAGGCGTTGCCGAGGGCGACCACCTTCACCCCCTCCAGCAAAGCTTCCTCGAAGAAGCCGCCCTCCAGTGCGGCATCTGCACACCAGGCTTCATCGTCGCCGCCAAGGCGCTGCTCGATGACGAGCCAGACGCCGACGCTGACCGCATCCGCCACTGGCTGGCGGGGAACCTCTGCCGCTGCACCGGCTATGACAAGATCGTCAAGGCCGTCCAGGCGGCGCAGGGACAATCGCAGGAGGCACCAACGCGATGACCACCATCGACAAGCCCCAATACAAAGTCGTCGGGACCCGTCCGGTCCGCCCGGATGGCGTCGAAAAGGTCACCGGCGCCGCGAA
>SKSF01000004.1 GCA_007118095.1 Dehalococcoidia bacterium
TCCGACGCCAACAACATCTCCCTCAGCATCACGCGCGACGGCGACGAATACGTGCTCAACGGCCGCAAGTGGTTCACCTCGGGCATCCTCGCGGACCGGTGCAAGGTCATGATCGTCATGGGGAAGACCGACCCTGACGCGCCCCGGCACCGCCAGCAGTCGATGATTGTCGTTCCCAAGGAGACGCCCGGTGTGACCGTCGAACGCTCGCTCACCGTCTTCGGGTATGAAGACCGCGGCGGCCACGGCCAGGTGCTTTTCGAAGACGTGCGCGTCCCCGCCGACCACCTGCTCGGCGAAGAAGGTGGTGGCTTCGCTATCTCCCAGGCCCGCCTGGGCCCCGGCCGCATCCATCACTGCATGCGAACCATCGGCGTTGCCGAGCGCGCGCTCAAGTACATGATCGAGCGCTCCCTGGAGCGCAACGCATTCGGCTCCCTCGTGGCGCAGAAGGGCCTCATCCAGGACTGGATCGCCGAGGCCCGCATCGAGATCGACATGGCACGGGAGTACGTGCTCCGCTGTGCGCACCTCATGGACACCGTGGGCAACAAGGAAGCGGCGAACGAGATCGCCGGCATCAAGGTGGCGATCCCGAATATGGCCCTGAAGATCATCGACCGGGCAATCCAGGTCCACGGGGCTGCCGGTGTCACCCAGGACTCTCCGCTCGCCGATATGTGGGCCCACGCGCGCACACTCCGCATCGCCGACGGCCCCGACGAGGTCCACAAGATGACCATCGCGCGCCGCGAACTCAAGAAGTACGACCCCGACTTCAAGATGACGCCGACGCGCGAGGATGCCGAGCCGCAGGCGTTCATGCGCCCCTGATCGCGCCCGGCAGCGACAAAGTAGAAGGGCGAGCCGTTACTGGCTCGCCCTTCGTTTGTGCGTGAAGGCGCTTCCCGCGGTTGGCTAGAAATACAGGTCCACCGGCATGACGTCGTCGATGGCGAGCTGCAACCCTGTTGCCTCGTTGAACGCTTCACGGAAGTCGTTGCCGAGCGTTTCATCGCCGGTCTCATCGAACTCCATCGCGATGTCTGCCGCTTCGATGAACAAATCAAGGTACGGGGTTGCGACTTCGATGAACTCGTCCCACTCGGGTCCGGGCACCGGGGTGTCCCGGATGGTCCGTGCGGCGTCGTCCATGTGCTCCGCTTCGGCGGTAATGTCGATTTCCTCCCCTTCATCACTGGCGATGTCGACAGACATGAACGAAAGCGTTGTCTGCGCATCTCTCAGGTCATGGAGGGCGTCCACGAGCATGTCTTCATAGTCGACGTCTGCCGCATCGCCGTTGCCATTACCGTTCCCGGGTTCGGGCGTTGGCTCGGTATCAGCCGCGACGTCATCGTGCGGTGCATCGGCGTCGCCTTCGCCGTTCACCGCGTCATCGTCATTACCGCACGCCGCCAGGAGTCCGAGCATCGCGAGCGGCAGTATCAGTGCCAGGATCCGTGTCTTGGGTCGCATGGCCCCGGATGCTATCAGCGAACCGCGGGGTCACGTCGCCGCGCAACGTGATTTCCGTTTACCGGGAGATTATCGGCCATGCTCTCCTGTTCGCCGCTTGCGGCAACGACGACGATGCGCCCTTTGATGACGCCAACGGTCCCGGGACTGCCGACGACAACGGCAATGGCAACGGCGACAACGGGCTGGATGGCGTTGGCGGTGATCCGGATGCGTCGACCGCCACCTTCGCTGGGGAAGACCTCGACTTCCACTTCCTTGAATGCCAGGAGCAATTCGACCACGATGACCGTGTTGAGATCCGCGGCCGCAGCGCCGACCCCCTCATGCCTGACCACGATCCAGAGCTCGAACTCGTACTCCGCGTTAATGAGCGGGACGACGACGCATCCGTCCGCCTCACCCGGGAGGCCATGGAACTCGACGAAAGCTTCGACGGTCACGAATGGACGGCAACCGCGGCCGAGGTTGATATCGGTTGGTCTGGCGCCAGCGCCACGCTCGAGCTCGAACTGAGCCCCGGCCCCGATGAAGAGGACGCCGCCGCTGAGGGCGGAGACACCGAAACCATCGAATTCGATCTGGTCTGCTAATGCTGGAGGGTCTCGACGCACTGCGGGCCCGCAGCGGCATCCCGGGCGCGAACTGGTGAATCAGGTCGCCCGGGTACACATCCCTGGCGATTGGTGGAGGCGGGCAGGCCTTAGAACGACGTGTTCCCCTTGAGCAGTTCCCGCGCGACCGTGTTCCGCAGGATTTCGTCCGTCCCGTCGGCGATGCGGAGCGTCCGCAGCGTCTTCCACCCTTCGTGGAGCCGCGTTTCGTTCGTGAGTCCCATGCCCCCGTGGACCTGCATCGCCCGGTCGAACACATCTACCGCCGAGTTGGTCGCGAACAGCTTGGCCATTGCGAGCTCCCGGCGCGCGTCGGCGCCAGCGTCCACTTTCTCCGCCGTCTCCAGGGTCATTGCTTTCGCCGCGAAGATTGCCGTCGCCGAATCCGCAAGCATGTGCTGGATGGCCTGGTGCCGGGCGATCGGTTGCCCGCCGGTTTCGCGTACCTGTGCATACTCGACAGCACGTTCGAGGGCCCATCGCGCCAGCCCGATGCTCCGCCCCGCGTTGTAGAGGCGTCCCTGGCTCGCCCCCATCATCGCCAGCGTGAATCCCTGGTCCTCGGGCCCGAACCGCTGTTCATCGGGCACCCGTACGTCGTCGAACGAAAGGATGGCTTCGCGGCCACCGATCTCCCCATAAAGCCGGATCACCGATTCCACCCGCACGCCTGGCGTGCTCATCGGCACATAGAAGCACGTGATGCCGCCGCGCCGCCGCTCCACCATGTCCGGGTCGGTCACCGCGAAGGCGAGGACATAATCCGCTGTCGGTGCAAACGACGTCCACTGCTTCGAACCCGTGATGCTCCATGTATCACCATCCCGGGTTGCCCGCGTCTTCATGCCCCACGCGTCCGAACCAGCGTCGGGTTCGGACATCCCGAAGCACCCCGCCATACGGCCCTTAACCACGTTCGGCCGGACTTCGGCCGCCAGGTATGGCGACACGTCCTCCCAGAGTACGCTCGGCCCGCTCGCCCAGTGCGAAATGGTGCCGTACATCAGGCGCTCGCCTGGCCCATACTGGTGGTGCAGCGCCTCCCAGCACAGCACGCTCAGGCGCAGTGGCAGCCCGCTGCCGCCAATACTTTCCGGGCAGAACATCTGATAGTACCCCGCGCCGGCCGAGGCGATTCGCGTTTCGCGGCGAGCCTCGGCGACTTCGGGGTGCTCGCGGCCATCCTCCTTGAAGAGTTGCCGCGGGTCCTCCATCAGCTCGCCCAGTGCCGCTTCCCTCGGCGCGACCTCCTGTCCGACAAACGACAGCAGCCCATCGATGACCGCCTGCTCTTCGCTCTGCACCTGTGCCATCTCGCCCCCCGGGTCTTCTCTGTGGTCTGCTACCGCTCCGGGCCGCGCAGCAACACACCGCCGTCGACGGGCAGGACCACCCCGGTCACATATCTTGCTTCGTCCGATGCGAGGTACAGAGCGGCATAGCCGACATCCCAGCCCGTGCCCTCGATACCCAGCAACGAGGCCTGCTTTCGACGCTCCCGCAATTCCTCGCTCATTCCATCCGAATATACCATTGGCGTGTAGAGCGGCCCTGGTGCGATGCAGTTCGCCCGGATGCCTTGCTTCGCATGGTCCACCGCCAGTGCCTGCGTCAGCGACACGACTGCCCCCTTCGAGACCGTGTAAGCGGTCAGTCCGCGCGGCCGCATCGCGGCGATAGATGCGATGTTGATGATCGAACCGCCGCCACTGCCGGCCATCGCCGGCACCGCGTACTTGCTCGCCAGCATCATCGCCGTGACGTTCACCTCCAGCACGCGTTCCCATTCCGCCTGGCCGATTTCCACGACCGTCCCGCGGCTGCCGATACCAACGTTGTTGTCCAGCACGTCCACCCGGCCCCAGTTTTCCATCGCCCTGGCAACCATCCGCTCGCAGTCCTGCTCGCGGGTCACGTCACCCACGAACACCTCGGCGACACCGCCTTCGCTGACGATGAGCTCCCGGGTCGCCTGTGCCGCAGCTTCGTCGCGGTCGGCCAGCAGGACACGGGCGCCTTCACGGGCGAAGAGCACGGCGGCCGCTCGCCCGGTCCCCACGCCATCGGAAACGCGCGAACCCGCGCCGGTCACAATGGCGACCTTGTCTTTCAACCGGCCATCTGCCATCGCTACGCCCCCTGCGAAGCGACTCGCCAGGTTGCGGGGTCGAAGTCGTCTGGCAGCGGCAGGAAAAGGCTGGTCCGCGGCCCTTCGATCTCGCGCGTGATGTGTCCGCGTCCCGTCGTGTCTTCAGCAAGCAAGATGCCGCCCGGTCCGAGCCGGCGCTTGGAACCGTCCCAGCATTCCACTTCAACGACGCCGGTCATCGTGATGACGAACTGCCGGCGCGGCGCGTTGTGATAGTCGAGTTCGCCGCCGCTTGGCGTCTCCCGGAACATCACGCCTTCCACCGGGACAAGGTCCGACAGCCGCCCGTACCGGCTCTCGTTCAAGGGAATTTCCAGGTCTTCGAAATGTGACTCGTTATCGTCACCCGTGTAGACGCGAACAACGCGCATGTCGCGCACCTCCCGCAGCGTTTGGGCATTTTGCGCCCCGCTGCATCGTTCGGCAACGTGCCGGGGTGGCCGCCGCTGCCGCTACCGGTCACAATCGATCCACGATGCGGCCATATGACTACGCCAGGCGGAACGGAATCCATGAAATCTCGTGGACCGATTTCGGCGAGCTTACGGACCAGCTTGCCGAAATGTTGGAACGCGAGCGCGTCGACCTCATTCTCGGGGTCGCCCGGGCTGGCCTGTTCCCCGCCACGGCAGTCGCTATGGCACTGCGCCGCGATTTCCACCCGGTCCGGCTCTCGCGCCGGGTCGACGACGAGGTTGTCCACGCGTCGCCCCAATGGAGCGTCCCGGTGCCCGAAGCCGTGCAGGGAAGGACTGTCGCCGTGGTCGACGAGATCGCCGATACGGGTGAAACGCTGTCCATGGTCCACGCGGCCGCGCTCGAACGCGGCGCGCATCATGTTGTCACCGCAGCGCTGGTCGCACACCCGTGGGCAGAACCCTTGCCCCGCCATGTGCCAGTGGTGACCGATGCCTTTGTCGTCTTCCCCTGGGGCCGGCAGGTGCTCATCAACGGCGAATGGCAACCACATCCTGAAATGATCGCGGCCATGGAGGCACAGGAGGCGGCGCAGGAACTTGATAGCTGATCCTGCGCCGCCCGGACCTTTCCCGGGCCGCTGCGCTAACCGTGTTGCCGCCGTTCGGGGGTGAACCACGAATTCAGCACCGTCGTGCGATGGACGGCATAGCTGTTCTTCCAGTGGAAGTTCTGCACCCATGGGTTTGCATACGCGTATCCAGCCGCGGCATGGTTCGGGACGAACAGCACGTAGTCAGCCATTTCCACCTGCATGTCGTGGATGAACTGGACCCGCTCGTCATGGTCCAGGATCCGGGCCTGTTCGGCGATCAATTCGTCGACGCGGTCCATTTCCTCGATCGCGCTCCCGCCCCAGTTGTGGCGTGCCGAGCTGGACGCAATATTGCGCGACATAATATCGTTTGGATCACGCGGTGAGCCAATTAGCGGGCCCAGCCCGACGCCCTCCGGTATGTCGCCCAGGTAGGTGGACTGGATGTACGAGCCATACTCCTGGTAGGTCAGCTCCACATCCCAGCCCGCTTCTCGGATCTGCGCCGCGTGGAGCTCCCACGTTTGCTCGGCCACGCGGCCGTAGCGGTCGATGTTCGCTGTGATCCGCAGGCTCGGCGTGGATTCGCCCGTTGCCGCCTCGAAGAGCTGGCGTGCTTCCTGCGGGTTGAACTCGAACAGCTTCGCACTTTCGCCGTACTGGTCGGCATGCTCGCGCGGCGACAGGAAGAAGGGCTCCATGTTCGAGGCCACGCACGGCGAGAACCAGTCGCCTTCACCTGTCTGGTCGATGACGCCGAGCGTTGAAGCCCGGTCGATCGACATCGACAGCGCCTGGCGTACCCGCTTGTCGTGCCAGCGGCCGTCGTCATTGTCGAAGTTGAAGTAGAAGCCAGACCACACACCGTTTCCGTGGAACTGATGGTGCCCTTCGGCGTCAAGCTGCTCCTGCGCCTCGTCATAGATTGCTGAGCTCAGCCACGAATGGTCGAATTCCCCGGCGCGCAAGCCAGCAAGGATGCGCTGAGGGTCGGCCGTCATCGAGACCTCGAGCCTGTCGAAATACGGCACACCCTCCAGGTACCAGTCCGGGTTGCGGTTCCAGTTGATGGCAACACCCGTATCCCATTCCTCGAAGATGAACGGGCCAGTGCCCACCGGGTCGGTCTGGACCTGGCCGCTCTCAATCGTTACGACCGGGATAAACCAGACCCCCTCGGGGCTGGATGCGTGAGTCGTCAGAAACGGGGCAAAAGGTTCGTTCAGTGTCACCTGCACCGTGAAGTCGTCGACGGCTTCCACGCGGTCGATGACGGCTTCGAACGTGCCCGCATTCTGCGAAAGCGAGAGGAATGCCTGGTACGTATCGGCGAAGTCCTCCGCGGTCGCCTGGCGTCCGTCCAGTGGGGCCTTATCGTGGAAGAAGACGTTCTCCCGGAGCTTAAACGTATAGGTCAGGTCGTCGGGCTGCTCCGGAAGCGATTCCGCCAGGTCGCCCTCAAGCTCGGTGAAATCATCGGGACTGATGTCAGCGCCCGTGACGTCTGTCAACAACAAACTGTAATGCAAGGTCGCCGGGTGCTGCGCGAGGTAGGTGAGGTTCTCGAACGGAAAGAGGGTCGGAGGATCTCCACTGGAGAGCCCGACCATCGGGTAGCGCGCCACACCACCATGGCGGTCTTCGTCGCCGTTTCCATTGGTGTCTGGCGTCGGGCCGGTGTCGTCGTCGTCATCCGCGTCCGGGCGTGCATCGACTTCTTCGTCGTCGTTGCCGCAACCCACGAGCGCCAGGCCAGCGGCTCCAGTGCCGAGTGCTGCACCAGTGCCCAGGAACCGCCGCCGGGTTGAGCGGCTTCGCCCTACGGTCTCCCAATACCTGCTGCGCATGTGATTCATCCCTCCCCAATCGTTCAATAGGCAATGACCATGATCTGTATCGAGTGCATAAATCATAGCCACCTGCACTATAGTTCGCCCGCCGTATCGGTGGCAATACTGAGTCGATGTGATATATCGGCAGTGCAAATGAATGGGAAAGAAGGAGGGCACAAAAAGGCGGCCGGTCGTTTCGACGACCGGCCGCCTGCGGAGGCGTGCTTACGCCTGGAGGCTAGTCTTCGGCGATGCGCTCCGGGGTGAACCACGAGCGCAGCATCGAGGCATGGTGAACGGCGTAGCCGTTCTTCCAGTGCAGGTTCTGCATCCACGGGTTCGCGTACGCGTAGTCTCCCGCAGCCGTGTACGGCACAACCAGCATGTACTCGGCCATCTCCCGCTGCATATCGTGGATGTACTCGATCCGCTCGTCCTCATCGAGGATGCGCCGCTGTTCGCGGATCATCTCGTCGATGCGGTCCATCTCGTCGATCGGCGTGCCACCCCAGTTGTGGCGGGCCGACGACGATGCCTGGTTACGGGACAGCGTGTCGTTCGGGTCGCGGGGAGCCCCGATCAGCGGCCCGAGCCCGACGCCTTCGTCGATCTCGCCCAGGAACGTGGACTGGATGTAAGAACCGTATTCCTGGTAGGTCAGCTCTACGTCCCAGCCGACTTCCTGGAGGCTGGCCGAGAGGAGCTCCCAGTTCTGTTCGGCCGCGCGGCCGTACCGGTCGATATTGGCGGTGATGCGGATCTGCGGGGTCTCGGTCCCGAGTGCCGCGTCGAGCAGTGCGCGGGCCTCCTCCGGGTTGTATTCGAAGAACCGCCCGTTCTCGCCGTAGTCGTCGTCGCGTGGCGACAGGTAGAAGGGGACCATGTCCGTCGAGCAGAACGGCGAGAACCAGTCCCCACGTCCCGTCCCGTCGAGCACGTCCGCGACCGACTCGCGATTGATCGACATGGAGAGCGCCTGGCGGACGCGCTTATCGCGCCAGCGGCCATCTTCGATGTCGAAGTTGAAGTAGAACGCGCCGAAGGAGCTGTTCCCGTAGTAGTAGTTCGTCCCGTCCGGGTCGAGCTGATCCTGCGCTTCGTCGTAGACAGCACCGCTCAGGCCAGCGAGGTCGAAGTCACCCGCTCGCAGACCGGCCATAAGGCGCTGCGGCTCGGCGACGAGTGAACCTTCCACACGGTCAAAGTATGGAAGCTCGGGGATGAAGTAGTTGGGGTTCCGGTTCCAGTTGATGGCAACGCCGCTATCCCAGCTATCGAAGAGCCACGGGCCAGTGCCCACCGGGTCCTCCTGAACCTGCCCGCTGTCGATGGTCTCGACCGGGATGAGCCACAGGCCTTCGGGTGTCGACGCGTGAACGCTCAAGAACGGCGCGAAGGGCTCATTCAGCGTCACCTGGATGGTGAACTCGTCGGTGGCCTCCATGCTTTCGATGACTTCTTCATAGACCGCGGCGTTCTGCGAGAGCGACAGGAAGGCCTGGTACGTGTTGACCACGTCTTCCGCCGTCATCTGGCGGCCGTCCATGGGGGCCTTGTCGTGGTAGTGGACGTTATCGCGGAGGCGGAAGATGTAAGTGGTATCGTCTGGCTGTTCCGGCATACCTTCGCAGACGTCACCTTCGAGGGCGGTGTAGTCGTCGATGTCCACATCATCGCCCGCGTACTCACTAAGCAGACGGCTGTAGTGCATCACTGCCGGGTGCTGTGCGAGGAAGGTCAGGTTCTCGTAGGGGAAGAGCGTCGGCGGGTCGCCGCTGCTCATGCCCATGAACGGGTAGCGCAGCGTACCGCCATAGCGGTCGCCGTTCTCCTCGCCGTTTCCGTTTGGTGCCGGGGCGTCGTCGCCATTGCCGTTCGCCGGCGTCGTGTCGTCGTCGTCGTTGCCGCAGCCAACGAGTGCCAGCCCTGCGGACCCGGCGCCGAGCGCCGCGCCTGTCCCAAGGAACCGCCGGCGCGTCGATTTGCGCCCGGTCAGATCCTTCCAGTAATTGCTTCGCATGTTGTTCGTCCCTCCTGCGTACTGCAATAGCAAGCGGCGATTCGGAGAATTGAACCGCCGCAGCGCTTCCGCACGGGACTATAGGACTCATCCTGAGCCTATGCAAGCGAAGTGAATCGCAACATAAAGGTCGGCAATGCCCGCCCGGCTCCCGCAGGCGAGCTAACTGGTGCTCCTTTCTCCTCTTTCCGGGGGCGGCCGGCTACCGGTTTTCGATCACCGGCCGCCCCCGGAATGCGCGCCTTTCTCGCGCTGGCGGTTTAGCCCTCCGCGATGCGCTCAGGCGTGAACCAGCTCCTCAAGTAGGCAGCGTGGTGCACGGCGTAGCCGTTCTTCCAGTGGAGGTTTTGCATCCACGGATTCGCATATGCATATGCTGCGCCGGCCGTATACGGCACAACCAGCATGTACTCGGCCATCTCCCGCTGCATATCGTGGATGTACTCGATCCGCTCGTCCTCGTCGAGGATGAGCCGCTGTTCGCGGATCATCTCGTCGATGCGGTCCATCTCGTCGATCGGCGTGCCACCCCAGTTGTGGCGGGCCGATGACGATGCCTGGTTGCGCGACAGCGTGTCGTTCGGGTCGCGGGGAGCCCCGATCAGCGGCCCGAGCCCGACACCTTCGTCGATCTCGCCCAGGAAGGTGGACTGGATGTAAGAACCGTATTCCTGGAACGTGAGCTCAACGTCCCAGCCCACTTCCTGCAGGCTGGCAGTGATGAGTTCCCAGTTTTGCTCGGCCGCGCGGCCGTACCGGTCGATATTGGCGGTGATGCGGATCTGCGGCGTTTCGGTTCCGAGTGCCGCGTCCAGCAGTGCGCGGGCCTCCTCCGGGTTGTACTCGAAGAACTTGCCGTTCTCGCCGTAGTCGTCGTCGCGTGGCGACAGGTAGAAGGGGACCATGTCCGTCGAGCAGAACGGCGAGAACCAGTCTCCCTGGCCGGTCTGGTCGAGCACATCCGAGATCGACTGGCGGTTCATCGACATTGACAGCGCCTGCCGGACGCGCGTATCGCGCCAGCGGCCCTCCTCGATGTCGAAGTTGAAGTAGAACGCGCCGAAGGAGCTGTTCCCGAAGTAGTAGTTCGTCCCGTCCGGGTCGAGCTGGTCCTGCGCTTCGTCGTAGACCGTTCCGCTGAGAAGCGAGAAATCGAAGTCGCCCGCGCGGAGGCCCGCCATGATGCGCTGCGGCTCGGCGATGAGCGAACCTTCGACGCGATCGTAGTAGGGCCATTCAGGTACGAAGTAGTTGGGGTTCCGGTTCCAGTTGATGGCAACGCCGCTATCCCAGCTATCGAAGAGCCACGGGCCGGTGCCCACCGGGTCGTCCTGTACCTGGCCACCGTCAATGGATTCGACCGGGATGAGCCACAGACCTTCGGGCGTGGAAGCATGAATGGTCAGGAAGGGGGCAAACGGCTCATTGAGCGTTACCTGGATGGTGAACTCGTCCGTCGCCTCGATACCTTCGATGACTTCCTCGTACACAGCCGCGTTCTGTGAAAGCGAAAGGAACGCCTGGTAGCTGTTGACGACGTCTTCCGCGGTCATCTGGCGACCGTCCATCGGCGCCTTGTCATGAAAATGCACATTCTCGCGGAGGCGGAAGACGTAGGTGGTGTCGTCCGGTTGTTCCGGCATACCCTCGCACACGTCACCTTCGAGGGAGGTGTAGTCGTCGATATCAACGTCCTCGCCCGCATACTCGGTGAGCAGCCGGCTGTAGTGCATCACCGCCGGGTGCTGCGCGAGGTAGGTCAGGTTCTCGTAGGGGAAGAGCGTCGGCGGGTCGCCGCTGCTCATGCCCATGAACGGGTAGCGCAGCGTACCGCCATAGCGGTCGCCGTTGCCGTTCCCATTGCCGTTGCCGTTGGTGTCCGGCGCGCCGTCGTCGTCGACACCATTCCCGTTGTCGTCGCCATTCCCGTTCGCCGGCGTCGTGTCGTCGTCGTCGTTGCCGCAGCCAACGAGTGCCAGCCCTGCGGACCCGGCGCCGAGCGCCGCGCCTGTCCCGAGGAACCGCCGGCGCGTGGATTTGCGCCGCGTCAGCTCCTTCCAGTAGTTACTTCGCATAGTGGTCTTCCCTCCTGCATAGGTGAATAGCGGCACATGATGCGGTCATTAGAGCCGTCTATGCCCTGCTCCGGGAACTATAGGAGTGCTGCTATCCTGATGCAAGCGGTGTATATCGATCAGAAAGACCCGGCGAATAAGCCGCGTTCGCACCCGATGGTGCTGTCGGTGATTAAGCGTGTCAATAGTTAACGCGAGGCTTGCTACTACGCGCCCCGGCAGGGATGCCCCCACCACGGGAATCTCTACACTGGAAAGCGATGAGCCCAAGCGTCCCCCGGCGTACCGCCTCCCCCGCTTCCGTCCCTGTCCTCTTCGCTGCTTTCGCGCTTGTCCTCGCCGCCTGTAATGGCAGTGACGACGCGGACCCGGGTGAGCTCGAAGTCACGGCAATGGCGACCGTCCTCGAAGGTGGCGTCCCGGTTAGCGCCACCTCGACGCAAGTTCGCGATGAAGGCGATGGCGTCCTGGCGCACGAAATCCAGCTCACCTGGGATGGCGACATCACCGTGACCGTCGACGACGCGCGCTTCGCCCACGTCATCGAAGGTGACGAAGGCGGGCACATCGTGACGGCCGGCCGTGGATGCGGCGCCGAATATGACGAAGACCAGGCCGACGCGCTGATCGCCTGCACCGATGACCTTCAGCTCATCCAGCTCACACCCGGTGGCACGCACGAATATCCCGTCCGGGCCCACGTCGATCTCGGCGAGCTCGCCATGGTGCCCGGCCGCTACGTTGCCGACGAGACCATCGAATGGTTTGAGTCAGACGACCCCGAACAGCCGGTCGCGGATGGCGAAGAGGGCGTCTTCACCATCCGGCTCACCTACGAAGTCGATTAGCCTATTCGTTGCTGTCGAGGAACTCGACCCAGTTCCCTTCGGGGTCTTCCACGATGGCAATCGAGACGTTCTCGCGGATCTCGCGTGGCTGTACCACCACCTTGTACCCGGCGTCGGCGCAAGCCTGCACAATCTCTTCCAGGTTCGAGACGCTGATTGTCCAGTAGCGGTACCCGGTCGCGCCCATGATCCCGCCTGGCGCAGCCGTCGTGCCGATGGGCGATTCGGGCACTACTACCTTGATCAGGCTCGTGCCGCACAGCAGGCGATGCATCGTCCCGCCGCCACCGCCGGGCATGGGATTCGATTGCACGTGTTCGAACCCGAGTGTATCCCGGTAGAACTTCAGTGCTGCCTCACCGTCATTCACCACAATGCCGAGGTCGATCGAGTCTTTCTTCAGCTTCACGCCCACGTGTCTGCTCCCGTGGCCCGGACTTCGGGCACTGTGCCCGGCGGCCAACACCGTAGTCTACGCGTCCCGCCGGCCGGTGCATCTTCTGACCGGGCTTGCGCCGGGATCGCATACTTGGTGATACCACTACACGGGGAGGCAACGTGACCGGTCCCGAATCCACTACCGCGCACCGCCGCGAACCACTCTACGAAGCAGCCGAGCTGCTCGAACGCGCCGCCGCCGAGGCTGTTGACGGTCCCGCCTGGCGGAGGGACATCCGCCACGCCGTGCGGGCCAGCACCCTGGCGCTCGAACGGCATCTCGACTCGCTCGCCGGTGGCATTGGGCTCGGCGCGGATATAACGACCGAGCACCCGCGGCTGCTACACGCCCTGGAACACCTCGAAGCGGCACAGGCCCGCCTTCTTGTGGACCTCTGGGAAGCACAGGACGCCGGGTCCGGTACGGTCGACCCTGGCCTGTCGCGCCGCCTCCGTGCGCTCGCGACACAGCTACGCCATGCCGCTGACGACGAAGTCGACCTGCTCTACGAATCGCTCAACGAACCGATGGGCCAGGACTGATCGTCGTCGCACGACGGTGTGATGACAACGCCCATCACCCCTTCGAAGCCCCATTTCCTGAAGACCTCGTGCGGGGTCCTTAGTATAGTCGGACGTAGATGTCCGCAGAACAGAACGATCAATCGCCACCGCCCGGAATAATCACTGTTGCCACCTCAGCGGGAGGGTTGTCTGCGCTGCGGGAACTGCTGGGAGGCCTTCCGTCCGATTTCGCGTTACCTATCCTCATCGTTCAGCATCTCGCGCCAGACCACCCCAGCCGGCTCGCTCGCATACTCTCCAGCGCGACCGCCCTGACGGTCACGGAAGCCCGTGACGGCGAGCGAGCCCAGGCCGGCCACGCGTACATGGCGCCACCCGACTGGCACCTGACAGTCGACGAGGAAGGGTGCATGCGGCTGACTGATGAGCCACGCGTTCACTTCAGCCGGCCGTCGGCCGACGTCCTGTTTGCCTCCGCAGTCGACACCTATGGTCCCGGGACCATAGGCGTCGTCCTTAGTGGCGCGGGCAGTGACGGGGCCGACGGGGCGATGCGTATCCGGGAAGCTGGCGGGACTGTCCTCTGTTCCGACAAAGAGACCTCCGAACACTTCATGATGCCCAAAGCCGCGATAGACCGTGACGCCGTCGATGAAGTTCTGCCCTTACAGGACATCGCCGCCCGGCTCCTCGACATCGTGACAAGCCGGAGCAACAAGTGAGCAACGAGCCCGACCCCCGGTTCGAAGAATTACTTGAATACCTGGCCAACACGCGTGGCCTCGACTTCACTGCGTATAAGCGTTCCACTGTCATGCGCCGGACGCGGGTGCGCATGGAGAACCTGCACATCGACAGTTTCGACGCCTACAAGGACCGGCTTGAAGCCGACCCGGGCGAATTCGGCCGCCTGCTCGACACGCTGCTCATCAACGTCACCGCGTTCTACCGCGACCCGGATGCGTGGGAGTACCTGCAGCGCGAAGTTGTGCCGAAGATCATCGAGTCCCGGGCGCCTTCGGACGCAATCCGCGTCTGGAGTGCTGGATGCTCGTCCGGCGAAGAAGCATTCACCCTGGCTATGGTTTTTGCCGAGGCCATGGGCGTGGACGAGACGGTCCGGCGGCTGAAGATCTATGCGACTGACGTCGACGAGGATGCGCTCAGCACTGCCCGCCACGCGACCTACGACGCGCGGCAGCTCGCGGAGACGCTCCCGGCCGAACTGCGTGAAAAATACTTCATCGGGAACAACGAGGCCTTCAACTTCCATCCCGATCTGCGGCGGGCTGTCATCTTTGGGCGCCACGACCTCCTGCGCGATGCTCCCATATCGCGGCTTGACTTGCTCTGTTGCCGCAACACGCTCATGTATTTCAACGCCGAATCGCAGCAACGAGTGCTCCAGAATTTCATCTTCGCGCTCAGGGACGGTGGCTACCTCTTCCTGGGGAAAGCCGAGACCATGATGACCGGCCACATGGAAGTCGAAGCGATGGCGCCAAAGTACCGCATCTTCCGGAAAGCGCCCGGCGAGAGCCGCCGCAACCGTGTCCTGCCTGCTCTTGCTGATGCAATGCGGATGCCCGGTGACCAGGGCTCCACTATGGATTCGCGCATTGCCGACATCATGCTCGATATCGATCCCGATGCGCAGGTTGTCGTTACTGCGCGGGGTGGGCTCGCCTTCGCGAACCAGAAAGCGCGCGAACTCTTCGGCCTGGGTGCGCGAGACCTTGGCCGGCCAATACAGGACCTGGAGTTTTCGTACCGGCCCATCGAGCTCCGTTCCATCCTTGAGCGCGTTTCGCGCGAAATGCAACCAACGAACATTGACAACGTGGCAATGCAATCAGGAGGCGAGCACCGCTGGTACAGGGTTGTAGTGTTGCCGCTGGTGGAGGAACGCACGTTTCTTGGTGCCAAGATCGTGTTCAAGGACGTCACTGCACACGTCGAGACCGAGTCTGAACTCGAACGCTCCCGGGCTGAGCTCAGCACCGTCTTCGAAGAGCTCCAATCGACGAACGAAGAACTCGAAACGACCAACGAGGAACTCCAGTCCACTGTCGAGGAACTGGAAACGACCAACGAGGAGCTCCAGTCGACGAACGAAGAGCTCGAAACCATGAACGAAGAGATCCAGTCGTCGAACGACGAGCTCGAGTCCCTCAATACTGACTTAAACGAGAAGGCACAGGCCCTGGACACGACCAAAGAGTTCCTCGAGTCCATCCTGGCCAGCCTGCTATCCGCCGTCATCGTGGTCGACAGTGAGATGCGGGTGGAGATATGGAACCATGCCGCCCGTGACCAGTGGGGCCTGCGCGAAGAGGAAGCCAAAGGCCGCTACCTCCCCAGTCTCGACATTGGGCTTCCCGTGGAACAGCTCATACACGCGATCCGGCAGGCATTGACAGAGCCTGGCGAGCCTCACCAACTGACCGTCTCCGCCATCAACCGCCGGGGCCGCGAAGTCGAATGCCGCGTCGGTGTTACCGCCCGTCGCCATGCGTCGGAGGATGTCGCCGGCGCAATCATCGCGATCGACGCCAACGGATGACCAGGCCGAGCGCGAGGTTCATATTCCGATTGCAACCGTGGGCTGGGGGGCATTATGGTCAGTAGACGCCTCGAATGAGGGGCGTTCGACCATCGTCTGCGGTGACTGGCCGTTACTAGCGTATGGGGATTCGGTCGGCCGAGGCCTCAACTGGAGAAGGACATGGACGAGCGGCTCAAACGAGCCAGGCAGAACCTGGCGCACGAGCTTGGCCTGGAGAATCCAGCGCTGACAGTTGAGTTCGGGGAAGAAGTCGGCGAAAAGCTGCGCACCGCTCTCGAAGAACTGCATGTCGCTGAAGAAGAGCTACGCGCTCAAAACGAAGAGCTCCAGGGCTCGTACGATGTCCTCGACCGGGAGCGCCGCCTCTTTCGCGACCTCTTCGACAACGCCCCCGTGGGCTACCTGCTCACAGACGGGCAGGGGAACATCGAAGAGCTGAACCGCGCGGTACTCGAACTCTCGGGCCGTGCGCGCGAGGCTCTGCTGATGCAGCCGGTGTTCGTGCTCTTCTCCATCGCGGAGCGGAGGACCGTGCGGCAGGCACTACGAGAGTTGCGCGAAACGGGCCTGCCGCGGCAGGTCGAGGTAAACGTCCTGGGCCCGGGCGGCGGAGAAATTACCGTAGAGATTCGGCTCAATCGTTCGCCCCTCGACGAAGCCAGCGTCCGCTGGCTCATGTACGACCTCACCGAGCGGAAGCGTGCTGAAATGGCGGACCGTGTGGAGGTCGATCGGGCCCTGGAGGTCCAGGAGCAGCTCACCAGCCTCATCTCGCACGAGCTGCGCACTCCCCTGACGCTCATCCGCGGCAATGCCGATATGCTCGCGGAGCGGTTCGACGCGTTGTCGGAGGACGAACTGGAGCAAACCATTGGTGCGATTCAAGAGCAATCGCACCACCTGGAGAGCACGATCAACAACATGTTGGCGCTCAAACAGGGCGCTGAACGCCTCCCCCTGGAGCCGATCCTTCTCCAGCGCGTGGTGCCGGGAATGCTACGGCGCGCCGGGCTCAGGCTCCAGGATCGCGACGTTCGGCTCACGGCTGACTCCGAACTGCCGCCCGTGCTCGCCCACGTGGGATACATCGAACAAATCTTGACCAACTACCTCAGCAACGCAGACAAGTACAGCCCCGCCGGCACACCCATCAACGTTCGTGTCGAACGCGATGGCGACGATGGCGTCCTGCTTGTCGAGGACCAGGGCGCCGGGATCCCGCCATCTGAGCGAGAGCGGGTTTTCCAGTCCTTCTTCAGGTCCGCCACCGTCGAGGGGAAGACTCGCGGCGTTGGGCTTGGTCTCAGCGTTTGTCGCTTGCTGGCTGAAGCACAGCACGGTGAAGTCTGGGCGCGGGCGCGCGAGGGAGGTGGCAGCATCTTCGGCCTGCGGCTGGCACTGTTGCTCTCAGAATAGGTGCGAGGCTCGCGCATCGCAGGCATGGTGTCTTCCGAATCCGTGGCAAGCGCAGGCCGCTGACGGCGGACTCGACCCGCTCTACGAATCCCTCAACGGACCGATGGGCCACGACCGAGGGTGGTCAAACCGGCCCCAACGGTGCCCAGGTGCCCTCGGGACGCACAACGGCGACAGCATCACCGGAACGGATCGTCCCGCCGCGCGCCACGGTGGCCATCACGCCAGCCTTCCGCGTGAGAGACCCGTCAGGATGCCGTTCAAGGACAGCTTCCATCAGGCCCGGCTGGATGCCGTCGAGTTGAGCACAGGGATTCCGCAAGCCAGTAATCTCCACCACTGCCGCTTCCCCCAGGTGCAGGCGGGACCCCGCCGGGAGCGCGAGGAGGTCGATGCCGCGGGTAGTGATGTTCTCGCCCATCTGCCCCGGGCTCACTGCGAAGCCGTCGCTGGCAAGGTCGTCGAAGAGCTCAGCGTGCACGAGGTGCACCTGGCGCAGGTTCGGCTGCGAAGGGTCGCGGGCGACGCGCGAGCGGTGCTTCACAGTTGTCCCGGCGTGCGCATCACCCTCCACGCCAATGCCCGCAACGAGCTCAATCTGCGCCACGGCCGGCTTGCTCATGGTGTGTGCGTCGCTCCGGCAGACCGCGACCACCTGCCCGGCCGTTTCCACCCTGGTGGGACTGGTACCGGGGGTGGGATTCGAACCCACACGACCGAAGTCCGTGGAGTTTAAGTCCACTGCGTCTGCCATTTCGCCACCCCGGCCTTTCAAATGTGTGCAGACGGCACCCTCTCGAGTGTACCCCTCTCCGGTGCGCTCGAGAAAACGCCTGTGGCCTCGCTGGTACGCTCAGCGTCATCCCACTTTCGTTGCCGTCGCTGTTTCCGGCGCAGCAGAGGGACAAACGTCCACCAGCGGGCACCGGTCGCACGCCGGCTTGCGTGCGGTGCAGGTGCGCCTTCCGTGCTTGATAAGCAGCATGTGAAACCGGTAGTAGTCTCCAGGGTTCACCATCTCCGCGAGCGCATCGTGGGCGCGTTCCGCGTTCATCTTCGACGGGATGAGCCCCAGTCGCTTGGCAACCCGCTCCACATGCGTGTCCACCGGCATTGCCGGCAACGCGAGCGCGAACAGGAGCACACAGGCCGCCGTCTTCGGTCCCACCCCGGGGAGCGACCGGAGCCATTCGCGCGCCTCGTCCAGGCTCGTCTCGCGCAGGAAGTCCAGGTCCCACGAGGGCGACCGTTCCCGCACCGCATGAAGCACCTGCTGGATGCGCGGCGCCTTTTGCTGCGCCAGCCCGCCTGCCCGGATCGTATCGATGACCTCTTCGGTCGGGGCGTCAGCGAGCGCATCCCACGAGGGGTACTGCCGCATGAGCTGCGTGAATGCCCGGCCGCTGTTCGTGTCGGCGGTGTTCTGCGACAGGATGGTGAGCACGAGCTCTGAAAGCGGGTCGTGGTGTGGCCGCGCCTCGGGCCGCCCGTATACGGGCTCGAGCGCTTCCATTACCTCGTCAGCGGTCAGCGTCACGCGGGCCCCATCATCCTTTCCGCCACACGCCACAGCCCCGGCATCTGCTGGAGCTCGCGTGCATAGGTCGAATCACCACGCTGCACCGCGAAGAACGCGCGCCACAGGAACGGCAGCCGGGCGCTGGCGAACATCCAGGGCCGGGGATTCCGCGACAACATGCCATAGAACATGTACCCGATGACCCTCGCCGCCCGCAGCTCGGGCATCACCTCCGCGTCGATGTCGCGCTGGTACTGCCGGATGTCGCCGCCGCCGAGGGCACGCAACCCGTTCCGCGCGGCAAGGCGTCCCGAGTGCACCGCATAGCTGATGCCCTCCTCGGTGAACTCGTCGGCCAGGCCGGCCGCGTCCCCGGCAAGCAGCGCCCGGCTCGAAACGATGCGCTCGTTCCCCCGGCGGAAGCGGATCTTGTGTCCACGGGCGATGTCTACCTCGTGCCCCTCGAGTCCCAGGCGGCGGATGTACCGGCGCACCACACCCTTCATCCGGCTGGCCTGTTCGCGCGGCAGCACGATGCCGATCGAAAGGACGGACGCCTTCGGGAAGAGCCATGCATAACCCCAGGGGCGGAACCCCAGCTCGATCAGCGCCCGCGCCTCGTATCCCTGCTGCCGTTCGGCGCCGCGCACTTCCACTTCCCACGCCCCACATTCCGCGATGTCATATCCCATCCCCAGCATCTTGCCCACTGGCGAATGGGCGCCGTCGGCGCAAACGACGAGGCCGGCGGTCGCGGTGAAGCCGTCCGCCGCTTCGACGGTGACAGCCCCATTCTCATTGGCGTTTCGAATCGTCGTGCCGGGGCGGAACTCCGCGCCCGCCTTCTGTGCATGTTCGAGCAAGAGGGCGTCGAAGCGGTCCCGCATGACCATGTGCGCGAACGGCGTCCCCGAATCGCGCACGAACCGCATGCTCCCCCGCCACGCGACATCGAGGAACCGGACCGAATCCTCGACGACGCTATCGATGGGGAACGGCAGCATCCGTTCGGTGCGCAGGGGGATTCCGCCGCCGCAGGCTTTGTAGCGCGGGAACTCCGCCCGGTCGACGACCAGGACGCGTGCCCCGCCCGCGGCCAGTTCCCGCGCTGCGGTACTCCCGGCCGGTCCGGCGCCAACAACGATCGCATCGAAATCGGTCACGAACGCAATGGTACGCGCCGTGCCGTTCCGGGGCAGTCGGTGCGGCGACTGCCCCGGGTATCCGCTAGCATGTGTCCATGAGTGAAAAGCCAGTCCGGCTGACTGAACTCACCAGTTGCGGCGGTTGAGCGTCCAAGGCGGGCCCCGAGGCCCTGGCGCAGGTCCTGTCGCCGCTGGCTGGTGTGTTTAATCGCGAGGCGCATCCCGACCTCCTCGTCGGGACGAGCGTCGCTGACGACGCCGCTGTGTACCGCATCAACGCGGAAACAGCGGTGGTGGCTACGCTTGACTTCTTTTCCCCCATCGTCGACGACCCATACGCCTATGGCGCCATCGCCGCCGCGAACGCCATGTCGGACGTCTTCGCCATGGGCGGCGAAGTTGCGCTGGCTTTGAACGTCGCGGCCTTCCCCGAAGACCTGGACGCCAGCGTGATCGGCGAGATTCTGCGCGGAGGCGCCGAAAAGGTTGCCGAGGCCGGCGGTGTCATCGCCGGTGGCCACACAGTCTGGGACCAGGAACCGAAGTACGGCCTCAGCGTGACTGGCATCGCTCACCCGGACCGGCTCATGGTGAAGTCGGGGCTCCAGCCCGGCGACCTGCTGTATGTGACGAAGCCGCTGGGCGTCGGTTGCCTGGTCTCCGCGATGCGGAACGGCCATGCCGAGGACGCGTGGATCGAGGGGGCCATCGATTCGATGCTTCAGCTCAACCGCCACCCATCACACCTCGCCCTCGCGGCAGGTGTCCGTGCTGCCACGGACGTGACCGGGTTCGGCTTGCTTGGCCACCTCTGGGAAATGGCCGAGCGCTCCGCGGTCGCTGTCACAGTTGACCTGTCCACCCTGCCGGCCCTGCCGGGCGCGCGCGAAGCCAGCCGCATGGGTTTCCATACGGGTGGCGAGGGCCGCAACCGCGCGTGGGTCGAGCCGAACATGAGTCTGCCCGTCGATGTCGACGAAGACGCCCTCGCGCTCGGGTTCGACCCGCAGACGTCTGGCGGGCTGCTGCTCGCTATTGCGGAAGGCCGCGCCCCCGAGTTGGAAGCAGCCTTCGCAAATGACGGGCTGCCACTCTGGCGGATTGGCCGGGTAGAGGCAGGTGCTCCCACGGTAACGCTGCTGCAGGGCTGAAATTGTCCCTCGAAGACTGACTGCTATACTCGGAGAGCGCCCTCGGAGGGAGGCTACCCCGCCTGTGACTGCTGTAGCTACTGCTTACGAGACGATTATCGGGCTGGAAGTACATACCCAGCTCACCACGCGCAGCAAGATGTTCTGCGCATGCAGCGCCGACTACTCTGGCGCCGGACCAAACACCCACGTGTGCCCCGTCTGCCTCGGTCTCCCTGGCGTGCTTCCCGTGATAAACGAGCGCGCTATCGAGTCCATTGTCATGACGGGACTGGCGCTCAACTGTCAGATCGCACCGTTTAGCAAATTCGACCGCAAAAACTATCCATACCCCGACCTGATGAAGGGGTATCAGATATCGCAATATGACCTCCCGGTCTGCCACGATGGATGGCTCGAGATCACCGTTGGCGGTGAGCACAAGCGTGTCGGCATCACCCGCGTCCATATGGAGGAGGACACCGCCCGACTCCTCCATCGTGTCGACGCCTCCACGGGAGAAGGCTACACGCTTGTTGACGTGAACCGCTCCGGCACGCCGCTCATGGAGATCGTGAGCGAGCCCGACATGCGCACGCCAGCCGAGGCACGCGAGTACCTCGTGCGGCTTCGGCAGATCCTTCGCTACATCGGCGTCAGCCGCGCCAACATGGAGGAAGGTAACTTCCGCTGCGACGCAAACGTCAGCCTGCGGCCTGTCGATGCGCCCGAATATGGCGCCAAGGTCGAAATCAAGAACATGAACAGCTTCCGCGCGGTCCACGACGCGCTCGCGTTCGAAGTCGAGCGCCAGGCGCGACTCCTCAACGCGGGTGAGCGAATTGTCCAGGAGACGCGCGGGTGGGTCGACGAAAGCCAGGAGACGGTCTCCCAGCGAACCAAGGAAGAAGCGAGCGACTACCGCTACTTCCCGGAGCCGGACCTCCCGCCCATGCGCTTCAACGAAGCCTACCTGGAGCGCATCCGTGAGCGCATTCCCGAGCTTCCCGAGGCACGGTACCGCCGATTCCTTGAGCTTGGCTTGAGCGACTACGAGGCCAGTACGCTGACCGAATCCCGTGACCGGGCCGACTATTACGAAGCCGTCATGCACGCGCTGAACGTCGACCGCCAGCGGGCGGCGAAGCTCGCTGCGAACTGGACCCTGGGGAGCGTTGCCGAGTGGGCAAACGCCACCGGGAACGATGTTGCCAGCATCCCGGTTTCAGCAGAGAGGCTCGCGGAGCTCATCCAGCTCGCCGAAGACGGCACGATTACAGGCACTGTGGCGAAGCAGGTCTTTGACACCATGCTCGAAAGCGGCCGCGGCGCCAGGGATATCGTGGAAGCAGACGGCCTTGCGCAGGTAAGCGGGGGCGACGAGCTGACGGAAATAGTACGGAAGGTGATCAGCGAGAACGAGAAAGCAGTCGGAGACTACCGGGCGGGGAAAGAATCAGCGGTCAAGTTCCTTGTGGGCCAGGTGATGAAGGCGACGCGTGGTCGCGCCAATCCACAGGTCGTGCAGGAACTGCTGGTTGAGGAGCTGGGATAAAAATGTTCACTCACCCTAACGGTACCGCTCCATCCTGCTATACTCTCGGCTGTCGATGTTAGGGCGGATTCGTCAGCACAGCGCCCTGAAATGGCTCTACCCTGGCATGCACATCAAGCGATGGCTTGCCCTGTTGATGCTTGGTGTAGTGCTCATGTCCCTCGGTATTGCCTACGTGCTCCGCGAGGCATACCTCACCTACACTCTCCCCGGCGAATTCTACTACATAACGCTGCAGTTCATTCCACACTGGGGTCGTGGCGCGATCTTCATGTGTATCGCGCTCCTTACCGTTGCCCTCAGCGTCTACAAGCTCAACCAGTCACTCCTCTGGGCCATCGTCCGTCCGCAGCCTAGCGACGGCCCCATGGTCCAGGCGATCTATAACCGCCGCATCCTCAGCCGCGGGCCAAAAGTTGTCGCCATCGGGGGTGGCACTGGCCTTTCGAACCTCCTCCGCGGCCTCAAGGACTACACGAGCAATCTCACCGCCATTGTCACCGTCGCCGACGACGGTGGCAGCACCGGCCGCCTGCGGCGCGAGTTCGGCATTGTCGCGCCGGGCGACATCCGCCAGTGCATCGCCGCCCTTGCCGAAGAAGAGCCGCTCATGTCCAGGCTGTTCCAGTATCGGTTTCGTGAAGGGACTGGCCTGGAGGGGCACTCCTTTGGCAACCTCTTCCTCGTCGCGATGACGGAAGTCAGCGGCAACTTCGAAGGCGCCATCCTGGAGGCCAGCCGCGTTCTCAATGTGCGCGGCGCCATCCTGCCCTCAACGCTCGAAAACGTGACGCTCAGTGCCCGAACCCTCGAGGACGAATACGTCTACGGCGAGCACAACATCACCGAACAGGGCGGCGCCATCCAGGAGCTCTTCCTCAACCCGCCGAACGTCGAAGCGCACCCCGACGCTGTCCACGCTATCCTCGACGCCGACGTGATCGTGATCGGCCCGGGCAGCCTCTACACCTCCGTGATGCCCAACCTCCTGGTCCCCGGCATCCGCAAGGCGCTCGAAACCACCACCGCGCAGACCGTCTTCGTCTGCAACGTTGCCACCCAGCATGGCGAGACCGACGGCTTCACCGTTTCGGACCACCTCCGCGCCATCGAGACGAACGTCGGGGCCGGGCTTATCAACACCGTGCTTGCGAACAACAATATCGCGCCCGAGTTGCCGGAAGCCTGGCATTCCACGCCGGTAGCGGTCCGGCGCCCGGATGCTGCCACGTACAGTAATGTCCGCATCGTCGAATGCGACCTGGTGGCTGAAGAAAATCGTTACCGGCATGACCCGGCCAAGCTCGCGGCTACGATTATGCGCTTGTACGATGGGAAACAGTCACCCAACGGTCGCTCTCCGGGCCAGGCGAACGAGAGCACCGTGCTCGTCTCCCGGTAGTTATCCATGTTAATGAACTTCTTGCAGATCTTTGTTTCCGTGCTGCTCATCGGCTCCGTCCTTCTCCAGGTAAAGGGGTCGGGCTTTGGTGCCGCGCTGGGCGGTATGTCGTCCGGGTCCTCCTTCCGCACCAAGCGAGGGGTCGAAAGGACTCTCTTCCAGGCGACCATCCTCCTCATCATCATCTTCATCTTCGTGTCCTTTTTGAGCGTTCAATCTCAGCGCTAGGCCAGCCATATGGCAGCTCCCGGCACGACCCCGTCGCGCCTTCCCCTTTTCCTTGGCCTCGGCATTGTTGGCATCGCGGTCATCGCCGGCGCAGCCTTCTACATGGGTGTCGCCGGCGATGAACCTGGTGTCATGCAGCGCTCGTCCACATACACGGAGGGCGTCACCGGGACCTGGCAGCGTGTGAATCCGCTCTATGCCGCGGGGAACGACGTCGACCAGGACCTCTCACAGCTCGTCTTCTCCGGTCTCATGCGGATTGGACCTGGCGGTGAGGTGCTGCCCGACCTCGCAAACTCCGAACCCCACATAAGCGCTGATGGTCTGACGTACACCTTCCCGCTGCGCGAGGATGCGCGCTGGCACGATGGCGAGCCGTTCACATCCCGTGATGTCGTCTTCACTGTCGAGGCCATCCTTGGCTCAGGATTCAGGGGCGATGGCGAACTGGCGGCGCGCTGGGAAGATGTCGAGGTCGAGGCGCCCGACGACCACACCGTGCGCTTTCACCTCCCCGAGCCCTCTGCGCCGTTCCTTGCGCGGGACGCGACCCTCGGCATCCTCCCAGCCCATCGTCTCGAAGAGGCTGGTCCAGACGGGCTTTTCGATGCCGGGTTCAATTTCTCCCCCGTTGGCACTGGCCCCTACCAGCTCGAATCGCTCGATGCGAATGAAGCGGTGCTCTCGGCAAACAGCCGGTACCACCTCGGCAGCCCCGGCATCGACAAGTTCCGTTTCCGGTTCTACCCCGACCAAAGAGAAGCCATCGCCGCGCTTGAGCGAGGCGACATTGACGGGCTCTTCCTCCGATCGGCACCTCGTGAAGGGCAACTGGAGCGGCTCGAGAGTCTCGCGGGGACAACCGTCCAGGGATTCCAGCGCGCGGCCCATCTCGTCCTCTACCTCAACAACGACGCCGCCGCTTTTTTCCGGGACCCGCGTGTAAGGCAGGCGATCGCCCTCGCCGTGGACCGTGAGGGCATCGTCGATTCTGTCTTCGGCGGCGCCGCGACGCCCTCCTCGCTCCCCATCCCCCCGGGTTCGTGGGCCCATGATGGGCAGTACGAAGTCACTGGCACAGATGAAAGCGCGCTCGAAGTTGCCCGGGAGCTCCTCGACGAAGCCGGCTGGGAGGAGAGTGAGGAAAACGGCGTCCGGGTGCGGCTCGGCTCGGAGTTCCGGCTCACCATCCGAACCGATAGTGATCCCATACGCCTCGCGACGGCCCAGGAGATCGCGGAACAGCTCGAACCCCTCGGCATCCGTGCCACCGTTGCCAGTACCTCGTTCACCGTGCTCCGGCGCGACTTCCTGCAGGAGCGCCGGTACGAAGCCGCAGTCGCAGGCTGGGACCAGGGTGTCGACCCCGACCCCTACTTCGCGTGGCACAGCTCGCAGATGGGTACCGCCGGGCTGAATATCGCTAACTACTCCGACCCCGTCGCCGACCGGCTCATCGAAGAAGGCCGGCGCAATCCAGACACCGGGGATCGGCTCGACATGTACACGCAGTTCCAGGAGGTATGGGACCGCGCCGTGCCCAGCGTCGTCATCGCCTACCCCCATTTCATCTACGCGCAGGCTGAAGCCATCGACGGCGCTGTTTCCGAGTTCCTGCCCAGGGCACACCTGCGGTTTGCCGCCGTCCACGAATGGCGTCGATCTTGACGCCTCGCCTGAGGTAGGGTCGAAGTATGGACCCCACCGGTACCCGCGTCGTTTTCATGGGTTCGCCAACGTTTGCCGAGCCAACGCTCAGGGCGCTTAACAGCGCGGGCTACCTGGTGCCGCTGGTCATCACACAGCCCGACCGTCCAGCCGGCCGCGGCTCGAAGCTCACGCCGCCGCCCGTGAAGGTCCTGGCCGAATCACTTGGCCTTCCGGTCTTCCAGCCCGAGACCCTCAAGAAGGCGGAGACGCTGCAGCGAATTCGTGACGCAGCCCCCGATGTCCTGGTAGTCGCCGCCTACGGCAAGATCATCCCCCGCACGATTCTCGAGATCCCTTCGCGCGGTGCCCTGAATGTGCACGCGTCGCTCTTGCCGCGCTGGCGTGGCGCCTCCCCGATCGAATCCGCGATCCTGGCGGGGGACCACGCAACGGGCGTGACCATCATGGAGGTCGTCCAGAAGATGGACGCCGGCCCCATCGTTTCGGCGACGCAGGTCCCCATCGACCCGGCCGACACCGCCGGGTCACTCGAAACGCGGCTTGCCGAACGCGGCGCGGAATTGCTCGTCGAAACGCTCCCGGGCTGGTACGACGGCGAAATCGCCCCTCACGAACAGGACGAGTCACAGGTAACCTATTGCTCGCTCATCAAGAAGGAAGATGGCCACCTCGCGGCCGGAATGACCGCCGGGGAGGCCGAGCGTGCCGTGCGCGCGTATAACCCATGGCCCGGCGCGTTCGTTGCCTATGGCGAATACCGGCTGGGCATCTGGAAAGCCCGCGTCGAACCGGATGCCGGGGATGCCGCGCCGGGCGACCTTGTCGTTCGCGACCGCGAACCCGCCATCGCCTTCCGCGACGGCTTGCTCGTGCTCGAAGAGGTGCAGCGGCAGGGTGCCCGGCGGATGCGGGGCCGCGACTTCCTCAACGGCGAACGCGACCGCCTCCAGTCGAAAGTAGGACTCCGATGACACTCCTTGGTGGACTCCTCCCCGCGGAAGTCGATGAGCTAACCTCGCGTATGGACCTCCCCCGGTACCGTGCCGACCAGCTCCTCCAGGCAGTGCACCGCGAATGCGTCGAAGACGTCGCCAACATTCGCCAGTGGCCTGCGCAGGCTCGTGAACAGCTCCAGTCCGAGGGCTGGGAAACCGGTCTGCTGCCCGTCATCCGCACGGTCGTCAGCGACGACGGCGAGACGACGAAGTCACTTCTGCGCCTTGGCGACGGCACCCTGGTCGAAGCAGTGCTTATGCAATACCCCGAGGAAGGAAAGCACCCCCGTTCGACGGTCTGCGTTTCGACGCAGGCAGGCTGCGCGATGGGATGCGTCTTCTGCGCCACCGGCCAGATGGGATTCGAACGCAACCTGACTGCCGGCGAAGTCGTCGCACAGGTGCTTCACTTCGCCCGTTTCCTGCGCGAACGCGGCGAACACGTCACCAATGTGGTGTTCATGGGTATGGGCGAACCCCTGGCCAACTACGCTGAGACCATCCGCGCCATCCGCATTCTGACGGACCCCCGTGCCTTTGGGCTGGGTCAGCGCCACATCACGGTTTCTACCGTTGGCGTTGTCCGCTCCATCGACCGGCTCGCGTCGGAAGGTTTGCAGGTCGGGCTCGCCATCTCGCTTCATGCCCCGAACGAAGAGCTTCGCCAGGAGCTCGTCCCGACCGCCGGGCCGACCTCCGTCCGCGACCTGCTCGACGCCGCCTCGCGCTATTTCGACGCCACCGGCCGCCGCGTCACCTTCGAATACGCGCTTATCGACGGCGTGAACGACTCGCCCGAGCTTGCCAGCGAGCTCGCTACTCTGCTCCGCGGGCGGCGGACACACGTAAACCTCATCCCGGTGAACCCGACGGCAGGGGGATACGGTCGCCCGGCCCGGAAACGCGTGCTCGAATTCGAGCGCATCCTGCGGGACGCGGGTATCAACTGCACAGTACGGGTTGAAAAAGGGACGGAGATTGCTGCCGCCTGCGGTCAGCTCCGGACCGATGACGCGAATCAGCGCCAGGTCAACGTGACACTCGTCGAATGATGAGTGCAGCAGCGCCGATGAGCAGCTTCCCCACGGCAATGCCGAAACCGATCGCGAACGCCGCGCGCAGGTCCAGCCACGTATGCACTTCGCCCCGGACGACCGGGGCCGCCAGCACACCGACGCGCACCTCATCGCACGCCACCGAACGGCCTGCGATAGCGCCCACATTCGACTCGCGAATGGTGCCGCGGTCGAACATTGCCGAGCCCACAGCCGACTGCGCGATGTCGGCGTCTTCTGACTGGAGGCGGTTCACGATGGCGCGCGTCACGGTCGCGTCCCGCGCGTCCAGGGAGTTCACCGCACTGCGGTCGATGTCGGCCGCCTCGGTCGAGTACCACTCGATCCGCTGGCCTTCGACTCGTTCATGGCTTGAGCGTTCCGAATCGGACACGTGCACCTCGTCGAATTACCCTAGACTGCGCCACGTGAAGGCGCAATGCTCGGTATGCTGCCATGCGTACCGCTGATTTTGACTTCGAACTCCCGCCTGACCTGGTGGCGCAGCAACCGGTCGAGCCCCGTGATGCCGCTCGCCTCATGGTCCTGCGCCGCTCGGCGGGAACTGTCGAACACCACCATTTCCGTGACCTCCCGGCGCTCCTCTCACCCGGCGACGTGTTGGTCCGCAACGTCACGCGGGTGATGGCTGCCCGACTCTACGGCGAACGCGCGGACACCGGTGGGCGCATCGAAGCCCTTCTCGTACGCGAGTGCGAGTCCCGTGAATGGGAGGTGCTCATGCGGCCGGCGCGCCAGGCGGTGCAAGGACGCATCTTCCGCTTCGAAACTGCAGACGGGCCCGTCGAAGCGACGGTGGCGGAACGGCGCGATGACCTCGTTGTCCTCCGGTTCCACGGCGACATCGACCCCGCCACCGCCGGCGAGGTGCCGTTGCCGCCCTACATTACCGGGTACGCCGGCGACCCCGAACGCTACCAGACCGTCTATAGCCGCGACGCCCGGAGCGCCGCCGCTCCCACGGCGGGCCTGCACTTCACCCCGGCCCTCGTCGAACAGCTCAAACAGGCCGGGCACCGGTTCGCAGACCTCACCCTGGATGTCGGGCCGGGCACTTTCCAGCCGGTGAAGGCCGACGACCCGCGCGATCACGCGCTGCACGCCGAGCACGTCACCCTCCCCGGTGAGTCGGCGACAATTATCCGAACGGCGCAGGAGGAAGCCCACCGCGTCGTGGCAATCGGCACAACGGTGGTCCGCACGCTCGAACATGTCGCGCGCGAACGTGGCCGGATTGAGCCGTACGCCGGCTGGACATCGCTCAAACTGCTCCCCGGCGACGATTTCTACGCGGTCGATGCGCTCGTCACAAACTTCCACCTGCCGCGTTCCACGCTGCTCATGCTCGTGTGCGCGTTTGCCGGCACGGAGTTCATGCTTGAGGCCTACCGGCAGGCGGTCGCCGAGGAGTACCGCTTCTACAGCTTCGGCGACGCGATGCTCATCTTCCCGTAGCCTTGCCCGGCAGCCGCCACGACCGCTCCGTCCCCGGCAGCCTCTCGATCAACCCGTCCCGCTCCAGTCCCCCCAGGTACGTGTCGACGTTCGCCGCGTGTGCGCCGGGAAGCAGATCGGCGATCTCCAGCGTTTCCATGGCATCCCGCTCGCGCAATGCGTCCACGATGCGCCCCCGGGCGAATCGCGCCGTCTCTTCGAAGCGCACCGCTGCTGCGCCTGCCCCCTCTGCCACGGGTGAACCTGCCAGCAGCCATGCGCATCCATTTCGCAAGGGGCAGCGGTCGCACGCGGGCTTCCGGGCCGTGCACACCATCGCGCCCAGGTCCATGAGTGCCAGGTTCCAATCCCGGGCGCCTCGCGATGGCAAGAGTTCGCTCGCAGCTTCCCGCGTCCTGCGGTCCCCCGCTGTCCGCATATCGGCCGCGCCAAGCCGTGCCCGGGCAATGACGCGCCCTGTGTTCGTATCCAGCACCGGCGTGCGCCGCTCGCCCGCGAAACAGTGGACCGCTGCCGCTGTATACGGCCCGATACCCGGCAGTGTCTTCAGCGTGTCCTCATCGGTGGGCACGCGGCCTTCGAAACGGTCGGTCACCTTGACGGCGGCGCGGTGGAGGTTCAGCGCGCGCCGGTTGTACCCGAGCCCCGCCCACGCCCGGATCACCTCCGCCGGTTCCGCATCCGCCAGCGACGCCGCGTCCGGCCACCGTTCCATCCAATCCACGAAGTACGGCTTCACGCGGTCGACCTGCGTTTGTTGCAGCATCACCTCGGACACGAGTACTGCATACGGGTCGCGTGTGAGCCGCCACGGCAGGTCGTGGCGGCCGTTTGCCCGGTACCAGCGCATGAGCAGCCGGCGAAACGCAGCTGGCGCCGGCCGTTCGTCACGGGTCGCGGATGTCACGCACACCCTGGTTCATTTGCGACATAAGATCGAGTGCCTCGTCGGACACGAGCAGGTCGAGAAAGAGCGTCCGCTCCTTCTGGAGGCCGTCATTGATTGACATGTCCGTCGCCGTCCGCACCAGCTCCTTGATGTGCCTGGTCGCGAGCGGCGACTTCCGTCCGAGCTCGCTCGCATACTCGAGTGCCCGGTCGACGACGAGCCCGGCGGGCGCCATCTCGTGCACCATGCCGAGGTCCAACGCCTCGGCCGGCGTCACGGTCCTTCCGCGCAGGATCATTTCCATCGCACGTGCCGTCCCCACCAGTCGGGCAAGCTTCTGCGTCCCGCCCGCGCCAGGCAGGATGCCGATGTTGATCTCGGGCAGGCCCAGTGAATACGGCCCATCCTCAGAAATGCGGATATCGCAGCACAGCGCGAATTCGAATCCGCCGCCCATCGCCGTGCCGTTAATCGCGGCTATCGTAGGCTTCGGCAGTTCCGAGACGCGCCGGAAGGCCGCGTGTAATGCCGATTCCGGCGCCGGGCGCTCCGGGTCGAGCTCGAATCCGCGTTCGCGCAGGTTCCGCGACAGCCTTTCCAGTTCGACCACCGAGTAGTGCCGAATGAAGATGCCGGGGAGCCCGCCGGTGAAGATGACGACCCGGATCCTCTCGTCCTGCTCGACACGGTCTAGCAGGGCTTCCAGCTCCGGTATCGTGTCGCTGTCCATGTACCCTTCCGGAGGATTCGAAAATCGGCACAGCAATGCCGCCCCCTGCTGTTCCGTGCTGAGCTGTGTCATCGCGTGTCCTTACTCGTCGTGCTCGTGTTCTTCTTCCTCGCTGTTCCGGGCCATTGTTGGCAGCAGCGGGGTGTCGTTCCCGCGGGAACCCGCCCGGCGCGGCGGGATGGTTCGGAGCCGTTCGTTCAGACCGTGCAGTGCCTCCGCCGAGCTGTCCTCCGTTGCGATCACCGCCACAGCGCCCGAGTCGCGCAGGACGCGCAGTTCGCCGGTTGATACGTCGGCCGATGTGCTTACAAACAGTTCAAGCCCGGAGAGCACTGACAGCCGCGCGAACTCCACCTGGTTCTGCAGTGTCATTTCGCCTTCGGGCCGTTTCACGAACATTCCTTCGAGACCGAGGGCGCCCAGCGTCCGGAGTGTCGTGTCGTCGATGTCCGCCGTCACCGCGAGCACATGGCCAACCTGGTCTGAGTCCAGCGCGTCGGCGCGGGTCCCTTCCAGCGATGACGCGACAAAGTCAACGCCAGCCTCGGTCAATTGCTGCGCGTCGTCGGCCCCGACGTTCGAAAGCCATGCGCCGAGCGGCGCTTTTGTGTCACTGGAGCCCTTGATGGCTTCGACCGCCGATGCAGTGTCCTGCGCCCGGAACAGGACGAAGTCTGCCCCGGCCTCGACGGCCTGCCGGGCCCCATCGGCATCGAGAGCGATCATCCCTATTGCGAGCGCGCGCGGCTTCACGTGTGTCGATGCGCCAAATCCCAGCCGCGGCCCTTCGCCGCGCTGGGCCCGTTCAATCACCTTCCGCAGTTGGCTCAACCTGTGCCTCCCGTTGTGTGCGTTGTCCTCCAGCGTACCTGCGTGCCGCCTTTCACGATGCCCGCGAACTCCTGTGGCTCCGCCAGCGCCGTGAGGTTCGCCAGCGGGTCACGTGCCAGCACCACCAGGTCTGCCGCCAGCCCTTCGCGGATGCGCCCGCATTCTTCGGCGAGCCCGAGCAGGTCAGCCGCCCGCGCGGTAGCTGCGAGGATCGCCTCCTCCGGCTTCAGCCCGTATTCTGCCAGCCTCAGGATCTCCTGGGCGTTTTGGCCTGGCCGGTTCATTGGTGTCCCCTGGTCGGTGCCCATCGCAACCCGCACACCGGCCCGCAGTGCCGCCTGGTAACTGTCGATGTGCGCCTGCAGCACCTGCCAGCCTTTCTCGACCGCATACGGGGGTATGCCGGCGTCCAGGCCACCGTGCGCGATGTGGTGTGGCGCGGTCAGCGTTGGCACCAGGTATGTGCCGTGCTCGACCATCAGCCCGATCGCTTCCTCGTCAAGCCATACCCCGTGTTCGATCGAATCCACACCCGCCCGGATCGCGTTCTTGATCCCCGCTGTCGCTTGCGCGTGAGCGCCAACCACACGGAACGCTTTGTGGGCTTCTTCCACGCCTGCCCGCAGCTCGTCCTCGCTGAACGACGGTGAGCGCGGATCCACCCCCGGCGTCATCACGCCCCCGCTCGCGAAGAGCTTGATGGCGCGCGCGCCCGCGCGGAGCTGTTCGCGCACCGCCTTGCGCACCTCGTCGGGGCCGTCGGCTTCGCGCGCGATAAACCCGTGGCCGTGCCCGCCGGTCATCGTGACGCCCATCCCGGCCGCCAGGATGCGTGGCCCGCTGATCGTCCCGTCCGCCACCGCGTCAGCCAGGTGGACGTTCAGGTGCCCGGGTGCCCCGAGGTCCCGGACCGTGGTGAAGCCGGCCGCCAGGGTCTGTTCCGCATGTTGGGCCGCTTTGATGGCGCGGATATGCGGGTGCTCGTGCTGGCTTTCGGTGAGGGCCTGCGGCGCCCCGGAGCTCACCAGGTGCACGTGGCAATCGATCAGCCCGGGGAGGACGTATGCGCCGTCCAGGTCGATGACCGTAGCGCCGTCCGGCGCCGGGATGTTGTGCCCGAACGCGACGATGTTGCCGTCCGCGCATGCGAGGTCGAGGCCGCTGACGAAGCTCCCGGGGCCATCGTCGAATATCGATGCATTGCGAAGCA
>SKSF01000146.1 GCA_007118095.1 Dehalococcoidia bacterium
GCCTGGCCCTCGTCCAGCATCTTCTTGAACATCTCCACACCCGTCACCGTCGTCTTCCGGGTGTCCTTGATGCCAATGATCTCCACTTCTTCGCCGGTCTTGATGACCCCGCGCTCCACGCGCCCCGTCACCACGGTCCCGCGCCCTTTGATCCCGAACACGTCTTCCACCGGCATCAGGAACGGCTGGTCAAGCGGTCGCTCCGGCGTCGGCACGTAGTTGTCCACCGCGTCCATCAGCTCCCAGATGCACTTCAGCTCCGGCGCCTCCGGATCGTCGCTCGTTGATTCCAGCGCCTTCACCGCGCTCCCCCGCACAATCGGGATGTCGTCCCCGGGGAACTCATAGCTCGACAAGAGCTCCCGCAGCTCCATCTCAACCAGCTCCAGCAGCTCCTCGTCTTCCATCAGGTCGACTTTGTTCAAAAACACCACAATCGCCGGCACTTCCACCTGCCGCGCAAGCAGAATGTGCTCCCGCGTCTGCGGCATCGGCCCGTCCGGCGCAGCCACCACCAGGATCGCTCCGTCCATCTGCGCAGCGCCCGTGATCATGTTCTTGATGTAGTCCGCGTGCCCCGGGCAGTCCACGTGCGCATAGTGCCGCTGGTCTGTCTCGTACTCCACGTGCGCAATCGCAATCGTGATGCCCCGCTGCTTCTCCTCCGGTGCATTGTCGATCTGGTCGAACGCACGGAACTGCGACGCACCTCGCATCGCCAGCGTCTTCGTGATCGCCGCCGTTAGCGTCGTCTTCCCGTGGTCTACGTGCCCGACCGTCCCGATGTTTACGTGCGGCTTCGTCCGCTCAAACTTCGCCTTCGCCATCGACTCTCTTGCCTTTCTCTAACTTCTGCTCCCCACGGGCTAGACCCGCGAGTGTGTTGTCGTGCTAACTCGCTTCCTTGGACAAGGTTGCGGCGATGTTCTTGGGTACTTCTTCGTAGTGGTCGAACTCCATGCTGTACGTGGCACGCCCCTGGCTGAGCGAGCGGAGCTCGGTTGAATAGCCGAACGTTTCGGACAGTGGAATCATCGCGTTAACGATCTGAGTCCCGCTCACGATCTCGGAGCCCGCAACAACACCACGGCGGGAGTTGATATCGCCGACGACCGAACCGAAGAAGTCTTCGGGGCACCGGACCTCGACGCGCATGATGGGCTCGAGGAGGACGGGGCCTGCCTTGCGGGCGGCCTCTTTGACGCCGATGGAGCCGGCGTTACGGAAGGCCATTTCGGAGGAGTCGACGGGGTGGTATGAGCCGTCAACGAGGGTGACCTTCACATCCAGCACGGGGAAACCGGCGATGATGCCACCCTGGAGTGCTTCCTTGACGCCCTGCTGGACCGGGTTGACGTACTCGCGCGGAACCGCGCCGCCGACGACTTTGTTTTCAAACACGAAACCGGCGCCGCGCTCGAGCGGCTCGATTTCGAGCTGGACGACACCAAACTGGCCGCGACCACCACTCTGGCGGACGAAGCGACCTTCAGCGGACGCGTGCTTCGTAACTGCTTCGCGGTAGCTCACCTGTGGGCGGCCAACGTTCGCGGCAACTTTGTGCTCACGCAGCATCCGGTCGACGATGACTTCGAGATGGAGCTCGCCCATGCCCTGGATGATGGTCTGGCCGGCTTCTTCGTCGAAAGACCAGCGGAAGGTTGGGTCTTCTTCGCTGAGCTTCTGGAGGGAGTCGGCCATGCGATCCTGGTCTTCCTTGCTCTTGGGTTCGAGCGCGACCGAGATGACCGGTTCGGGGAACTTGATGCTCTCCAGGACCACCGGGGCATCCGAGGCACAGAGGGTGTCGCCGGTCGAGGTCTTCTTGGGCCCGATCGCGGCGGCGATGTCGCCGGCATAGACGGCATCGACTTCTTCGCGCTCGTTGGCGTGCATGCGAAGGATGCGGCCGATGCGTTCGCGATCGCCCTTGGTGGAGTTGAGGACGGTTTCGCCTGCCTTGAGGACGCCGCTATAGACGCGGAAATAGGCGAGCCGGCCGACGTAGGGGTCGCT
Source organism: Dehalococcoidia bacterium (assembly GCA_007118095.1). Lineage (GTDB taxonomy): Bacteria > Chloroflexota > Dehalococcoidia > Tepidiformales > Tepidiformaceae > SLAK01. The sequence goes on from SKSF01000146.1 coordinate 2,017, forward strand.
CACGATCTTGAACGCCAGGGCGCTCATGGGCTCCTCGTCGGAGGCGTGCCGCTCCAGGGGCTCGCCGGACTTGGGGTCGATACCCTGGATGGCTGCGATATCGGTCGGGCTGGGCAGGTATTCGACGACGGCGTCGAGGAGGGCCTGCACACCTTTGTTCTTGAGAGCTGAGCCGCAAAGGACCGGGGTAACGGCATTGGCGAGGGTTGCGCGGCGAACTGCGGACTGCAGCTCGTGCGTGTTGATCTCATGCCCTTCGATGTAGCTGACCATCACCTGCTCGTCGACGCTGCCGATGGCTTCGATGAGCTGCTCGCGGCGCCGATTCGCTTCTTCCCGGTATTGTTCGGGGATCTCGATGCGTTCTGGCTTTTCGCCTTTTTCGCCGCCGAAGCGCCACATCTCCATTTCGACCAGGTCGATGATGCCTTCGAAGTTCGACTCGGCGCCGGCCGGCATCTGGATAGGCGCGGGGTTGGCGCCCATGCGCTCAACCATCATGTCGATGGTGCGCTGGAAGTCGGCGCCGGTGCGGTCCATCTTGTTGATGAAGGCGACGCGCGGCACGTTGTACTTGTCAGCCTGGCGCCAGACCGTTTCGGACTGGGGTTCGACACCGGCGACGGAGTCGAAGACGACGACGCCGCCATCGAGCACACGGAGGGACCGCTCGACTTCGGCAGTGAAGTCAACGTGGCCGGGCGTGTCGATGATATTGATGAAGTGGTCGTTCCAGTGACAGGTAGTAGCGGCGGAGGTGATGGTGATACCACGCTCGCGCTCCTGCGCCATCCAGTCCATCTGGGCGGTGCCTTCATGCGTTTCGCCGATCTTGTAGCTGCGGCCGCTATAGAAAAGGATGCGCTCGGTGACCGTGGTCTTCCCGGCGTCGATATGGGCAATGATGCCGATGTTCCGAATACGCTCGATATCTACAGGGCGGGGCATGCGTTCGTTCGATCCTTTCCTTGTCCCGGCCTACCAGCGGTAGTGGACGAAGGCCCGGTTGGCTTCGGCCATGCGGTGGGTATCGTCGCGGCGCTTGATGGCCGCGCCGGTGTTGTTTGCGGCGTCCATGAGTTCGGCGGCGAGCTTCTCAGACATCGAGCGCCCGCTGCGCCCGCGGGAGGCGTTGAGCAGCCAGCGCATGGCGAGTGCGATCCTGCGATCGGGGCGGATTTCGACCGGCACCTGGTAGGTGGCGCCGCCGACGCGGCGCGGCTTCACTTCGAGGACGGGGGTCACGTTCCGCAGCCCCTGCTGGAAGACATCGACCGGGTCGCGGCCAGCCTGCGTTTCGATGCGGTCGAAAGCGCCGTAGACAACGCGCTCGGCGGTGCTTTTCTTGCCGTCGCGCATAAGCTTGTTAATGAGGATCTGCACGTTGACGTTGCTGTAGCGTGCGTCCGGAGGGATCTGGCGTTTTTCGGGCTTGTTCCTTCGTGCCATAGCTGTCGTTCTCCAGGGGCGCGGTGGTTACCGGCGAACCGCCTGACCCTCCTTGCGTGTGCCATATTTACTGCGGCCGCGCTTGCGGTTGTTCACGCCGGTAGCGTCGAGCGCGCCGCGCACGATGTGGTAGCGGACGCCGGGAAGGTCCTTCACGCGGCCGCCGCGAACGAGGACCACCGAGTGCTCCTGCAGGGAGTGGCCTTCGCCGGGGATGTAGGCGGTGACTTCGATCCCGTTTGTCAGGCGCACACGGGCAACCTTCCGAAGCGCAGAGTTTGGCTTCTTTGGCGACTGGGTTCGCACCTGGGTGCAGACGCCTCGCTTCTGCGGTGAGCCACGGCCGGCGACCTTGGTCGTACGGCCGGTGTGGCTGTTGTAGTTAAACAGCAGCGCGGGCGCGCCGGATTGCTTGCTCTTCGGCTTGCGGCCCTTGCGGACAAGCTGATTGATGGTCGGCATCTCTGCTCTCCACTACTGGCGCAAGGGCGGGTTGCCCTTACTGAACGATTCTGAGGACCCCGGTGGGGTGGGCTCCGGACACGAAAGAAGGCCGAAAGCCTGTTACATGAACAGCGCTCCGAACGCGTTCGGAGCCGTTTTCAAGCACTCAGCTTTTCGACCTGCCAGGAACGCGGCGACGGTCTTTCACGAAGCGCCGACTGTTAAGGCTAGCACAGGCTACTGCAGAGTCAACTGAGCGGCACCTGTGCTTTGCGCCTGTTATGACGGTACTGCCGGTTCCTCTTAGATACCAGCATGGGGCGGGTGAAGGACCGCACGCAATAGCCACGCGACTGTTCCATCGGAACGGACAGCCACGGGGACGTCTACCAGGGAGGTCTTCACCGGCCCTGCGACGAACACGCGACCAATCCTCCCGTCACGAGCGGCGCGCTGCGTACGGGCTCTCCGACCGCCTGATGAAAGGGTTGTGTGAAGGTGTTGCGAAGCCGTCGCGAGGCGGTTTGCCTCCGTAACGGCGCCGTGTCAGCATACGCACCGGCAGCAAACCTGCCGGGGAGTGCACCGGTGACCTACCCGGGCGATGACGCCGATTTCGAATCCGTTTGTGAGTACCTGGGACTCATCGACGACGCCGACTCGCATGCAACCTATGCGACGGAGGCGCACCGGTGCTACCGGCTGGAGCGGCCAACGAAGATAGCTTCCACTCACCAGGATGCGTATTGCCTGGGCCCTAACCATGAAACATGCCCCGTGTACCTGGGGCAGGGGGTGGCCCAGACAACGCGGACGGCATCGCCTCCACCGCCGCAGCAAGAAGGCGATCCAGAGCCGGCCGGTGCAGTTCAGGGGCCGGGTGGTGCTGCGCCCGCACCAAGCCCGCAGCGACCACAACGCCCGCCACGTGACCCTGGGGCGCTGGGCCCCCGGCCGCGGCCCGGCGGCATCAGCATGCCAGCGGCGACGATCGGGTTGTTGGGGCTTGCAGTGGTCGTCGTGGGGCTGGCGTTCCTGGTGCAGCAGATCCTCGGCGGCGACAGCGACTCGATGATGCCGGGCGATAACCTTGCGACGCAGGAAGCGCTTACGAGCGCGCAAACGGCAGCAGCGGAAGCCGGCGGTTCTACCTTCGATGATGGTGGCGATGAACCGGCGCCAGGGAACGGCGACGCGGCACCCCCGGATGAGGGCGATGATGCGGCGCCACCCGAGGACGATGGGGCACCGGCGGACGAGGGGCCCACAACGCATGTCGTCGAACCGGGCGATACGTGTTTCGCCCTTGCGGACCGTTATGGTTCGACCGTGGAAGAGATTATTGAGGTGAACGGCCTCAATGCGGAGTGCAGCAACCTGGGGGTCGGTGAGGAGATCACCATCCCGTAGGCACGCTAGTTGTCGTATTCGACCGCAGCGCCGGCGATGCTGAGCGGCCCGCCCCTGTCGATGTGATGTTCCCGGACCCACGCGTCCCGCGCCTGCCAGCTTTCCGGGTGCATGACCCACCTATTTTCGCGCGCCTGGTACCAGGACCAGTCAGACCAGCAGAGGAGGGCAAGGTCGAGGTCGCGGCGCGCGAGTTTGCGGATGGCTTTCATCGCCGGGCGCTTCTTGCGCTTTGCGGGTTCGACTTTGTCGGCAAGCAGGAGGATCTTCGCGACCTGGGGCATCTGCGGGATGCCGAGAGTGTGGGCAGCGACGGCCTGGAGCACTTCGTCGTCGCTGATGCCAAAGCGATAGCGGGCGGCGCGAGCGGCGCTCGGCCCGTGGAGCACGATGGGGTCGACCTCGTCGTCCGGGGTGGGCTCGATGCCGACCTCGCGCGCCTGCCGTAGCTGCTCCTCGCGTGGAAGGTGGCGAAAGAGGTCGTGAATCCACGAGGCGAGCTCGACGCGAGCAGGATCAACATCCCAGAAGGCCGCGAGCGCGATGGCTTCCTTTGCGACACGGCGGGTGTGCTCCTGGAGGCCTTTTGGCCGGGATGTCATCTCTTCCTGTATCGCGGCGAGATGCCGGGAAAGGTCGTTGGTCATCGGTGCTCCGGGTGGGCATTGCGTCTGGGTTCGTGCCGCTGGCGATTGTAGGAAGCTTGCGAGCGGAGGGCCACGCGACCGGCGGTCAGCCGCTTAGAATGCGACCCATGGACGTGCTCTCGCATTTCTGGTCGCCCTTGTGTGCGGTTGGTAGTCACGGTCCGACGGGCCCGAATGCACAGATCTGTGTTTCGGTCTTCGGGGCATCAATCGTGCCGGACCAACCACGGCTACTGGTGAACCTCTCGCAATCCAATTATACGTGCGAGCTTGTGCGAGAGTCGGGGACGGTGGCGATCACCCTGCTGTCGCGCGACCAGCTTCCGCTGCTATCGCAGCTTGGTCTCCAGAGCGGGCGGGACACTGACAAGCTGGCGGGACTCGACTGTGCGCTTACGGATGCGAAGGACCCGGTGTTCCGCGGAGGTGCGGGTTTCGTTGCGGGCGACGTGATCGAGAGCTTCGAGCTGGGGGATGCGACGGCCTACCTGGTAGCGGTGCGGGAGCGCGACACCGCCGAGGGGGTGGCGCCGCTCCGCTGGCACGATGCGCGGGAGATCGTCGATGCGCAATTTCTCGAACGATGGCAGGCGAAGAGCGAGCAAGAGCAGGCTATCGCCCGCAAGCTGATGCGCTGGGAGTGAGCGGCGGGCCCGGCACGGTCAGGCGAAAATCACTCGCTCGCGCAGGAACCGGTCGACGGCGTTGTAGAAGTGGTCGACGGTTTCGGTCTTTCGCCAGCCGTGACCTTCACCTTCGTAGATGTGGTACTCGTGCGGGACGTTCCGGGCCTTAAGGGATGCGACGATGGAATCGCTCTGCTCGCGGGGGACGATTCGGTCGATGTCGCCCTGGAAGACGGCAACCGGGTCCTGAATTTTGTCGGCGTGGAAGATGGGGGAGCGTTCACGATAGACGGCGGACGCTTCGGGCAGCGGGCCGAGAAGGGAATCCAGGTAGCGCGATTCGAACTTATGGGTGTCTGCGGCAAGGGTGAACATGTTTGAGACGCCGAACATGCAGACGCCGGCTTTGTAGAAGCCGGGGATTTCGACGAGGGATTGCCAGACAGTGAAGCCACCGGCGCTGCCACCGAAGATGATCGCCTTGTGTGCGTCGGCGAGCCCGCGTTCGCCGAGGGCGCGGACGCCGAACTCTGCATCCTTGACGTCGTAGATGCCCCAGTACCCGTGGAGCTTCTTCATGTATTCGCGCCCGTAGCCCGTGCTTCCGCGGTAGTTGACGAGCAGGACGGCATATCCGCGGGTGGCGAAGAACTGGGCCTGCGGGTTCCAGGCCGGCAGGGCGGCGGAGGTGGGGCCACCGTGGATGTGGACGACGATGGGAGGCACGGCATCGTCTTCGATCGCGCCTTCGGGCGGGAGGTAGAGGATGCCATGCGCTTCTTCGCCGTCGAAGGATTTCCAGCTGAAGGGCTGTGCGTTGGCGAGATCCTCGGCCGGCACGTTCTCACCCGTGGCCCGCCGGAGAATAGACTGGCGATAGCCGCGGGCTTCGAGGTCGAACAGCAGGACGCGTGGTGGCTGGTTGCCGCTGCTACCGACGGCGGCGACCTTCGGTCTGGCTGGCGAAGCTGCTGGCGCCTGGAGGACGTTGACGCCGGCGTGGACGTCACGCAGGTCGGTGTATTCGCCGCCTGGACTGATGGACACGAGGGTGTGGAAGTTTGCTTCGCTGCGGACGGCATAGAGCGTGCCATCGCCGTCGACGGACAAGGTGCGCATACCCTGGACCCAAGCCGGGGTGCCGTACTCTACTTCGCCGCTGGTGAGAGCGATGGCGGAGCCGTCTTTGAAGTCGTGACGGTGGATGTGTCCCCAACCCGACTCGTCGGAGACGTAGTAGAGGTAGCGGCCGTCGGGGCTGAACACCGGCTGGAAGATCCCCGTCTCCCGGCCCCCGGCCAGGGTGGTGCTTTCGATGACATACGGGAGGCCCTGGTCCGGGGAGCTGAGCTGTGCGAGGCGAAGCTCGCTGCCATCCCATGGCATGTTCGGGTGGTCCCATTCAACCCATGCGAGACGCTCGCCGGAGGGGTGCCAGGCCGGCTGCATGTAGAAATCGCGGCCGACGGTCAGCCGAACCGGCCATGCGGAGCCGTCGGCGGGAACAAGGGCGATGGAGTCGACCTCGTCGTAGCTATGGACATATGCAACCCAGTCGCCGCCAGGCGAGACGACGGGGGTGGAGGCGGCGCCGAATCCCGGGGTGATGGGGCTCGCCGGTCCGCCGCGGAGTGGCTGGCGATAGATGCGCTGCTCGTCCTGTCCGACGTAGTAGGCGTAGCCGTGGGACAGGGTGAAGTCGCCGCCGCCATAGCCGACCATCGCGCGGACCGAGATATCGGTGGTGAGGTCGCGGGGTGAGTCTTCGTCCATGCGCTGGACGACCACGACGCCACGGTCGGACCGTCCTTCGAGCCATCCCAGGGTTTGGCCGTCGGTGTCCCAGCAGGGGTCGGAGAGGCGGAGGGACTGGGCCAGGCTTTTGGGCGTGATAGGGCTCGGGACAAGGCCGGGGATATGGCGTTGAGACATGCGGGCCTCCGGAAGTGGTTGGAGCATTGTGCCAGAGAGGCAGACGGAGCTCATGCGTCTGCTAGCACGTATGAAGCGTATAAAGCGCATTGCCCGATGACGTAGCGGAGCTGCTGGAAGGGGAGGCGTACCGGCGGCACTTCGGTGCGGTGCGACCGGCGCATACGGGCTCGCTCCGGCAGCAGCCGGAATGACGCGGGCCCGGCAATTTGCCGGGCCCTGTCGTTTTGCCGTGCGGTGACGAAGTTACTTCTTGTTCGAACGGACAAAGTCGAGGCAGCGGCGCCAGGCGTCGGCTGATGCTTCGGCGTGCTCCTCGTAGTGGCGGTCGAAGAAGCTGTGGGGGGCACCTTCGTAGGTAAGCACGTCGTGCTGGACGCCGGCGTCCTTGAGCGCCTGTTCGAGCGCGGAGACGTCCTCGGGCGGGATACCCTGGTCTGCGCCGCCCATGAGCGCGAGCACGGGGGCCTTCATCTCCTTTGCGCGGTCGATGGGGCCGGGGGTGTTGTCGACGAAGCTCGGGCCGGGGCGGCCGTAGAAGCCGATGGCACCGCTAAGATCGTCGTGGTCGGCGGCCTGGAGCCAGGAGTTCGACCCGCCAAAGCAGAAGCCGACCGTGAAGAGGGACGTGCACGAGCCGCCTGCGGGTGACTTGAGGTAGTCGAGGCAGGCGCGGACGTCTTCGACGATCTTGTCGGCCTTCGTCTGTTTCACCTCCGGCCAGAAGTCAAAGTTTTCGTCGCGCTTGGCGACACCGGCGGTCCGGCCGAAGTAGTCGAACGCAACGGCATTGATGCCTTCTTCAGCGAAGCGCATGGCGAGCTCTTCGTAGAAGGGATAGAGGCCGCGGACATCGGGAAGGATGACCATGCCGGCACCGGATGGATTCTCGGCACGAGCGACGAAGGCAGCGAACTTCGTGCCGTCTTTCGATTCGAGCGTGAGGTCTTCAGTGTCGATGGCGGCCCCGGCAATGGGCGTGATGGGAGGCCGGGCGTCGTAGGGGAAGCACATATGCGAGCTCCTTTCGGGTGGGTTGCGCGGCGGATGATACGCGATATGAATAAAGAACACTTGCCGCGGCGGGGGTAGGGTGAAGCTGTGACGAACGCCAAGCTGCGACAGTTTCTCGAAGCGCGCTGGATGGACGGTGCGGTCGAGGGGATGCGGCGCATCGAAGGTGGCGAGTGGAATGACGCCTGGCGGTTCGATTGCAAAGGGAAGAGCTACGTTGTCCGACAGAGCAATCCGGCGCTAAGCGCGGCATCGGTGGCGTGGGAGCATGAGTTGCTCCGGGAGCTGGCAGACCACCTGCGGGAGGTAGCAGCGCCGATCCCTGCGACCGACGGTAAGACGCTGCACTCCCTCGACGGTCGAGCCGTGACCGTGTTTCCGTTGCTTCCGGGCGCGCCGCCCGGGGAAAGCGAAGCGACGCAAAGCCTCGCGGCCAAGGCGCTGGGCCGACTGCACAATGTTCTGGTGCGGATGGAGCCGCGCGGTCAGCGGCCCGGTGAGCCAGCGCTGAGGGACCTGGACTGGGACGCGAATGTGAAGTGGAACTGGACCAGTGTCCTGGAAAAGTTGCAGGCAGGGCCGAATGCGCTACCCGGAGCGGCATCCAGCGCCGATGAGCAGGCGCCGCGGGAATGGATTTGTTCACAGGCGCAGTTCCTGGCGGACGAGCGCAGGCGGGCCGAGGAGTGGATTGCGATGACGGCATGCCGGGCGCCGCTGACGGGGGTGGTGCACGGGGATTACTTCCGCGGCAACCTGCTCGTCCAGGACGACGATGTGACCGGGATTGTCGATTGGGATGAGGCGCACATCGACTGGATGGCATATGAGCTTGGCTGGAGCGCGTGGGAGTTTTGCACGCCGGGGGACAGCCTCGATTTCGATGCGGGCGCGTTCGATGCGTTCGTGCGTACGTACCGGGACGCGGGCGGGCGCGTCCCGGCGACGGAGGATGACCTGCTGCTGCCGGCGGTGCGCTGCCGACACCTGGTAGAAGTGCTCTGGGCGCTGGACGGGGGCGTGTTCGACGCGGGCTATTGTGCACGGGGGATTCGCGCACTGCAGATGCTGCAGTAACGTGTGATGCCGCGCAGGAAAGGGCTCTGCTACGCTTTTGAGCAGTTTCCCGGCGGAGCTGTGTACCGGTATGACCAATGAGATGGGCGACTACGTCCCAGGTTCGGCGATGGTTGTGGTCGCGCATCCCGACGATGCCGAATTCATGGTGGCCGGCACAGTTGCAAAGTGGACTGCCCTCGGATGCGAGGTGACGTACGTCATCATCACGAAGGGCGACAAAGGGAGCGAAGACCGGACCATGCGGCCGAGCCGGCTTGCGGAGATCCGGGAAGAGGAGCAGCGTGCAGCGGGCAAGACCCTCGGCGTGCAGAACTTCGAGTTCATGGGGTACCCGGACGGGTATCTCGAGCACACAATCGAGCTGCGGCGTGATCTGACCCGGCTCATCCGGAAGTACCGGCCAGAACTGATTGTGTGCTTTGATCCGCGCACGCGATTCTTCGGCGACATGTATCCGAATCACCCGGATCACCGGGCAAGCGGTGACGCCACGATTGACGCAGTCTTCCCGAGCGCACGCGACCACCTGACATTCCCGGAGCTCCTGGCCGATGGGTACGACACGCACAAGGTGGCTGAGCTCTGGCTCTCCGCGGCGGAGCGGCCGAACGTGTGGGTCGACATCACGGACACCTTCGAGAAGAAGAAGGAGGCCCTCCTGGCGCACCCGAGCCAGCTCGGTGAGGACGTGGCCGATTTCGCGACCGAGATGGCACGTCAAGCGGCGGAAGGGCGGGATTTCGAGTTCGCGGAGGCGTTCTGGCGCGTCCAGCTTGAACGGCCGGACCAGGTCTTCAAGGACAACGTCTAACCGGCATCACGTTGCAGCAGTGCGCGGCCCGACGGTTCGAGGACCGCCGGGGATACGACCATGTGCTGGGAAACGGCGTGCGCGTCGCGCCAGCAGCGGCCGAATGCGGAGTCGTCGAAGAGCGGGGACATGCCGCTGATCTCGCGTAGGACATCGATAGCGCGGCGCGTACCCTGCGCGGCGTGGTATGCGGCAAGGCGGACGTTAGCCAGCTCCGCATCGTCGAGTGAGCCACCGCGTTCGACATTCGCCCACGAGGTTGTGAGCTGATCCGACCAGAACGCGCGTGCGGCGGAGAGTGTCGCCGTCGCTTCGGCGAAGCGTGTTGCGGCATGCGGTTGCGCAGCCAGTGGTTCGCCGCCGCCGAGCGGGAGTTTCGCATTTGCGAATGCAGCCCACTCGTCCAGCGCACGCCGCCCGATGCCAAGTGCGACGGCGGCCACGGAGAGCTCGGTCAGGGACATGAAGGGGTAGCGGTAAAGCGGGCCGTCTTCGCGGAGTTCGCCGAACACGTCGAACGAGCGATACGCGGGGACGTAGCGGTCCCGCACGACAAAGTCGTCGCTGCCCGTGGCGCGCATACCTGTGACATCCCAGGCGGGGATGATCTCGACGCC
>SKSF01000095.1 GCA_007118095.1 Dehalococcoidia bacterium
GCAATTTCGAGTTTGCCGCCCGCTACGGCGGTGGTTGCGATGTCGAGGAGGAAGGGGTGGTCGTCTTCGACCGGGGCGCCCATGGCGATGGGGTTCGTGCCGTAGACGCGTTCGATGCCCCCGGCGGCGGCCGCAATAGGGGGGACGTTGCACATGGCCATGCCGATCATGTCCTGCTTCGCGGCCATGTGGGCGTAGTAGCCCGCGGCGCCAAAATGGCGGCCGTTGCTCACGGTGATCATGCCGATGCCGGTCGCCTGGGCCTTTTCGATGCAGGCCTCCATGGCGCGGGGGCCGATGATGACGCCGACGCCGCCACCACCATCCCAGCTCGCGGCGACCGGGCTATCGCGGAAGACTTTGATGTCCGGGTTGGGGTCGACGATGCCGCGCTTGAGGCCAGGCGCGTAGCCGGGATGCCAGGGCAGGTGGGCGATGCCGTGGGATTCGATGCCGGCCAGGTCGGCGTCGATAAGCACGTCAGCGCCCTTGTGCGCATCTGCGGCGGGAATGCCGAAGTGCTGGAATACGCCGGCGGTGTAGGCACGGAGCGCTTCGGCGTCATAGCGTGCGCGGGTATCGGGCGCGGCAGCGCTTTCGACGGTGTCGGGCATGGTCAACCTCCAGGCAGTGGGCGAGGGGGAGTATAGCGGATGGGCGGGGGCGAAGGGCGCAGGACATGGCGTAGACTGCGGCGCACAGAGAGACAGCAACGGGGGACGGCGTATGCGCTTTTCGTTTACATCGGAGCAGAATGCGTTCCGGCAGGAGCTGCGGGACTTTTTGGCGACGGAGCTGGAAGGTGAGCGGCCGCTGGACAGTTTCGACCAGGCGTTCAGCAAGAAGCTGGCAAAGAAGGGGTGGATCGGACTCGCATGGCCGAAGGAGTACGGCGGCCACGGGCTCGGGGCCATCGAGCAGATGATTTATACGGAGGAGATGATCCTCCACGAGGCGCCGCGCGGATTCCACTTCACGGCCGAACGGCAGGTGGGCCCGTCGCTCATCCGGCATGGCACCGAGGAGCAGAAGCGGCAATGGCTGACCGACATCATGCAGGCCGACGTGAGCTTTGCGCTGGGGCTGTCGGAGCCGGAAGCGGGATCGGACCTGGCGGCGGTGAAGACACGGGCCGTGCGCGACGGCGACGACTACGTGGTGAACGGGCAGAAGATCTGGACATCGGGAGCGCACCAGGCCGACCACATCTGGCTGGTAGTGCGGACGGACCCGGATGCGCCGAAACACCGGGGGATTAGCTGCCTGATGGCGGACCTGAAAGCACCGGGCGTGACGGTTCGCCCGCTGCATGACATGACCTACGGCCATCACTTCAACGAGGTGTTCTTCGAAGACGTCCGGGTGCCGGTCGACCGGCGTGTGGGCGAGGAGAACATGGGGTGGTACATCCTCGCGGAGCACCTGGACTTCGAGCGTTCCGGGATCGAACGGCTGGTCGACCTTGAGCGTTTGTTCCGGCGGGTGATGGACGAAGGACGGCGAAGGGCAAAGGAAGGCACGCTGGACCCTGCGGTCCGTTCGAAGCTGGCGGAGCTGTGCATCGAGGTGGAGGTGGGCCGGCTGATGTGCTACCGCGTGGCCTGGCTGCAGAGCGTGGGGCGGGTGCCGAACTACGAGGCGTCGATGGCAAAGGTGTACGGCACGGAGTGGTCGCAGCGAATGACCGCGGCGGCGATGAACCTGCTGGGCATGAACGGCGCCGCTATGAAGGAAGGGACAATCGGCGATTCGGTTCGGCACGGGTACCTGAACGCGGTTTCGCGGACGATCGCGGGCGGTACGTCGGAGATCCAGCGGAACATCATGGCGACGCGCGGGCTCGGCCTGCCGCGGTCGTGAGTGGAGCGGGGGACGGTATTCGATGACGACAGAAGGACTGGTGCCCGAGGAAACCCGGGCAATGATTGGTGAGCTGTTGAGCGAGCCGCTGACGGGGACGATCACCGCGAAGGAGGCGCAACGGTTCGCGCTGGCGGCGGACGACCTGAACCCGCTGTACTTCGACGAGGAGGCGGCAAAGGCGGCCGGGTATCGCACAACACTGATCCCGCCGATTTTCCTTGCGTGGTCGCTGGCGCCGGCGCGGCCGGTGAGCGAGGTGCGCGAGGACGGCCTGTACAAGAGCGCCGGCCGGCGGGTGACGCTGAACGTGAAGCGGGTGATGTTCGGGGGCGAGGACTGGGAGTACTTCGAGCCGGTCTATGCCGGGGACACGATCACGTCGGAGACGCGGCTGAAGGCGCTGGACGAGAAGAGCGGCAGTTCGGGCCCGTTCGTGTTGCAGATGACGGAGACGACGTACACGAACCAGGACGGCACGGTGGTGGCCAAGGCCGTGGGACGGAGCATCGCACGATGACTGAGCAGCGATACGCCGAGGATGTGAACGTTGGCGACGAGATGCCGGCGATGGTGAAGAACGCCAGCCGGGCGCAGCTCTTCCTGTTTAGCGCGGCGACGAACAACCCGCACCGCATTCATTATGACAAGGACTACGCGGAGGTGGAGGGCCACCCGGACGTGCTGGTGCATGGGCCGTTGCAGGGCGCCTGGCTGTCGCAGTTTGTGACCGACTGGGCGGGGCCGCTGGGGCGGATGACGGCGCTTTCGTGGCAGAACCGGGCGCGGGCGTTCCCGGAGCGCGACCTGTCGTTCAAGGGGAAGGTGACGGGGAAGCGGGAAGACGGCGGCCGGGTGCTTGTGGACCTGGAGGTGTGGGAAGAGGACGAAGCGGGAAATGTGTTGATGCCGGGCCAGGCGACGGTGGCGTTGCCGGGGAGGGGGTAGTTGGCGCGGACGTCGATCGTGGATGGAGGATGACGCCTCCGGGGTAAGGGTGACAACGGTGGGTTGCAGGCGTGGAGCAGGCTTGCAAGGATACGTCGCTCAAGGAGGGCGGTATGAACAAGCCACTCTGGCCGAGTACGTTCCACGCGTCCCAGGGGGTGGAGGATTGGCGGGTGGTCAGCGAAGGGGCGTGTGTCTTCTACCGCACCGCGACGTTTGAGGAGGCCGCGCGCCTTGTCGCGGAGGTCGGGGAATTGCCGAGAGTGGAGGAGCATCCCCCGGGTGTCGATGTGCGCCGGGACGGCGTGACCTTTCGCCTGAAGACGGCGACGGCCCGCTTCTACGGGATCACCGAGCGCGACCTGGAGCTCGCCCGCGCCATCTCAGGGGTGGCGCGCCGGATGGGGCTTGCCGCGGACCCCGGGCGGATTCAGAGCATCCTGGTAATCCCCGGGGCGACAGATCCGGCGGC
>SKSF01000158.1 GCA_007118095.1 Dehalococcoidia bacterium
CCCGTCAGCTGCGACTGTGGCCCAGCATCTCGAGCACGCTGTCGTCGTGGCTGTAGTCGAACTCGTAGATGTCGCGACCCTCGGCCTGGTACCAGCGGTAGGAGTCGGCGAGTCCTTCGCGAAGACCAATCGCTGGCTCCCACCCGATGTCGCGGCGCAGCCGGCCGACCGAGAAGACCGCTCCGCCGCGGTACCACTCGGCCCAGTGGAGTATGGGCGGACGGATGCCTTTTGCGGTGTCTCGCGGGACGAAGACCAGTTCGATGTCCCGTCCAACGGTCGCCGCGATGGTGCGCAGGTACCCCGCAATGCTGGCAAACTGCGGACCGTTCACGTTGTAGATGCGCCCGGCCGATGCATCATTTTCGATGACCGCACACATGGCACTGGCAACGTCGTCGACATGCACCAGGTGGATGAACGGGAGGCCATCGCCGGGCACGAGCACGGGGCGGCCCGCTTCGACGCGGGCGAAGAGCCCATGTTCGCGGGGCAGCGGGCTATGTGGCCCCAGCGTATGGCCGACACGCAGGCTGGTGAACGGGAAACCGCTCGCCTCGAACTCGTGCTCAAGGAGACGCTCGCAGCGGACTTTGCCTGCGCCATAGGCTCGCGATGGGTTCACCTTTTCGTCGTCCGAGACGGTGGACTCTTCGGTCACAGGCTGGAGGTCTGACCAGAGGTAGACGGCGGTGGAGCTGGTGAACACATAGTGCTGGACGCGGCCGCGGAACAATTCGATAAGCGGCGTGACGTCCTCGACCTGGTAGGAGGTGTTATCGAGCACAGCGTCGAACTCGTCACGGACGGGACCAAGCACTTCTTCGATGACGCCGGCCTCGCGGCGGTCACCGTGCAGCCTGCGGACACCTTCGGGGAGTGGCGACGGGTGGCTATTGAAGACGGTTACTTCGTGGCCGCGTCGAGCGAGGGCTTCGACCGCGTGCCGGCCGATATACCGGTTTCCACCAAGGACCAGGACTTGCACAGGCGCCTCCCCTCGTTATAGGCGATAATGCCGCCCATGGTATCGGGCGCCAGCGACGGAGACGAACTGGTCCGAAGAGTCAGCGTGAGCCCGTTTCTTGTCCCTGCCTGGCCGCGGCGCCATCGTCTTCTTCGCTCCCGCGGTCGGTGAAAAAGTAGCCGAAGCCGCGCGCGTTCCGCAGATACGATGGCCGGTCCGGGTCGTCCTCGATCTTCTGGCGGATGCGCCGGACGTACGTCTTGATCATTTCGGACGCCATGAGGGGTGCGCGCCGTTCCGGGTAGATGTTGCGGGCGATTTCGGCCGCGCTGCTCACCGTGTCGGGCTGTTCGGCGAGCAATGCGAGGATGCGAAACTCCATCGGCGCCAGCGGCACCACTTCGCCGCGCTTGAACACCTGGTGCCGCGCCATATCGACCACGATGTCGCCAGCCTCCACGGTTGTGCCCTGGGCCCGCGTTTGGACACCACCCCGCGTCGCCTCGCGCCGCCGGATGGCGGCATGGATGCTGGTGAGGAGAAACTTGGGGTCCTCGTCCCACGAGTAACAGAGGTCGGCGCCCAGCTTCAGGCATTCGATACTCACCCCGGGTTCGGACGAGGGCGGGACCAGCACGACCAGCAGGCCAGCCTTCAGCCGTGAACAGCGACGGACGGCATCCATGGCGGCGTCGCCGGCCGGGCCGACACTCACTAGCGCAAGGTCCGGCGACAGCTCACGGGTAAGCGACGCCACCTCCTCAACTTCCGTCCGCTCCAGCGTTACAAAACCCATACGGATGAGTCCCGTGACAACGCCATCGGGGATGCGGGCGGTGCCAATGCGGCCCAGGATGGCGTAGGGTTGCCCGGCCACGGTTGATGATTCAGCCATGCACGTGCCTCCCACCGGACGCATCGTGCCGGGGAGGGCCGACCGATGCCGAATTATGTGTCATGCAGCCTGGTACCGGGCGCGGAGGCGCTGGCGTCGTTCCCGGTTATCGCGCTCGTTTCAAAGCTATCGGCGTCGATACCCGTGGAAGGCGGGTCGAAGAAGTAGCCGAATCCGCGCACCGTCGAAATGATGTTTGCCGCCCCGTCGAAGCCTTCGAGCTTCTGCCGGATACGCCGCACATAGACCTTCGCGGAGGCCCGGGCTTCGCGTTCGGAGGGCGTGTAGTCGTGCACGGCGCGCATGAGGTCATGCGCCGAGACCACGTGACCAGGACGCTCGGCGAGGTGCTGGAGGATACGGAACTCCATCGGTGCGAATGGTATCCGGGACCCGCGCCAGCTGACTTCGCAGCGGCGCGGGTCGATCCGCAACGGCCCGTGCGTGATTGCGTCGGCGTCCGCGGCGTCTGCAGGGCCGAGGCGGCGCAGGAAGGCCTCGAGCTGGGCAACGAGGAGCTCCGGTGGGTCGCTTTCGCGAAGACAGATATCGGCGCCGGCCGCGAAGAGCTCGCTGAATCCTTCGGTACCGGGTCCGGGACCCAGCGCCGCGATAAGCGCTGTGGAGTTTTCGGAGAACTCACGAATAGTTGCTCTCGCATCTTCGCCCTGGGGGTCAATAACCACCACCACGAGGTCCGGCTTGAGGCTCGCCGCGATGCGCTGGCTCTCGGCATCGTAGGGGCGCTCCGTGGTCGTCAGCCCGAGTCGAACCAGGAGGCCGACAAAGCTCAACGATCGGTATGGCCGCAGGTAGGTTACGTAGGCGACGGGGCCACTCGCGCCGCGGCGTCGTCCATCGCGCCGGCGCGCCAGGGTGGCGTCGCCGGGTTCCTGCCTCGAAGGTCCTGCTTGCAGATAGCTGCTCATTGCTTCATACCCCGGCACAGACGGGCGTCCGGGCCCACATGCCCCGTTTGTCATAGCATGCCGGATCTCGATACTCACTCATAGTCAGCACTCGTAAAATCTCAGTAACGCCTGGATTGTTCGCAACCGGACCGCAACGTCACGTGTTCGTTGCTGCTACGCAACGAACACGCAGGGCCATGTGTATACTGCACCAAATGCCGTCGCAGCATAACGGCAGGCCGGAGGCGTGCAATCCGTGCCACTCCAGTCAGTAACCGGACTTCCGTCCAGCACGGCAGCCAGACCGGTCGCGGCTCTCGAACGCACCGGCGGCTTCCTGTGGTCGCTCTCATGGCCCGGGCTTGAGCTGACGTACCTCAGCCCCTCGGCGCCAGGGCACGGAACGAGCACGCATGATGCCAGGCTCCATGGTGGCCCCATCTTCAACGCCGACTGGGCGCCGACCCTTTCGCTCCCGGCCCAGCTCAGTGAGCGGGCGATCTTTGCCGCACTCTGGAACCAGGGCTGGTGCGAGTTCGACTTCGCGCTTGACCTGGACGGTGACGAGACCGCGCCCGCAGGGCGGACGTGGTACCGGTGCCGGGCCCTCGTCGTCCAGGGCGACGAGCAGCACGGTGCCCGTGTCGACGGCGTTGCTGCCCCGTACCCGGCGTCAGACAGGGAACGGCTTGAGCGCATGGCTTCGTCCGGGCACCGTTTGAGCGACCTCGCGTTCGCGGCCATCGCGTTGGATGCAGAGGCCCGGGTGTTGACCTGGGACGAACATCTCGCGGACGCGGCCGGCGTCCCGGCCGACGACGCCGTGGGGACACCATGGACAACGCTGTTCACACCAGGAGATGCGGGCGTCACACCGGGGGCCGATACCGGCCAACGGTTGCGTGCGTTCACCCAGGGCGAACCGCTCGTCGCGACGATCGGGCGAAAACGGGTCCTCCTCCACCACGTCGCCCCACCGGCCCGGGCCTCGGAAGAGGCGCGCAGCTACATCCTTGTCACAGTCCTTGGAGATGCCGATAGCAGCAGGACGGGTGCCAGCGGTGGACTCGTCCCGGCGCTCGAAGCGACACCGGACGAAGTTCTCCTGGTCGACGCAGCGACGCTTTCGATCCTCGCCTACAGCCAGGGCGCCTCTCATGCCTTTGGGTACACAGGACAGGCATGGATGCAGGACCTGCGCCAGGTGAGCCCGGACCTCGCCGACATCGTCCAGGCACAGCAAGACTACCTGGCGCTCGGCTGCATGCTTTCGAGCGCGTGCAGTGTGGAAACCGCCGGCAGCAAGGCTCTGGAACGAGCCGCCCAGGTGCAGCACTGGCAAGGCGATGGCCGCGACCTGCTGCTGGTCCGCCTGCGCTCACTGGCCGACAACGCACCCTGGACACGCCCAACGCCCATCGAAGCCGACACGATGCCCGCGCCAGAGCCGGTCGTCATTGGCACCGTGCTGCTGAACCGTGAAGGCCTCTGCCAGGTGTTGAGTGCCCGCGATGGCGGATGGGAAGAAACGCTGGGCCAGTGGCTCGATGGTCAGCAGCTCGCGAATGTCTGCGCGCACCCGCGACAGCTCGGGCGGACCATTGAGCGGGCATTCGGGGGACAACGCACAAGCGTTGAGCTGACAGTCGAAGGAATCGCCGCATGGTGCACGCTGGACGCGTTCGCCAATGACGCAGGCGAAACGGCCGGGCTTCTCGGCACGCTGACCATCGGCCATTAGCACGAATCAGCGAGCCCGGCACCGGGATGCGCCCGCATCCTACAATGGGGGCGTGTCGACGAGTTCCCTCCCCCGTACTCTCGGCGACGGCCTGTCGCTTGCCTTCCGCGAATGGAACGCTGGCGCGGAGTCGATCCCGCTCGTGCTCTTGCATGGCGTCACCGGGTCGAGCGCCGACTGGATTGCTACTGCCCGCAACCTCGGTGAGCGGCGCATCATTGCGCTCGATGCGCGGGGCCACGGGCAGAGCGACTGGGACCCGGGGGAAGGCTACGGCGGCGACCAGCACTTCGCGGACCTGGTCTCGGCACTCGATACACTCGAGCTCGAGCGCTGCATTCTTGCAGGGTTTTCGATGGGCGGGGGCGTGGCAATGATCACGGCGGCCGCGTTGCCCGACCGCGTCGCCGGCGTCGTCGTGGCCGACACGTACCCCGATCCGCGAATGACTCCCGGGTCGCGGCGTATCGCCGGCTGGATCGCTGCCTGCCAGGGCAGTGCCGGCTGGTTCGACCCTGCCATTGCCCGGCAGTTCAATACCCGGCTTGCCGCGGGCGAAGAAGACCGGCTGGACCTCTGGCCCATGTGGGAGTCCATCTCGTGCCCGGCACTCATTGTGCGGGGCGCGCACAGCGACGTCCTGCCCGGGCCGGTTGCAAACGAGATGGTCACACGTCAGCCGCGCGCCATGCTCGAAACCATCCCTGGCGTCGCCCACGGACTCCCGTACCTGCGGCCGCGCGAGCTGGCGGGGTCGATCGCCGCGTTTGCGACCACGGTTGAAGCGCCACCGGCTGGTACGGGCGGCCGCGTTCGACAGGAGATTGTTGGATGACCGCAAACGTATAAAGCCCACGCATAGTGCGCCAGGTTTCGCCCGTGACGGTAGCTCACGGGGGGTGTACATCGCTCTAGGGTTGCACCCGCATGCTGGCGCACCACCCCCACCCACATTCGTATAGGTAACAAGGCACCATGGTTGATCCGCGTGTCGGCCCGGGGCAGAGGAATGTCTTTGTCCTTGGCCTCGATGACTTTCACCTAGCCCAGTTCGAGCGCATCCGCGACGCGGACCGCTACCATTTTGAGCCGCTACTCACGCCGGAAGAGTTGCTCCGCGGCCAAACCGTCTGGGGGCACGAAGACGAACCGGAAGACTACAGCGAACAGGACCACGCGCAGGTCCCGCCGTACCCGTTCGACGAGGTTGTCGAGCGCGCCATCGCGACGCTGCACGCATACCCGGGCAGTGTCGACGGCATCACCGGGTACTGGGATTTTCCTATCAGCGACATGATCCCGATCATCGCCGGGCGTATGGGGCTGCACGCCCCGTCGCTGGCGTCCGTCCTGAAGTGCGAGCACAAGTACTGGTCCCGGTTGAATCAGCAGGAAGTCATCCCGGACGTGGTGCCCGGCTTCTGCATGGTCGACCCCTTCTCCCAGGAGCTTACGCGGCAACCGCCGCTCGAGTACCCGTTCTGGATCAAGCCCGTGAAGTCGTTCAGTTCCTACCTGGGCTTCCGGATTCGGAACCATGCCGAGTTCGAATCCGCGCTCGAGCGCATCCGGAACGAAATCCACATCATCGGCGACCCCTTCAGTGACCTGCTGCGCCGCGTCGAGACGCCGGGGCGGATCGCCGAGCTAGGCGGCCGGGCGTGCCTGGTGGAAGAGATCATCGGCGGCGCCCAGTGCACGGTGGAAGGCTACGTGGCCGATGGCGAAGTGCATGTCCACGGCGTGATCAGCTCCTTCCGCGGGCCGAACCGGAGCAGCTTCCACCGCTACGAATACCCGGCGCAGCTCCCCCGCCGCGTGCAGGAGCGAATGATCAACGCGAGCAAGAAAGTGATCGAGCACATTGGGCTCAACTGGTCGGCGTTCAACATCGAGTATTTCTACGATCGGCGGAAGGACCGCATCTGGCTCGTGGAGATCAACCCGCGCATCTCGCAATCCCACCCGGAGCTGTTCGACCTGGTCGACGGGGCGCCCACGACACAGATCACCGTGCAGCTCGCGGTGGGGGAAAAGCCCACGCTGCCCTACCGGGCGGGACCTTATGCCATCGCGGCGAAATTCATGCTGCGGAGCTACGAGGATGCCATCGTCACCCGTATCCCCACAGAAGACGACGTCACCCGGGTGGAAGCGGCGTTCCCGGGGACGCGCGTCTGGCTCGAAGCCGAAGAGGGCGTCCAGCTCTCGGCGATGCCGCGGCAGGACAGCTATTCCTACGAGCTCGCAGCGATTTACCTGGGTGCCCGCAACCAGCGCGAGCTCCACCGGCGGTATGAACAGGTGCTCGAGATGCTTGATTTCCGGCTCGAACCGGTCCCTGCACAGAGCGTCAACTCTTAGAGGTCGCACACGGTGGCCGGGACGGGGAAAATACAGGCATCGCCCTGTCCCGCATCCGGCCCGGTTGCCATGTCTGCCGGCCTGCCGCGGCATACAGCACCGAGGCGTCGCAATGTGTGCACCACAACTGAAAACGTGAGGAGCGCCAGGCCCAATGCGTGTCATCAAGGAATTTCCCCGGCCCGTCCGTTGTATCGAACACACGTGGATACCCGTCCGTGACGGGGCCCGCCTTGCGGCTCGCATCTTTCTCCCCGAGGACGCGGAGCAAAACCCTGTCCCCGCTGTGTTCGAATACATCCCCTACCGGAAGCGGGACCACACGCGCACCCGTGACGATGTCTCCGCGCCGTACATAGCCGGGCATGGCTATGCATATGTACGCGTGGACCTGCGCGGCAGCGGCGATTCGGAAGGTGTCCTCCGCGATGAGTACCTGGAAGAGGAAATCCAGGACGGCCTGGATGTGATCGAGTGGATCGCGGAACAGCCCTGGTCCGACGGGAACGTCGGGATGATCGGCATCTCGTGGGGCGGGTTCAACGGCCTGCAGATTGCCGCGCGGCGCCCTCCCCGGCTCAAGGCCATCATCACCGCCTGTTCCAGTGACGACCGCTACCTGGACGACGTCCACTACATGGGAGGGTGCCTGCTCACCGACAACCTCTCATGGGCTTCGACCATGTTCGCATACAACTCCTGTCCGCCCGACCCGGAAATTGTGGGGGACGCCTGGCGCCGCATGTGGTTCGACCGGCTCGAAGGCAGCGGGCTGTGGCTCGAGAACTGGATTCGCCATCAGCATCGCGACTCCTACTGGCGCCGCGAATCGATCGCCGAGGATTACAGCGCGATCCACGTGCCGGTGATGGCGGTCAGCGGCTGGGCGGATGGCTATTCGAACGCGGTCTTCCGTCTGCTCGAAAACCTGAGCGTCCCCCGGCAGGGGCTGATCGGACCCTGGGGACACCGCTATCCACACCAGGGTATGCCCGGGCCAGCCATCGGCTTCCTGCAAGAAGAAGTTCGCTGGTGGGACCACTGGATGAAGGGCATCGACCGCGGCGTCGAAAAGGAACCCATGCTGCGCGCCTGGATGCAGGACAGTGTCCCGCCCACGGCGAAATATGAGACCCGCCCCGGGCGCTGGGTGGGCGAACCCACGTGGCCATCGACGGACGTTGAAACGCGCCAGTTTCGCCTGGGCCCGGGCCGGCTGGTCGGCGAATCCGACGAACTGGACCCGACTCCGCTCACCATCCAGTCGCCGCTCACCGTTGGCCTGTTCGCAGGGAAGTGGTGCGCCTATAGCTGGGTGCCCGACCTTCCGCACGACCAGCGGCAGGAAGATGGCGGCGCACTCACGTTCGACAGCGACCCGCTGGAGGAAGACCTGGAGATCCTGGGCGCACCGGTGCTCACCCTCGAATTCCGCGTATCGAAGCCGGTGGCAATGGTCGCAGTACGGCTCTCGGATGTGGCGCCCGACGACAAGGCCACGCGTATCACCTACGGCCTGTTGAACCTGACGCACCGGAACGGTCACGAATATCCGCAGGAGCTGGAGCCCGGCGAGGTGTACCAGGTCCAGGTGAGGCTGAACGACGTTGCCCAATCGTTCCCGAAAGGACACCGGCTGCGGGTCGCGATTTCAACCTCCTACTGGCCGCTGGCCTGGGCGCCCCCGGAGTCGGTCCGCATGACGGTCAACCCGGCCGGGAGCTGCTTTGAGCTTCCCGTCCGGCCGCACCGGCCAGGGCTGGACGAAGCCGTTTCGTTCGAACCAGCCGTGATAGCGCCACCGCCGGAGATCGAACAACTTGAGCCGCCGCATCATACCTGGCGCGTGACTCGTGACCTCGCAACTGACGAGTCCATCCTCGAAGTCATCAAGGATGAAGGACTGGTCTACATCGAAGACATCGGGCTCACGATGCGCGAGAGCGCCCGCGAGTGGTACACGTCGCGCGCCGACGACTTCGAGTCATTAGAAGGAAAGGTCACCAGCGTCCGGGCCTTCCAGCGCGGCGATTGGGCTGTCGAATCGCACACCACCACGGTGCTCACGGCAAGCTCGACCCATTTCCACATCCACGCCCAGCTCGACGCCTACGAAGGGGAGCAGCGGGTGTACTCACAGAACTGGGACCACTACATCCCGCGGGAGATGGTGTAGCGCCGGCAGAGGGCATGCGCCACGACGAAACGTAAACGGCGCGGGACAGTTCCTGTCCCGCGCCGCTCGTGTGAACGCAATGCCCGTCCTACGCGTCCTCGGCGATGCGCTCCGGCGTGAAGTAGGCACGCGAAAGCGACGTGAAGGGGAACGCGAAGCCCGACTTGTGGTGGTAGTTCTGCATCCAGGGGTTCACGTATGTGAAGCCTGAAGGCCCAACGTGGGGCACCGTCACCATGTACTCGGCCAGCTCGCGCTGCATCTCGTGGATGTATTCGAGCCGCTCATCCAGGTCAAGCATCGTGACCTGTTCGTCGATCATCTCTTCGATCCGGTCCATCTCTTCTGGCGGCTCGCCACCCCAGTTCCGGCGCGCGGAACGCGACGAAATGTTGCGCGAAAGGATGTCGTGCGGGTCACGCGGCGCGCCAATCAGCGGCCCAAGCGCGACACCTTCGTCGATCTCACCAAGGAACGTGGTCTGGATATAGGTCCCGTACTCCTGGTAGTTGAGCTCCACGTCCCAACCCGCTTCCTGCAGGCTGGCAGCGGTCAGCTCCCACTTCTGTTCGCGCAACCGGCCATAAGCGTCGACATTCGCATTGATGCGGATGAACGGCGTCTCTTCGCCGGTGGCCGCTTCGAAGAGCTGGCGTGCCTCCTGCGGGTTGAATTCGAAGAACTGCGCGCTGTCGCCGTAGTCGTCGTTGCGGGGAGACAGGAAGAACGGCGCAAGCACAGGCGCACAGAACGGTGACTGGTAGTCGCCCTGCCCGGTGGGGTCGAGCGTATCCAGGATCGATTCGCGATTGAGCGACATCGAAAGCGCCTGCCGCAGACGCCGGTCCTGCCAGCGGCCGCCGTCGTTGTCGAAGTTGAACCAGAACGATGTGACGTTCGTGTGGCCACTGAAGTGCTCGTAACCATCCTGGTCGAGCTGCTCCTGCGCCTCGTCGTACAGGGGCGCGGTCAGGCCGGACATATCGAGGTCGCCGGCGCGGAGGCCCGCAAGGATGCGCTGGGGGTCATTGATGAGCGAGGCTTCCGCACGGTCGAAGTACGGCAGCTCGGGGATGAAGTAGTTTGGGTTCCGGTTCCAGTTCAGCGAGACGCCGCTTTCCCAGGAGTCGAACACCCAGGGTCCCGTGCCGACCGGGCTTTCCTGCGCCTGGCCGCCATCGATGCTTTCCACCGGGATGAACCACAGGCCTTCGGTCGTGGATGCGTGGATCGCCAGGAACGGTGCGAACGGCTGCGACAGGGTGAACTGCACGGTGAACTCGTCGGTCGCTTCGACGTTTTCGATGATGTCCTCGTACGTCGCGGCGTTCTGCGACATAGAGAGGAACGCCCGGTAGGTGTCCACGAAGTCTTCCGCGGTCGCCTGCCGGCCGTTCATCGGCTCCTTGTCGTGGAAGTGGATGTTCTCCCGGAGCTTGAAGATGTACGTCTGGTCGTCAGGCTGTTCCGGCATGGACTCGGCCAGGTCGCCTTCGAGCGCAGTGTAGTCCTCGGGCTCCACATCCGGGCCCGCGTACTCGGTCACCAGGCGGCTGTAGTGCATCGACGCCTGCACCTGGGCGAGGTACGTCAGGTTCTCGAACGGGAAGAGCGTCGGCGGGTCGCCACTCGAAACGCCGACATACGGGAACCGCAGGATGCCGCCGTAGCGTTCGTCATCGCCAGCGGCGGTGTCGTCGCCATTCGCGGGCGCGGAATCATCATCCGCGGGGGCGCCATTGGCCGGGGCGTCGTCGTCGTCGCCGCACCCAACCAGCGCAATACCGGCTGCGCCGGCGCCGGCGGCTGCACCGGCACCCAGGAAACGGCGCCGGCTTGTCCGCCCGCGCCAGTAGTTGTTCCAATAGTCACTCGGCAAGAAAAATCCCTCCTTTTCAGGCCGTGTTGAATGAACCGTTCGTCTTGGTGAGGGCCCGCCGCACCCTGCCGCGCGTAAGTACAGCGCGACACTTTGCGACGGCGTTCACAAACGTACGCGCTGAACCGCGTTCAGCCAAAGAAAAGGAAACCCGGCATTGGGTGAATCAATTCGAGGACGAATCGGCTCCGGCTGACGAGGCCATTAAGCGGCGTGGTACCGCCGGGTTCCGTCCTTCCCACATCCGATCCTGGCCCATCTTCGTCCATTCGAGCATCTCGGTCTGGGCCGCGAGGATATAGAAGCGGTTCTCGCGGACGGCATCGAAAACCTGCCGCGCCATCTCGGAAGGTGGGAACGCGTCGCCAGGGAATGCGGTTTCGCCCGCGTCATCATCATTCGATTCCGCGCCTCGAAGCTCTGGCGGACGGTTCCGCGCGGCCTGGAAAATGCGCGTCGTGACGGCGCCGGGGCAGAGGACGGAAGCGCCGACCCTGGTCGTATGAATGGCGAGGTCGCGGTAGAGGCTTTCGCTCAAGGAGACGACGGCGTGTTTCGAGGCGTCGTAGACGGCGGCGCCCATCCGACCGGTCACCAGTCCCGCCATCGAGGCGGTGTTCACCACGTGGCCTTCCTCGCCCGTCGCAAGCATGCGTGGGACGAAGCTGCGAATCCCGTGGATCACCCCCCACAGGTTCACGTCGAGCACCCATTTCCAGTCGGCGATAGGTTGTTCCCAGGTGGGTCGCTCGCTATTGATGACACCCGCGTTGTTACAGAGGAGATGGACAGCCCCGTGCTCTTCGAACACCTTCCCGGCGAGGTCCTCGACAGCATGCTCGTCGCGGACATCCAGCACGTGCGCCGCCACAGCGGCGCCTCGCTCGCGGAGGCTAGCGGCCGCCTGGTCCAGCGCCCCCTGCTCGACATCGGCGATGACCACAGTCATGCCCTCATCAGCTGCCCGCTCGGCGAGCGCATACCCGATGCCGCTCGCGCCGCCGGTGATGAATGCGACCCGTCCCTTGAAGTCCTGCATGTTGCCTCTCCTGCCCCGGCGTTGAGGG
>SKSF01000171.1 GCA_007118095.1 Dehalococcoidia bacterium
ACCGTCGCGGTGACGGTGTCGCCAATGTAGACGGGGCCGCGGAACTGGAGGTCCTGGCCCGCGTAAATGCTCCCGGGGCCGGGGAGCTTCATGGCGATCACGGTGGAGATGAAGGACGCGGTGAGCATGCCATGGGCGATGCGGTCTTTGAACATGCCGCTGGCGGCTTCAGGCGCATTAACGTGGGCGGGATTCATGTCGCCGGTGATGCCGGCAAAGAGATAGATGTCCGTTTCGGACAGGGTCTTGGAGAAGGAAGCGGTGTCGCCGATGGAGATGTCGTCGTAGGTTGCCATGGGGCCCAGCATCTACCCGGCATGGGGGATGGGCAAGGGTATTATGCCCGACGGGTCCGCATTGCCTTGATGATGGTGACACCCGGAACCTCGCCTTGCCGGAGACGCCGGTATTCCTCGGAGTCCATGGCGCACAGCGCGACTTTGCCATCGCTGTCGAACGCCAGGCCCCAGCCGTAGCGCTTCGGCAGTGGGGATGAACGCAAACAGGCCCGCGGTTTCGCGAAGAATTCCCGGCGCAGTTCCGCCTTCTCTTCTTCGCCAGGCTGGTGACGGAAATCTTGCCGACGAAACCAGCTTTCGAAGAGGATATCTTCCTGCGTGAGCGTGTACGGGTCTTCTGCCAGCAGCTCATACTGGACCGCGGCGACGGTCTTTGTGGCGCCACGAAAGGGTGGCACTTCGGCGCTGGCGACGGGGCAATCATCAGCGACGGCGATCAAGGTGTTGTAATAGTTCAGCTCCACCGGAACGGCCCTCCGACATCATCATAACCAGCGACCTGGGCTCGGCTAACAGCCATGCGTCGCACCGCCAGTCAGCGAAGGCGGACAGCGATGACGGGGCTGAGCGCCTGGGGGACGCTGGTATAAAGGCGAGGGTCGTTGACCATCGCGCCGAGGAGGCTGTCGGATTCGCCAAGTGATTCGGGGATGGTATTGCCCCCGAGGCGCTGGACGATGATGCATCCGCCCGTGCGGGTGAGGCGGACCAGGTCATTGAAGAGGGGGAGGTATTTGGTGCCCCAATCGTCGAGGAGGATCGTGTCGTAGGGGCCGTTGAGGGAGCCGACAACGTTCTGGTGCGAACCCAGGTTGACGCGAACGCGGTCGTTGTAGGCGGACTGGGTCACGAGTTTCTCGGCAAACTCGGCGGCACGGGGGTCGGATTCGACGACGTCGAGCCTGCCAGTGAGCCGGAACGCAGAGGCGATGTGCAGTGCACCATAGCCGAAGCCGCTGTAAAGCATGCAGACGTACGTGGCACGGACGGCGGCAACCAAGACGGCGAGCTCGCGGGCCTCGGAATAGGAGGGAAGGATGCCGAGGGACCCGTGCTGCTCGCGGTATTCGCGGGCGGCTTCGCGCTGGCTGGCGAACGGGTCGGGATGGTGCTGCAGGATAATATCGGCGGGCGAATCAGGCATCACGGTGATTCTACCGCTTTAACGGGTACGACTTCAGAGCAGGCTGATTTCGGCGACCACGGCGAAGTGGTCGCTGGGGTAGAGGGTGGGGTCGGCGGGCGCAGCGGTATCGCCCGCGAGGGTGGCCGAGCGGACTTCGATGCTGCCATTGACCCAGATGTAGTCGACGCAACCAGGTTCGCCGCGGATGTCGGCGGTCTCAGCCTGGATGCCACTGGGCCAGGTAGCCGGGGGCTCGGTGCCGTTGGCTGTCCGGAAGGCGGATTCGAACCCGGATTCAATCATGGCCCGGTATGCGGGTTCCGTGGGCTGTGCGTTGAAGTCGCCCTGGACGATAGCGCCATCGGCGCGGGGCGCATCGCGCATCCAGGCAGCGATAGCCCGGGCCTGGTGCAGGCGGATGTTTTCGTCGGCCGGCCGATGGTGGAGGTGGGTATTGGCGACCCAGAGCGTTCGGTTGCCGGGAAGGATTACCAGGATGCGGTGGGCTACACGGCCCTCGGCAAGGCGCAGCTCTTCGTGGGCCTGCACTTCCCCGACGCGGCAGAGGATGGCATTGCCGAATTCGGGGTCGCGGCCACTGCGGGCGTCGAACGCGAAGTAGTTGCTGGTGGCCAGGTTTGCGGCGAGAAAGTCGGCCTGTTGTTCGGCCGCAAATACCACTTCCTGGAGCCCGATAATGTCGGCATCGATGGCGGCGAAGGCGTGGCCGAGCAGGGCCTTGCGTTCAGCGTAGCGGTCGTTGGTGTTGCGGATGTTGAAGGTAGCGACGCGCAGGTCGACGGGGTCGGCAGGCATGCGTCAGGACACCACGCTTTCGCCGAGGATGCGCTCGCGGGCTTCGGCGACGAGATAGAGCGAACCGGTGATGCAGACAAGGTCGTTCTTGCCAGCGCGTGCCATCGCAGTCTCGAGGGCGGCGTCGATGTCATATTCGGCAACGGCCGCGGGGCCGAGGAAGCCGACTTCCTGCACGAGAACATACGGGTCCATGGCACGGGGATTATCGAACCGGGTGCAGATAATCATCTCGGCCAGGGAGGCGAGTTCGAGACCCATGGCGCGGACGTCTTTGTCCTTCTGCGTCCCAATGACCAGGAAGCAACGCTCCCATTCGAAGTAGTCGCGGAGTGTGGCAGCGAGAGTGGCAGCGCTTTCGCGATTGTGCGCGCCGTCAGCGACGACGAGGGGGGATTGCCCCATGACTTCGACGCGGCCGGGGACGCGGGTGCGGGCGATGCCTTCGTTCAGCGCCTGTTCTTCCAAATCGTGGCCGCGGTCCACGAGGGCGTCGAATGTGGCGACGGCTGTGGCGGCATTCTGGAGCTGGTGGTAACCGAGCAGGGGTGTGCGCAGTTCGCGAGTACCCGAGGGGCCATTGACGGTGAATGACTGGCCGAAGACGAAGCGTTCGAGGAGGTCAGCTTCGTAATGGGCGGCGACATCGACAAGTTCGGCGCCCACTTCGCGGCAGCGGTCGCGGACGACGTGGGGGACGGCGGGGTCCCGCTGAGGGGCGAGGACGCAGACGCTGCCGGGTTTGATGATGCCGGCCTTGTCCGCGGCGATCTCGGCCGGGGTGGAGCCGAGGACAGCGGTGTGTTCGAGGGATATGGGGGTGATCACGGCAACGTCGATTTCGTTGAAGACGTTGGTGGCGTCGAAGGTGCCACCGAGGCCGACTTCGACGACCTGC
This sequence comes from Dehalococcoidia bacterium, assembly GCA_007118095.1. Lineage (GTDB taxonomy): Bacteria > Chloroflexota > Dehalococcoidia > Tepidiformales > Tepidiformaceae > SLAK01. Next base: position 3,140 of record SKSF01000171.1, read on the forward strand.
CAGTCGATGGGCTTCATCTGTGCGCGGACAAGCCAGAAGAAGAGGGCCGTGAGGATGCCGAAGGTGCTCACACTGCCACCGCTCGCTTCCTGTTCGGCGTCGACCGCGGGCTTGATGGCGTGGAGGGCAGTGGCGAATTCCTCGGGAGAAACAGCTTCTTCGCCCATCCGGATGCGTTCGGTGAATGCGTGGAGGTGAGGGCTGGTGAAAAGCGCTGTCCGATTACCCGAGTGGCGGAGGATGCCCTCGATCATGGCCGCGGTGGTGCCTTTGCCCTTGGAGCCGGTGATGTGCACGGTATGGCGGCCGTGCTGGGGGTTGCGCAGGCGCTCCAGGAGCGAGCGCATGGAATCGAGGCTCATCGCCGGGCTGGCCGACTTCTGGTAGCCACGCTCCATGTCCGTGAAGGAGAGCAGGTATTCGACGGCTTCGGAGTAGTTCACGGCACGATTGTACGCCGGGTTTGGCGAGGAGGCCGTCCCCGGGTGGCTCAGGTCGCCGACGCGAGGAAATCGACGACGTAGCGCGTTGGGTCGACGCCTTTGCGGAGCTGGAGCCGCCGGGGTTGGATGCAGAAAAGGTGGCCACGTTCGGTGAACTCGGCGGCGCGGTGGTTTTTTTCGCGCAACGAATCCAGCAGCGGGTGGTAGCGGCTGTCGGAGGGGTCGATCTGCTCGGCGCGGCCTTCGATGACAACGCGGTCGAACTGTTGCCAGTCGGTACGGATGATTTCGCGGGTATCGATGAGGAAGGACGCTTCGGGGGTGGCGAGCATGTTCCGGGAGTGCTGGGCGCCGCCACTGCTGCCGAAGATGACCCTTCCCTGGTCATCGAGGTGGAAGTAGACGAAGGCGACGTAGGGTGTGCCATCGGCGTCGTGCAGCGTGGCGAGGCTGCCCCCGGCCTGGCCCGCAGCAATGCGGACCGCCTCTTTGAGGATGTCCTGGTCGGTTTGTAGGTCGGTCATGAGCGCATCCTACCGCGAGGAGGCTCAGACGGCTGCCGTGGCGGCGACCTCGTAGCCGGGCACGAACTTGCGCCAGGAGATTTCGCTATGGAGGTATGGCAAGAAGTTGTGGTAGATACCCACCCGGGGTTCGGCAGGCTCTTGGCGAAGCTTCATGCGAGCCTCGGCGGGGGTCCGGCCGGCCTTGCGATGGTTGCAGGGCTTGCACGCGCTGACGAGGTTCTCCCAGGTGTGCGGGCCGCCGCGGTGGCGGGGGACGACGTGGTCGATGGTCAGATCGCGAGTGACCTTTCCGCAGTAGGCGCACGACCAGTTGTCGCGGGCGAAGATCTCCTTGCGCGAGAGGCGCAGACGAGGCCGCGGGCGGCGGATGTACTGGATGAGGCGAATGACCGAGGGGAGCTGCATGGCACGGGTAGCGGAGTGAAAAAAGGCCGAGGCACCTTCAATGACCTCGGCCTTACCGCGCAGCACCAGAACTATCGCTCGTCGCACGTGGCATACATTGAGCGGTTCGTAATTTTGATTAAGGACAAGCACTGTTCTCGCTTGCACGTTAGCTACCCATCCTGTCCCGGATAGTAGCAAAACGGGAAAGGGCCTGTCAGGCACTTTTTGTTAAGCGCGGCAGGAAGCTAGCCGCCAGCGGAACGTGCCCAGCGGCGGAGCGCATCGTGCAGGCGCTCCATGGTGGCTGGTGTAACGTCCTGGTCGGCGAGGATACAGTCCTTCAAATGTTGTTCGAGGACCATAACACCGGCGCTTTCGAGGCCCGAACGGGCAGCGATGAGCTGGGTAAGAATGTCGTCGCAGGAACGACCGTCTTCGAGCATGCGACGGAGCGCGCGAACCTGTCCTTCAACGCGGGCGAGCCGGTCGAGGAGGCGTTTATCGACGACGGGTGGAAGCTGCTGTTGCGTCATTGACAATGATACCCTCGGGGGGTATCTTATCACCATAAGAACCGGCCGGGCAAGCACGAAAGGCTTCGCTGTGAGCCTGGCGGCAAACAGGAGGAACCGATGGCAGAACCGCGAGAAGTAACGGATGCGACCTTCGACCAGGAGGTTTTGAAGAATGACCTGCCGGTGCTGGTGGACTTCTGGGCGCCGTGGTGCGGCCCGTGTCGCATGGTGGCACCCGTGGTGGAAGAGCTGAGCGACGAGTACCAGGGCAAGGTGGACTTCGTCAAGATGAACACCGACGAGAACCCCCAGGTGCCTTCGAAGTACCAGATCCGTTCAATCCCGTCGCTGCTGATTTTCCAGGGCGGCGAGCTCAAAGGGACGATCGTGGGTTTCCGTCCGAAGAGCGATATGAAGAAGCGTCTCGACGAAGCGATCGCCTGAGCACTGTGCCAGGCACGAGCTGAATGGGGCGGTCGCTGGCGCAACCGCCCCATTTCTGTCTGAACGCCGGGGAAGGAGGCGAAGATGAGTGAACAGCACGTGGATGCCGCAATCATTGGCGCGGGGGGCGCCGGGCTCACGGCGGCGATCTATATGGCCCGTGGGCGGCGTTCGACCGTGGTTTTCGAGCGGCAGGTGACGGGTGGCCAGATTGCGACCACAGACCTCGTCGAAAACTTTCCCGGCTTTCCCGAGGGCGTGAACGGGCTCGACCTTTCGATGCGGTTTGAGCAGCAGGCGACGAGGTTCGGCGCCCGGATGGTGTACGAGCCGGTCGACGAACTCCATGTGGAGGATGATGGGAGCTTTCGGCTTGAGACGGGTGATGGGCCGTACCGGGCGGAGTCGCTGATCGTCACGGCCGGCGCTGATTACAACAAGCTGGGCATCCCTGGCGAGCAGCGTTTGACGGGCCGCGGCGTGAGCTATTGCGCGACGTGCGATGGCGCGTTCTTCAAGGACATGGAGGTTGCGGTCGTGGGCGGCGGTGACGCGGCGATGGACGAGGGGCTGTTCCTGACACGCTTTGCGAGCAAGGTCCATGTGATCCACCGACGCGACCAACTCCGCGCGGACGCAATCTTGCAAGAGCGCGCCTTCGCGAACCCGAAGATGAGCTTCACCTGGGACACGGTGGTGGAGGAGATCGGCGGCAAGGAGTCCGTCGAGGTTGCGCGGTTGCGGAACGTCAAGACTGATGAGCCATGGGAGATGCCGGTCGCGGGGGTGTTCATTTTCATCGGCCAGACGCCGAACAGCCACCTGTTGAAGGATGTCGTTGAGCTGGATGCCGGCGGACACGCGCTGGTGGACCTGAAGATGGCCACGAGTATCCCCGGGCTGTATGTCGCGGGCGATGTGCGGATGAACGCCGCGCGGCAGCTCGTGAGCGCGGCCGGGGACGGTGCGACGGCGGCAGTCAATGCGGAGCATTACCTGGCGGAACGCATCGGCCCGCCAAAGATGGAATAGGGCACTTCACGAACCGTTGCACGGGGGCGTAGGCTGCGCGCATGCCGGTTTATGAATTCGAATGCGGGAAATGCGGCCGGCGCGAAGAAGTGTTCGCGCGGTCGATGAACTCTCCGGTGACGGCGCCGGAATGTTCGTGCATCGGTGAGGAACGGACGGTGATGGAGCGGGCGATGAGCCCGTTCGCCCGCCACCGGACGATGCAGGACCAGGTCGCCGAGGCCGAGGCGAAGTACGGCAAAGAGGTGGACGCGGCGATGGGCCCGACGCCGGAGGTGGACACGCACGCCCGGCGGTATGACCAACTGGCGAAGGATTTGCCGCCCGAGTAAATGGATCAGGTGCGTAGGCAGTATCCACGGGCGGCCGGGGTCTCTATACTGCGCAGGAGGCCTTCCCTGGCGCGAATCCCCGCTTCGCAAGGAGGACGCTCATCGCTATGGGCGATACATCCACATACCGTATGGAACTGGTGACCCGTTTACGCCTGGCCACGGACGACCTGACGTGGGCGGCCAGCGCGATGCGCCCGGAAGAGCTCGTGTACAAGCCAACTGACCAGGAATGGTCGGCGCATGAGCATCTTTCGCACCTGCGCGACATGGAGCGAGAGGTTTACCTGCCACTGCTCCGCTGGGCGACAGTGCCCGAAATGCTGGATCCGCTGGATTACAGCCGACGGGACTGGCACGAGCACCGTTACGACCCGGGCGAGCCAGTGGAGGCGATCCTCGACGATATTGCGCGGATGCGGGATGAGGAGCTCACCATTTTTCGCGAGCTCGACGACGAGACGTGGACACGGTTCCGGACAGATACCCGGTGGGGGCCGCTCACCTGCCAGTGGATCGCGGAGCTGATGTACCGGCACGTGCTCGATCACCTGCAGGGGATCATGGCACTGCGGCAGGACCTGCACCTTGCGGCGCATCAGCCGACGGTCGGTGAGCGCGAATACATCGGAGGCCGAGCGTAACAGTGCGAATACGGAGCATTCTCACCGTCGCCGCGGGCGCGTCACCTGACGAGGCGGCACTCACGTCGGAGGCGGATGCGCTGTTGTTCAACGTCGCGGACGCTTCGGTCCCGGCACACGATGCGAGGCGAGCGGCACGCGAAGGCATCGAACAGGCGGCCGGACACAGCAAAGTCGCATTTGTGCGTGTGAACCACCCTCGGACGCACATGCTCCGGGACGACCTCGATGCACTGGTTTCGCCGGTACTGGCGGGCGTGTTCGTGACGCATACGGTTAACCCGCAGGACATCCGGGACACGGCGGTCATCCTTCGCGAGGTGGAATTGCGGAACGAGATCGAGCCCGGGAGCGTGGGCGTGTTCCCGGTCGTCGACACGGCGCGGGGTTTGCTGCGGGCGGCGGAGCTGGTGGATGCGGCTCCCCGGGTACGCGGGCTGTTACTCGATGCGGACACCTACGCCCGCGATGTCGGGGCGCGCCCGGAGGAGAACGGGCCGCGGTTGGCCTACGCGCGCGGGAAGGCTGTGGCGGTGGCACGAGCATATGACCGGCTACCGCTGGTGGTGTCGAGCGGGCTGGAGATGCGGTTCCTGGCGCAGCACGGGTTCGCCGGGGCTGTGATCGACCATCCGCGTTATGCGCCGTCGGCGAACACCGTGTTCACACCGGGCATGGGAGCGAAAAAGCGGGCGGAACAGCACCGGGACGCGTATGAAGCCGCACGAGCCGAGGGTGCGTGGATCGCCAGGGTGGGCAGCGAAATTGCGGACGCCCACTCGGCGCGCAAGGCAGCACAGACTCTTGGGGTCAGCGACGAGCGATAGCGTCCGCGGCGGCCCGCTCGAGCAGCCGGGCAGCGCTGGCGATGGATTCCTCTTCATCCGCGGCATATGAGACGAGTTCGACCACGTCTTGGCGCGTGGTCGTGGCCCGGCCGGCGAGGATGATGACGTCACGCCCCTGGTCGGATGCGAGGCCCGCGATGCGACCGGTGACCTTGCCCATGGCTGACTGTGCGTCGAAGCTGCCTTCGCCGGTGATGACGAGGTCTGCCTTGTCGATGCGCTCACGGAGGCCGATGGCCTCGGCGACGACGTCGAACCCGCTGACGATTTGCGCCCCCAGGAAGGCAACGAGCCCGGCCCCAAGCCCGCCCGCAGCGCCCGCGCCAGGCATGGTGGCAACATCGACGCCGAGGGAGCGGCGAATGGCGGTCGCGTACCGGAAAAGTGCGGCGTCGAGCTGGTCGACCTGGGGAGGCGTCGCACCCTTCTGCGGGCCGTAGACGGTCGCCGCGCCTTCGTCGCCGACAAGGGGGTTCTGGACATCGCTGGCGACGGTGATTTCGATCCCCTGGAAGGCGGCAGGGGGGTCCCAATCGATGCGGACGGCTTCGGCGAGGGGCGCTGCGCCGGGCGGGAGCTCGCCGCCATCCATGCCGTAGAACCGGGCACCGAGGGTACGCGCCATGCCGGCTCCGCCGTCGTTCGTGGCGCTGCCGCCGACGCCGATGACGATATGGCGCGGTTCGAGTGCGGCGGCCGCGAGCAAGAGGTCGCCGACACCTTCGGTGCCAGCGTAGAGAGGGTCGAGTTCGGCAGGGGCAAGCCGCCACAAACCGTTGGCCCCTGCTGCTTCGATGAAGACGGTATCTCCGGAGTGGAGGATGGACGCATCCACGGGTCGTCGGAGGGGGTCGCGTGCCGGGACGGAAACGCGTTCGGAAGCGGGCATCGCGACGTGTAGCGCTTCGAGAAATCCCGGACCGCCGTCCGACATGGGGAGGAGGTCGAGTTCGGCGTCCGGGTAGGCAGCGCTTATACCGCGGGCGATGGCCTCGGCGACGGCACGCGCGCCGAGGCTGCCCTTGAATTCCTGCGGGGCGATGAGGACGCGCATGTTACATCGCCATCTGCCAGAGCCGGAATGCCGCGAGGACAAACACGACCGCGATGTAGACATAGGCGATGCGGAGGAGCACGCCGAGCATGCCACGCGCCCGCTGTGAGCGGAACACATACGCGGCGACGATGGTCGCGAGCGCGACCACCACGAATATCTCGACGAGGTAGAGCCTCAACCGGTGTTACGCATCGCCGACGACTTTGCGTGATGCAAACCGCCAGCCGCCGTCGGCGCGGACGATGCTGTCGTGGTAGACACCGGTGATCATGATGCCGGGTCCGCCTTCGCCATCGAGGCGGAGGAGCAAGAGGTAGCACTTGCCGGCAGCGCCGTTGCCCTCTTCTTCGATGACCAGGTTGTTCGTCCAGTGGCGGGCTTTCATGCGGCTGGCAAAGCCCTGGGCGAAGGAGACGAGCTGCTCGCGGCCTTCGAACTTCCCGGTGGCGGATTCGAACACGCCTTCCGGGGTGAAGCAGTCGGCCCAGCCCTCGGTGTCGCCGAAATCGAGTGCGTGGTTGTAGCGGGCGTAGAGCTGCTGGATGGCGAGCTGGTCTTCAGCGGTCATTGGCATGGGGCCCTCCTTGTAGTGGCGGGGGCCATTCTATCGGGGCGCGCGTAAGGCGCGCGGATGCTCAGGCACGGAAGGAATACAGGGCGCGGCCGCGGCCGCAAAGACGGTCGTCGTCATCGGTGATACTGACTTCGACCATGGCGAGCTGGCGCCCCTTCTTCACGACCTGCCCTTCGGCGTAGATGCGCTTGCCGAGCGCGGGGCGAAGATAGGTTATGTTGAGATCGGCGGTGCCTGCGGGTTTCACGTTGGGGTCGGGGACGGCGAAGAGGGCCTGGAGGATGACCACATCGACCAGTGCCGCGAGCACGCCGCCGTGGACGCTGCCGCCGACGCCGCCGAGCGTGTTTGGCCCGGTATCCATGGCAATGCGCGCGTAACCTTCGCGTTTTTCGGCGATGGAGAGGCCGAGGAACTTGTGGAGCGGAAAGTCTTCGAAATGTCGGTCGACGTTGGAGTCTTCGGAGCTGGATGTCATGGGCACGGATTGTACCGGGCCGGCTCCCGAGCGGTGATGTGGTGGAACCTCGCAGGCTTGCGCACCGTCTGGTATGGGTAGCACAGGCCAGGGGAGGCGCAATGATACGGACAGCAGGATTCCTGGGCATGCTGGCGGCCGGTGCGTTCGTGTTCTTCGTGGGCAGCGAAACGCGGACAGCGTCTGCATGCTCGTGGGTACCGTTCTACGAGATGGAGATCGGCGACCAGGTCGACTACACGCGTCTCGTCGCGCTTGGAACCATCGAGCAGGCAGGCGAGGACCGGGCACTGCTGGCAGTAGAGGAATACTTCAAGGGGGACGAGGACGCCAGGTTGCTTGAAATCAACAATCGCGGTTTCAGCGTGGGGGCTGACTGCACACTCTCGCAGGATGACGACAATCCGCCGCAACGGTTCGCGGAAGGCGAGCGCGTGCTGATGTTCCTCGAGGCGGACGATGTTGGCGGCGCTGACTGGCGCCCGGCCCACTTTGGCGGGGGCGTGCTAACTGTGACGGGGGACGATGTGTTCGCCCATGGCGAGGCGAATGAAGACCCGCTCGGCACGCTGGAAGAATATCGCGAGGCTGCGGGAGACCGCCCAACACCAACAACGCCAACACCAACGCCAACACCCGCGGACGAGCAGCCAGCCAACGGCGGCGATGAGCCTGACGATGGTGGAAGCCGCGCCTTATGGCTCGCGGGGGCCGTGTTTGGCGCGCTGGCGCTCGGGACGGGGGCAGTGATCGGGTGGTCGCGGTTGCGATAGGGATATCGGAAAAAGTGCTGACGACAGGGCCTGAGTTACGCGTGCAGAATGAGGCATGGTCGACCCGGCCGGGTTCCGTCTGCGTGATGGGCGGGAGGTGCTGATCCGGCACATCCGGCCTTCGGACGAAGAGGAGCTGCGCGCCTTCGTCCGGCGCCTTTCGCCGGAGTCGCGGCGGTTGCGATTCTTTGGGCCCATACACGACCTCCCGCAGCAAATGGCATACCGGCTGTCGCACGTGGACGGACACGAACGGGCGGCGGTGGTAGCGACACTGCCGGGCGACGACGCCATTCGCGGCGTAGCGCGATACGACCGGATAGACGACAGCACCGTGGAAGGAGCGTTCACGGTCGAGGATTCGATGCAGGGGCAGGGGCTGGGGACCGAGCTGCTGTGGCGGCTCGCGGAATGGGCGCAGGGGCACGGCTACCGGCGGCTGCGAGCATTCGTCCTGCCGGAGAACCGGGCAATGCTCGACATGTTTCAGCATTGCGGTATCCCGTGTTCGATTCGGCGGGAGCCGGGGCAGGTGAAGGTCGACCTGGAGCTGGGTGAGGGGATGGTGCAACCACGCTTCGGCCAGGGGTGAGGTTCGTCAGGCGCTGCGAGGGACGGCGGCGAACACGGATAGCTGGAGCCACTGCGGGAGTGCGTCTCGCAGGTGACGCGGGCCGCGGACTTCAAGTGCGCCGCTCCGGAGTGCCTCGTACCAGTCGTGGTCTCCGCGCCAGATGCGGACCAGGGTGGGCAGCTCGCATTCGACAGCGATGTCGACATCGAACCCGGGGTCGTCGTCGCA
>SKSF01000085.1 GCA_007118095.1 Dehalococcoidia bacterium
GCGCCCTCCCCGTGGGTTGGTTCGAGCAGGCCATGGCGGATGTGGACACGCTCTTCACCGTTGATCTTCCGCGCTTCCCGCAGTGGGTGTTCGGGGAAGCGCAAGCCCGGCAAATCAGCCAGCCGGTGTTGCTGGTTGTGGGCGGGGAATCTCCCCCCGCGTTTCACGACCACCACGAGACCCTCAAGAAGTGGTTCCCACAGGCGGAGGAGTACGTGCTGCCCGGCGCAGACCATCTGCAGCAGATGGCCAACCCGGGCGACATGGCACAACGACTGGCGTCGTTCGCAGCCGCGCACCCCATTGAAGCCTACGCGGGCCGGGCGGACCGTTAAGCTAAGCGATGCTCTACTGCCTGCCTCCGGGCTCGCTCGGGATGCGTCCGCTCCGGTCGTTGTACCGCTCGTGGCCGGGAACCCCGCTCATGCTAGATCACCCCTGCGTCGCGCAGTTCGGCTAACGCCTCCTCGCTGAGTCCCAGCGTTTGGGTGAATACCTCGTGGCCGTCCGCGCCGAGCAACGGGGCGGGCTTGATGTCCGTCTTCGATCCTGACATGCGAACCGGATTGCCGATGAGCTGCACGTTCCCCTGCGTCGGGTGCGCGATTTCGTACACGAGCCCGCGCTCCTTCAGGTGGTCGTTGCAGAAAACGTCGCCGCTGTCGAAGACGGCGCCGGCAGGCACGCCATAGCGCTGCAGCTCTTCCATCGCTTCCCACTTCGTCCGTCCCGCCATCCACTCGCCGATGACGCTGTGGATCCACTCGGCGTTCTCCCGGCGTGCTTTGCCCGACTGCAAACGCTCATCGTCCAGCAGGTCTGTCCTGTCGATGCATGCAAGCAGGCTCTCGATCATGCGGCCGGAGATCCCTGCGATGTACACGTAGTCGTTCGCGCCGAACGGCTTGCAAGGGTACGCGTTCGTCGGCGCGAGCCCGCGGAGGTCGTTGCCCTGCCTGGGCGCCGGGTCGCCAAAGAACGTGCGCTGGTTGAGCCCGATGCGCGCATAGTTAGCAATGGCTTCCTGCATCGAAACCTCGACCTGCTGGCCTTCGCCGGTTTCCATCCGCTGGATGTAAGCCGCAAGGATCCCGACTGCGAGCTGCATGCCTGTACCGCTATCGCCGTATGTCACGCCCGACCGGATTGGCGGCCCATCGGGCGTACCGGTGACCGACATACTCCCGCCGGTCGCCTGCGCGATCATGTCGAAGCTCTTGTAGTGCGAGTACGGCCCCGTCGTCCCGAACCCCTTGATCGTGCCGTAGATGAGCGGCGGGTGGACCTTCTTGAGCTCCTCGTAGCCCAGCCCGAGCGAATCCATCACTCCCGCGGCGAAGTTCTCGGTGACGCAGTCGAAGTGCGGCAAGAGCTCAAGGAAGAGCTTCTTCCCCTGCTCCTCCTTCAGGTTGAGCGTGATGCTCTTCTTGTTCGCGTTGAGGTTCAGGAAGTACATCGAATCGATGCGCTCGTCACCGTCTGTCCGCGCACCGAGGCCCCGCCCCGGGTCGCCCATCCCGGGTGGCTCCACTTTCACCACGTCGGCGCCCAGCCACGCCAGGATCTGCGTCGCCGAAGTTCCCGCTTCATACTGGGTCAGGTCCAGGATTCGGATGTTCTTCAGTGCTTGCGACATTATGCGCCTCCGTAGCTCAGGGCCGGGCAGCGGGTGTGCCCGGCAGTTCCTACCGGTTGACCACTTCCCACTCTTCGCTCACCCACATCGGCGATGCGGACAGGTCGATGAAGTTGCGCTCGTCTTCGAGCAGCTCCCGTGCGGCTTTGCTCGCTTCCTCGCCGCGGCCCCGCGTGAAGCTCTCGACGTCGTCGAACCAGAGCTCGGCGATGCCGTCGAAGGGTTCCGGCGCTCCGTCGTTCCGCTGTTGCAGTGCTTCGTGAAGCTGCGGATTGTCGATGGTCCGCACCTGGACATACCGGCGGATTCCCAGCAACTCCGCACGCTCGGCCACGAGCGGCGCGTGGACGTCCCGCCAGTACTGCGAGAACTCTTCCCACGTCATCCCCGGCTTTCGCCGCAGGCAATACGTCAGCTTGATCATCTACTCCCTCGTGCGCCTATCCGCCCAGCATGCGCATGGCGTATTCCATATTCGTTTGCATGCCCGGCGCCATGTCCTCCCAGTGTGGGTCGTGACGCTTGCCGCGCCGGTGCAGGCTCAGGTTCAGTCCCGTGATGATACCGAACTTGTACACCGCAAGTGCCTTGAACCACTTGAGGTCGCCAATGTCTTCGCCCCAGGCTTCGCGGTACATCGACTCCAGCTCTTCCGCCTGCGGCATCTGGCCGATGCCCCGTGCACCGGCATCCGGCCACGCGGTGGGATCATTGAACGCGCAGATCCACCCGACGTCGTTGAGTGTCGGGCCGATTCCCGTCAGTTCCCAGTCGATGACTGCCTGGAGCTTCCCGTCCTCCGAGTACATAAGGTTCGCCCACTGGAAATCGCCGTGGAAGATGCCGAGCCGCGCGCCCTGTGGCGCCTGGTTGAGTAAACGCTGACGGACCTCTGGTTGCAGTTCCAGGTACTGTGGCTCCGCGGCACGTTCAACGAAACGGTCCCACCGGGTGACGTCCCATTCGAATCCCGGGAACTCACCCAGGTAGTTCGCCGCCTCCTGCCAGTCAACGCGGTGGATCTCGGCGAGCGCGGTCATCGCCTGCCGCGCCATGGCGTGCCGCTGCTCCTGGTTGAACTGCTGCAGGTAGTCGCCGCGCAGCACGTCGCCTTCCACGCGGGGCTGGATGAAGTAGGGACAGTCGAACCACTGCAGGTCATCGCCCGACCACAGCACCGGCGCGTGCGGCACGGGAGAGCCTTTGAGCGCGTTCAGCGATGTCACCTGTCGCAGCACGTCCGCCGTGCCTTCCCACTTCACGTTCGGGGGAGGCAGCCGCATGAAGAACTGCCGCAGCCCTTCCCGTGTTTGTACGTCGAACAGGTACGAAAAGCCCGCGTGCCCGGGCCCGGGTTCGATGTGAGTTACGTCGGCCTGCTCATCAAGGTTCGCGCGCATGAAGCGCGTCACTCGTTCGCGCATGTCTTCCAGGTCCATCACGTCCTCCTCCCGCTTCGAAAGGTGCCATCAGAGTCTACGCTACCTGCGTTTTGTGTCGCGGGTGATCCAGCAGCCGGGTTGTGGTGCTACATTCTCCGCAGGCGGCGGCGAACGAGTGAGACTCACGCCAGCCCGCTGCGGAGCCCGCCGTGCGGTTCGTCTTCGAAGACTGCGAAATCGACATCGATCGCTTTGAATTCCGGCGCGCAGGGCAGCTTGTCCATCTCGAACCACAGGTCTACGAGGTTCTCGCCTTCCTCGTCTCGAATCATGAACGGGCCGTCGCACGCGACGAGCTCATTGAGCACGTTTGGCCGGGCGGATACATCAGCGATGCCGCACTGAGCAGCCGCCTCATGGCCGCTCGCAAGGCAATTGGCGACACCGGGCGTGAACAACGGCTCATCCGGACCATCCATGGCCGGGGGTTCCGCTTTGTTGGCGAGGTCAGCCGCCCTGCCATGAGCCTGGTCGCGGAAACCGCGCCGCCCGGCGGCCGGCCGCACGAAGCCGACGTAAACGCCAGCGATGACCTCGCGACACCGGTTATCCAGTACGCGCATGCGTCTGACGGGACGAGCATTGCATTCTCCGTGACGGGCGAGGGCTTTCCCATTCTTCGTTCTCTTGGCTGGTTCACACACCTGGAGCGCGAAATGCAGTGGCCTGCCGGCCGCCGCTTCTGGCAGCGGCTCGGAGCCAACCGGACGCTCGTGCGATACGACGGCCGTGGGATGGGCCTTTCCGATGCCGTTGACCACTTCTCGCCCGAGTTCCGCCTCCACGACCTCGAAGCCGTTGCAGATGCGGCCGGTCTTGAACGCTTCGCCCTCCTGGGGATGTCCGAAGGCGTCCACACTGCCGTGCACTACGCGGCCCGGTATCCCGAGCGCGTATCGCACCTGATCTGCTACGCGTTCGGCCCCAGCGTTGACGAGCGAGAGCGCGCCGAATGGCAGCACACCTGGCAGATGCTTTTCCCGCTCATCCGGGAAGGTTGGGGGCGCGACGTACCAGTCTTTCGCAGGCTATTTGCCGAACTGTTCCTCGGCCCCGACGCCAGCCGGGAAGACATCGACTACTTCATCGAGATGCAGCGCGCCTCCACGACGCCCGCTCGCGCGGTCCACCATCTTGCCAGCCTCGTCGAAGACGGGGTGGCAGAATCAGCCGCTCGAATTAGCGTCCCCACCCTGGTGTTGCACCGCCGCGACGACATGCTCATCCCCTTCGCGCGCGGCCGTAAGCTTGCGTCGCTCATCCCGGGCGCGCGGTTCGTCCCCCTTGAAGGCGCGAACCACTGGTTGCTCTACGACGATCCCGGGGCGCCCATCTTCGTATCCATGATCAACGACTTCATCGAGAAGCACCCGGTTTAGCCCGCGTCCACGGAGCCCTGGCATCTTCCCATCGGCGCCGGGCATTGCCGTAGCTCTGCTAGACTTCCTCCGATTGTTGAGGAGGCGCAAATGACTACCATTCCCGAATCTACTTCCGTCCCTTCTGCCGCCGGCCACAGCATCGCCTGGCCGCGCGACCGCGAAATCCCGCTGCAGGGCGAACCCTTGCCCGCTGGAACTGTCGTGGTGTCTGCGGATAGCCACGTGATGGAAACTGCGGACCTCTGGAAGGAGCGCCTGCCCGCCCGGTTCAAGGATGATGCGCCTCGCCTCTGGTGGGACGACGAAGGCTATTCCCATCTCGAAGCCGAGGGCCGCTCGCTCGATGTCCCCGGCCTCAACACGATGCTCGTCGAAGGCCGCGAGGGCATGCTGGACGTCGACGAACGCATCAAGGACCTGGACGCCGAGGGCGTCGACAAGGACGTCATCTTCCCGCAGCGGACGCTGTCGCTTGTTGGCCTGCAGAACCTGGAACTGCGTGATGCCTGCATGCGGGCCTACAACGAATTCCTGTCCGACTACTGCAAGGCCTACCCCGACCGGCTCTATGGGGTCGGCATCCTCAACTGGTGGGAGCCCGACGCAGCACGCGACAACCTGCAGGAGCTCAAGGAGCTCGGCTTCAAAGTGATGGAGATTCCGTCGTCGCCTCCCGGCGTCTTCTACAACAGCCGCGCGATGGAGCCCATGTGGGACGCCATTGAAGAAAGCGGCTTTCCCGTTTCCTTCCACATCGGCGAAAACGTCCAGACCCGCGGCCTCGGAGCGCTCGGCACGTTCCAGATGCAGCAGTTCTCCCCCTTCCGCCGGCTCTTCGGGCTCATGACCTTCTCCGGCATCCTCGAACGCCATCCGAACCTCAATCTCATCTTCACCGAAGGTGGCATCCACTGGGTGCCCGCGGCGCTCTTCGACGCCGACCGCATTTATCGCGACTTCGAAACGGAAGTGAACCCGAAACTGGCCAATCCCCCGAGCTATTACTGGTGGCAGAACTGCTACGCGACCTTCCAGGAGGACCCGATAGGCCTCGAGCTGTTGCACCACATCGGGCCGCACAAGGTGCTCTGGGCATCGGATTACCCCCACCCGGAAAGCACACTCGGCTACACTGCGCAGACCGTCCGCGATATCTTCGTGGCCACGACCGAAGAAAACGCGAAGGCTATCGTCGGCGGCACCGCGTGTGAGCTCTGGGGGCTCTAACGCAGCCGCGACCCGAATACCCGAATCAGGAGGCCGGACGATGGACGCAGGCGTGCAGCTCGTCTTTGCCAGTTATGGCTGGGACAACATCCGCGACAGCCAGGTTTACGAGGAGGAGCTGAAGCTCGCCCGCCTGGCCGATGAGCTGGGCTATAACGTTGCCTGGGCCGTCGAACACCACTTCTTCGACTATTCCTTCTGCCCGGACAACACGGAGCTGCTGGCCTACCTCGCCGGCGTCACGAGGAACATCGACCTCGGCACCGCGGCCGTCATCATGCCGTGGAACGAGCCGCTCCGGGTCGCCGAGCGAGTTTCGCTGCTCGACCACCTTGCCGGCGGGCGGCTGCGGTTTGGCATGGGCCGGGGGCTTTCCCGCCGCGAGTATGCGGCCTTCCCGCACATCGACATGGGCGAATCCCGCGAGCGCTTCGACGAAAGCGCGGCGATGGTCGTTGAGGCGCTGGAGACGGGCTTCATCGAAGGCGACGGGCCCTTCTACCCGCAGCCTCGCATCGAGATACGCCCGCGACCCGAGCGGGGCTTCAAGGATCGCCTGTACGCGGTCGCAAGCTCGGATGACTCCATCGACTCTGCCGCCCGCCTTGGCGCTGCGATGGTCATGTTCGCGGACCGCCCCTGGGAGAATCGCATGCCGGGCATCGACCGCTACCGGGAATCCTACCGGGAGTACCACCACAGCCCGGCCCCACCGCCCCTTACTGCAGACTTCATGTTCTGCCATCCCGACGCCGACTACGCGGCTGACGCCGGGAAGCGCTATCTCGCGACCTACCTGGCCAGCGTGCTCGAGCACTACGAGGTGATGGGTGACCACTTCGCGGAGACAAAGGGCTACGACGCCTATGCGAGTGCCGCGAAGGTGCTCCAGGAAATTGGCGAATCGGGAATGCTCAAGGGTTTCCTGTCTGCCACCGCATCCGGCACGCCCGACCAGATCCTCGAAAAGCTGTCGCAGCGCTGGCAGCTCATGGGCAAATTCGAGCTTGCAAGCTCCTTCCGGTTTGGCGGCATCCCCTACGACGAAGCGGAGCAGAGTATGCGGCTCTTCGCCCGTGAGGTGCTGCCCGTCATCCAGTCCTGGGAGTAGTGGCCCATCCGGGCCCTACTCCCCTTTGAATGCTGGCGCGCGTTTTTCCATGCGCGCCCGGATGCCTTCCCGCGCGTCGTCACTCATGCGAGCCTGGTCCACGAGCGCATCAACATCGTCGTGGGAAATCCCGTCGCGGAACGCCATCTCGCGCACGAGCAGTGCCTTCATCGCCCGCAGCGAAAGCGGCGCGTTTGCCGCCAGCCGCTCGATGACGCTACGCGCCACGACTTCCAGCTCTTCAGGTGACGCCACGCGCGAAATCGCGCCCAGCTCGTGCATCCGCCGCGCGCTGAGCGGGTCGCCCAGGAACAGCACTTCGCGCGCACCGACAGGCCCCGCCACTTCGAGCAGCTTCTTCGCCAGGAACCAGGTCGGCGCGAGGCCAATCTGCGCCAGCGACATCCCGAACTGCGCCTCCTCGGATGCCACGACCAGGTCGCAATGCAATGCCAGCTCGTTCCCGCCGGCAATGGCGTCGCCTTGCACCACCGCAACCACGGGCAGTGGATAGTGCTCGACCAGGTGCAGCACCTCTTCGATGGGGCTGGCGCCCGCTTGAGGCCCGCGCTCGTTCCGCTCCTTCAGGTCGAGCCCCGAGCAGAACGACGCGCCGTTGGCCCTGACCACCACGACGCGCAGGTCCTGTGACGGCTCCTCCCGGAATGCGGCTGCGAGCTGGCCAAGCATCTCGCTGTCCAGGGCGTTTCGCTTCTCCGGCCGGTTCAGCGTAATCGTTCGTGCCGGCCCGTTATCCTCCACGAGCACCTTGCTCATTGCTTGCCTCCGTTAGTGTCCGCCCAGTGGCGTCTTCGACGTCACGCCTCGCTCTTCGAGGTTCGCGTACGTTTCCCTGCTCAGCCCGAGCAGTCCTGTGAAGACCTCGTCGTTGTCCTGACCGAATGCAGGTGCCGTCCGCTCGATTGGCGCCGGGGTCCGTTCAAGCGTAAACGCGACGCGTGGGTACGGGGTTTTTCCCACGGCGGGCACGTCGACGTACTCGAACGCCTCCCGTGCCCGCACATGCGGGTCAGCCAGCAGTTCGACCGCGTTCAACACGGCCCCGGCAGGCACCCCGGCCGCCTGGAGTGCGGCCATCGCTTCATAGTGCGTGCGTTCGCCTGTCCAGGCGGCGATAGCTTCGCGCGTGGCCTGGCGGTTCCGGTGGCGCGCCTCCACTGTCGCGAAACGCTCGTCCGGCGCGAGCTCGGGCCTCCCGATGACCCGGCACAGGGCCTCCCATTGCGCATCCGTTGCCACAGCGATGGCGACCCATGCATCCTCGCCACGGCAGGGGAACACGTCGTGCGGGGCCATCCACAGGTGGTCGTTGCCGCACCGGTGGCGCTCGCGGCCGTTCATCGCGACGTCCATGTAGGCGTCACCGAGCACCTGGAACTCCCCGTCGATCATCGGCAGCACCACATGCTGGCCGCCGCCCCCGTGTTCCCGGTGATGCACCGCCGCCACAGTTGCAAACGCCGCGAGCATGCCGGCGTTCTGGTCGCAGAAGTAGTTCCCCGGTTTCATCGGCGGACCATCGTCGTACCCGGTCAGGTGCGAAAGCCCGCTCATCGCGTCGACCCCGGGGCCGTAGGCGCTGCGGTCACGGAACGGCCCGTCCAGCCCGAACGCGGGCATCGAGACGAGGATGATGCCGGGGTTGGCCGCCTGCAGCGATGCGAAGTCGAGTCCGAGGTTGCCCATCACGCGCGGCGCGAAGTTCTGCACGACGACATCGGACTTCGCCACCAGGTCGAGGAACGAGGCGCGCCCCTCCGGGTGGGCGACATCGAGCGTGATGCCCCGCTTCCCGTGATTGAGCTGGTTGAACACCATCAGCCGGTCATACGGCCGGTCTTCGTGCCCGTCGAGCAGCGGCGCCGCGCCAGCGCCCGATATCGGGCGCCCGTTCGGCGCCTCCACCTTGATGACGTCGGCTCCGAGGTCCGCCAGCACCGATGTCGCGATGGGTCCCGCCACCGCCACCGTGAAGTCGATGACGCGCAACCCCGCAAGCGGTCGCTTGCCCGGGGTGGTGGTGGGCGCAGGCGGCTCCAGCGGAGGGTTGCGCCAGCCCGTCTCGTGCTCGTGCTGCCCCAGTACAGGCGCGGGTCTCGTTGTCCATGGCGTTTCGGAAAGCCGCATGGGCGCGCCTGGCTGCAGCAGCGTGCCCGCGCCCGGGTGCTCCACCTCGACAAAGCTCTCGCGCTCCAGGTGCCGCGGGTCGTGCATCACCTCGCCGGGCACGAACACCTCGGTGAATGGCAGCCGCAACGCCTGCGCCTCCTCAACGATGTCGCGCCGCTCTTTGTCGGCGAGCCACTCGTCCATGATCGCGTCGATCTCGTCGGCGTGGCCGGTCATCTCCGCGATGACTTCGGGCTCCAGCAGCCGCGGGTGCGGGATGAGCGCGCCGAGCAAATCGCGGTGCCGGTTGTTCGAATGGCAGTGAACATAGCCATCTTTGCAGGGGCGGATGGTCGACGGGTACGGGTGTTCCGGGATGGTCCCGAGCAGTCGCGTCCCGCTCCGCCGGATCACCCGGCCCCATGTATGCGCTTGTTGTTCGACGCCGCCAAGCAGAAAGCTGCCCGCCTCCATCACCGCGACATCGACAAGCTGTCCTCGCCCCCCGGTGAATCGACGCGCCCGGAGCGCCGACAGCGCCCCCAGTGCCGCGTGCGACCCGCCCTGGTACTCCACCAGGTTCCCGTAGGCCTTGATCGGCTCCCGGTCCGGGGCGCCGGTCAGCATCATGTAGCCGCTCAGCGCGTAGAGGATGAGTTCGCTCGCCGCGTAGTCCGCGTACGACCCTTCGAGCCCGAACGGGGTAATCGACACAACGACCAGGTGGGGGTGTCGCTCCGTGAGCGCCCGCGGGTCGTAGAGCCCGGCGACCTCGCGCGATTCGCTGCTGCCAACAATAGCGACATCAGCCGACGCAAGAAGCTCGTGTACCCCTTCGCGGTCCCAAGCGTTTATCGGCTCCCGGACGACGCTGCGCTTTCCGGTGTTCAAATGGAGGAACAGGCCGCTTTTCTCGCCGTCTGGTACGTCGCCGGGAAACGGCCCCTCACATCGCGCCGGGTCACCGCCCGGGCGCTCGACTTTGATGACGTCTGCGCCCAGCCCTGCGAGCAGCTTCCCGCAATAGGGGCCCGGCACACCTTCTGCCAGTTCAACGACGCGGACTCCCGCCAGTGCTCCGCTCAAACTGCCCTCCTGCGTGCACGCATTCTAGCGGCAAGCACTGCGTTTGCACGCACCCGGCGTTCTATGAGCGGCGGCGGATTCCTGCGACTTCGTAGGCCTGGCTCACGGCCAGTTGCGCATCCTCTCAGGTATCGGTGATGCGCATGACGTGCTGGTAGTCGCGTTCGTGAAGGGTGGTGGCGGCGCGCGTCCCGTTCAACCGGTCAGCGATCGCAACGGCAAACCACCACGCGCCAGACAACCACGAACGCATCCCGGCCCGCTGATGACCGGGCATGGCGCCTGCGGCGGTCGTGGTTGCGTCGGCGTCCATCGTCACCTGCCGAGCATAGCACCGTGTTATCCGGCTGTGCTTGGCGTCGCGCCTCGCACCGAAATGGTGTCCCCTGCGGCGATTCGGCCACCCCGGAGGATGCGCGCCCGGAGCCCACCACGCTGCTGCAGGTCACGCAGCAGCCCGGGGCGGTTGGCCTCCTCGACATGCTTGCACGGGTCGCATGGCCGGACGCCCTCCAGCAGCGCTTCGCCGATTTCAAACTGTTGCCCGATCAGCCCGGAGAGCTGCACGCCGCGGGTCACGATATTGCGCCGCAGCGAGCCTGTCTCCAGCCCCATCTCGGTTTCAAGCTCGCTCTCCACCAGCGTCAGCTCCTGGTCAGGCCAGCGGCGGTCGCTCCAGTAGCCCCGGCGGGTGACGTACCGGTCGCCATCGATCCCCTGTCCCGCGATGAGCATCGCCGGCGACACCTCCTTCACGGGTTCTCCCGCGTTATCCGCGATGAAGATGCCCACCACCTGCGGTGTCGCGTTTTCGTGTCCGGTCATGTCAGTCCCTCCTGGCGCCGGGGTGGTCGGCGAGCTGCATGCGCAGTTCCACGCCGACATAGGCAAATCCCAGTCTCTCATAGAACGCGCGCGTCTCTTCGCGCGGGTACAGCCCGATTTCGCGGCACCCGTGCTCCCGTGATGCATCCACAAGGCCACGGACGAGCGCCGCCCCGCCCTTCTTTCCGCGCGCCCGTTCGTCGACGACCAGCTCTTCAATCTGCGCGTACATGCCGCCGTAGCGCACCGCCGGGTTGAACGAAGCGGTGATCACCCCCAGCACGTCGTCGCCCTCGGTCACGACGAGGGCGCACCCGCGTTCCCACGTAAGCAGCTCGCGGTAGACCTGCCGGGCCTCTTCGGACTGTGCGATTTCCTGGTTGATAAGCTGCGTCAGCAGCTCGAACACGCGGTCTTCATCGGCAGCCGTGGCCGGCCGCACCTCAACGGTCATGTGTTACCTCGCCTCCAACGGTGAGGACAATCTTCCCGAAGTGCCGGTTCTCGCGCATCTCCTGCAGCGC
The DNA here is from genome assembly GCA_007118095.1 of Dehalococcoidia bacterium. Lineage (GTDB taxonomy): Bacteria > Chloroflexota > Dehalococcoidia > Tepidiformales > Tepidiformaceae > SLAK01. The sequence continues at coordinate 11,364 of SKSF01000085.1, forward strand.
CTCGGCCGCGTCTTCGAGTGCGTAGCTACTGTCGATCGGCAGGTGCAGTTCACCGTTGAGTGCCGCGTCCCACGTGCCGTCTTCGCGCAGAAGGCGGGTGATATCGCGCACTTCTTCCGCGCTGCGCGTCCGGAACGTGACACCGATGTAGTCGATGCGCCGCAGAGCGTGCAGGTCGAAATCGAACTCGGCCTTCATTCCACCGAGCCGCCCGACGTTCACGATGCGCCCCAGGATGCGCGTCGCCCGCATCGTGTCGTTCATCAGCGCGCCCGAAACCTGGTCGATGACCACATCGACGCCCTTGCCCTCAGTGGCGTCGAACACCTGCTGGACCCAGCCTCCGTCGTTCGAATCCAGCGCGAGGTCCGCGCCGTAGCCCGCGAGCCGTGCGCGCCGTCCCGCGTTGGTCGATGTGCCGATGACCACCCGGGCGCCGCGTCGTTTCGCAATCTGCAACGCCATGAGCCCCACTCCCGAACTGGCGCCCTGCACGAGCACCGCGTCGCCTTCCTGCATCCGGCCGTTTGTCACCAGGGCGTCGTGCATGGTCTGCACCGCCACGGGCAATGTCGCCGCAGCTTCGAACCCCGTGTGCTCGCCCATCGGGAGGATCCGCCC
>SKSF01000040.1 GCA_007118095.1 Dehalococcoidia bacterium
ACCGCGGCCTCGAACGCTGGATGCTCGAACGCGCCGCCTACCACGCATCCCACGCCGGCTACCACACCGCGCAGGTTGCACTCGACGAATGGCTCACCCCGCTCGAGCGCGACCTTGAAGACAACGAGTGGCGCCGCGACGGCGATGCCCTTGTCCGCCGCCTTGCGCCGCCGGCTGACGACGTCGACTGGTAACCGGGTGCCCTCGCTCGCTACGCTTGCCCCGCACAGCCGTTCCGGCCAGCAACCAGGCAGAGGGAAGACATGACTCAGGACAACCCCGGCGAACGCCAGGGACAGCATGACCAGCCGCCGCAGGCAGGCGAAGAGCAACTACGAGGGCCCCGCTGGAGCTCCCCCTCCGAATACCAGCCCGGCGCCAGCCGGCGCGGTGGCAGCCAGCCCACGCCACCACCCTCAGCAGGAGCAGGCTCCGGGGGAAACCAGCCACCGCCCCCGCCGCGCGTCACCCCGCCCGGTAGCGCGCCGCCCCCTCCACCACCCGGCGGCGGAGGTGGCGGCCGCGGCTATTACCAGGGACCCTGGCCGCCCGAAGGGTTCGGCCAGCAACGCGACGGCTTCTGGTCCGTCGTCTGGCGGACCACCACCCGCACGCTCATCATCGCCGGTGTCGGCGGCGCCGCTTTCATCACCGGCATGTTCATCTTTTTCATCATCATGGGCCTCGTTATCAGTGCCGTCGTCCCCGACACCGAAGTCGACCCAGATACCCTCGACACGCAGTTCCTTTTCGGAGACCGCGATAGCGACAACGAGCTCCTCGCCCTCCGCGCCGAGGGCATCATCCTCGGCGAGCGCCAGACCGCGAGCTGGCTCGACGCCGGCTTCGTCTATGGCTACGAGGTCAAAGACCAGCTCCGGCAGGCAGCCCGCGATGACAGCATCAATGGCGTCGTGATCAAGCTCGCCAGCCCCGGCGGCACCATCTTCGGCTCACAGGCCATCGCCGACGGCATCGCCGGGTACCGCGAGGCCACGGGCAACCCGGTCGTCGTCTACATCGAAGGCCTCGCCGCCTCCGGCGGTATCTGGGCCATGGCACCCGCCGACCTCATCCTCGCCGACTACGGCAGCAGCATCGGCAACATCGGCGTCATCATGGGCCCCTTCACCCACTACGATGGCGTCGTCGAACTGGACGAAGGCATCCTGGGTGGTAGCGTCACCACCACTGACGGCATCACCACCGAATACATCACCGCCGGACGCAGCAAGGACATCGGCAACCCCTGGCGTCCCATGACCGATGAAGAGCGCGACGTCCTGCAGCAGAACGTCGACAACGAATACGACATCTTCGTCCAGCACATCGAAGAATGGATGGGCATCCCCGCCGACGTCATCCGCGAAGACATGGGCGCACACATCTTCGATAACCTCACCGCGCAGGAATTCGGCCTCGTCGACGGCACCGCGAGCATGGAACGCGCCTTCGCCGAGCTCGCTGATATGGCCGGCCTTGAGGGCGACGACTGGCAGGTCCGCGACGTCGACCCCGGCCTCGGCTTCCTCGGTGGCCTCTTCGCCGAAGGCGAGATCCCTGACGGCGAACTCGAAGAACTGCTCGGCCCGGCGCCCGAAGCCTGCTTCCCCCGCGGCACCGCCCTCGCCTTCCACGGCGACCCCGAGCAGCTCTGCTGGCAGTGATGTGCGCTCATATACTGGACCGGTAATGCAGGATGAACAGTCGCCGCCCCGCACCCCCCGCGAAGAGTTCGAGGTCGCACGCCGCCGCGCCGCCTTCTTCGCCTTCCTGCCCACCACGGCCATCGGCATCATCGCCTTCGATACCTGGGTCTCCCCCTGGTTCGGCATCCCGGGCGGGTTGCTCCTCGGCGGCGTTGGCTACGTCGTTACCTACACCTACGAAACCATCATGTGGCGAAGAGAACACGGCTCATGAGCGAACACCAGCTTAGCCACCTCGACGAACACGGCGCCGCCCGCATGGTCGACGTCTCCGCCAAAGACGACACCGCCCGCGTCGCCGTCGCCGAAGGCTATGTCCACATGGACCACGCCACCCTGGCCCTCATCCAGCAGGGCGGCGTCCCCAAGGGCGATGTCATCGCCACAGCCCGCATCGCCGGCATCATGGGCGCCAAGCGCACCAGCGACCTCGTCCCCATGTGCCACCCCCTCCCGCTCACCGGCATCACCGTCGACCTCGAACCCCACGGGGACGACCGCCTCCACATCGTCGCCACCGCCAAAACCACCGGCAAGACCGGCGTCGAAATGGAAGCCCTCACCGCCGTCTCCACCGCCGCCCTCACCGTCTACGACATGTGCAAAGCCGTCGACCGTGCCATGCGCATCGACGGCATCCGCCTGCTCGAAAAACAGGGCGGCAAGAGCGGCCACTGGACCGCCCGCTAACCCATGGAGGAACGCCCCCGCTGCGAATGGGCCCGCGGCGATGAGCTCATCGCCTACCACGACACCGAGTGGGGCGTCCCCAAACGCGACACCACCGCGCTCTTCGAACTCCTGGTCCTCGAAGGCGCACAGGCCGGCTTGAGCTGGCTCACCATCCTCAAACGCCGCGAAACCTACCACCAGGCCTTCGCCGGGTTCGACGTCCAACGCGTCGCCAGATTCGACGACACCGACCGTGAACGCCTCCTGGCCGACCCCGGCATCATCCGCAACCGCGCCAAGGTCGACAGCGCCATCCAGAACGCCCGCGCCCTCTTGGCCATGCAAGACGAAGGCGAAGACTTCTCCGTGTTCCTCTGGTCATTCGTCGGCGGCGAGCCCATCTTCAACACAACCATCAGTGACTACCACGACCTCCCCGCCCAGACCCCCGAATCACACGCCATGAGCAGAGCCCTCAAGCAGCGCGGCTTCAGCTTCGTCGGCCCCACCATCTGCTACGCCTTCATGCAGGCCGCCGGCCTCGTCAACGACCACACCCTCCCCTGCTTCCGCCACCCCTACACCCCGTAGCCGCAGCCCCCCGTGGCTGCGGCCCTTGCCTTGCCGCTGTCCCGTAACTGCGTGACCCGCCTGCCCTATTGCTCCCCCGGGACCACCAATCACTCCTCCGCTGACCCAACCACCCCTGCCACCACCGGGTTCTCCCGGATATACGCCACCGTCGTCCAGTATTCCTCCTCATCGCGGATCAGATGGTCGTAATACCGCGGCTGCCACAGACGTCCACGCCACCCGGCCTCCCACGCGGCGCGGGTAGTGAGCGATTTGAAAGCATTCACCCACCGGATAACCGATCGCCCTCTCGGGAAAACGATCACGTGAAGGTGGTCTGGCATGAGGCAGGCTGCCGTCACGCGCACCTGACCGTCCGCTCGTTCACGCGCAAGCACATCCCAAACAGCATCACCCATTTCCCCGCGAAACGGCGCCGAGTTAATGCGCGCCCGGATGACCAGGTGAAAAGCGCTCGCCGGGTCCGCATACGTGAACTCCGGCAGGCGTCGCAACCGAGGAAACGGCCGGTCTGTTTTCGGCATCCGCGCACCTTACCCCCACAACCCCCGTAGCCGCACGCCCCGGCCGTTCACCACAACCCGTAGTCCGCAGCCCCCCGTGGCTGCGGACTACGCCTTCCGCCTGTCCTGTAGCCGCAGCTACTCACCAGCACCCCCGGCCCCCAACGCGTTGGGAGAAGGGGGCAGCGGGTTGAGGGTCCTACCCCCCTCCATTCCCCCCGGATCCCGGCAACACGATCACCGGCAAAGTGCACCCCCGCACCACCCGCTCCGCCGTCGACCCGAAGAACAGGCTCTCCGGCGACTCCCGCATCCCCCGCTTGCCCATGATCACCGCGTCCACCGCGAACTCCTCCGCCTTCCGCACGATCTCGTAGAAGGGCGTCCCCTCCGAAACCAGCGGCTGCACTTCCACACCCGAAGGCGCCTTTGCCCGCAGCTCCTCCAGCTCCCGCTCCGCCCGGGCCCGCATTTCCGCCAGGATCTCCGCCTTCTTCCCCAGCCCGTGCGACTCCGCGAACTCGGCCAGCGACGGGTCCAGCACATGGTGCGCAATCACCACCGGGTCCTCACCGTTCACCATCTCCAGCGACCGCGCAAACACCACGCCCGATGTCGCCGAAAAATCCATCGGCACCAGCACTTCGTTCAGTTCCATCATGTCCAGTTCCATCATGTCTATTGCCTGCCTCTCAGGTACGAAACCAACGCACCGCCATCATGCCAGACACCACGCGTCCCTCGGCCACCGCCACCCGGCCGCAAATCCACACCCGGTCCGGCCGCGATCATCTCACCGCGCGGTCGCCGCCGATTCCGGCTCCGCCCCCTGCAATTCGGGCGCCGCGACCTTCCCCCGGAACGTCGTAACCACAATACCCAGCGACGAAGCCACCGCCGCTGCAAGGAACGCCCACCGGACCCCGTCCAGCAGCGCCGAAGGTGGCATATCCGCGGGCGGTATGTTCGGCATCCCCGTCACAGCCGCGGCCACACCCGCCATCACCGCGCCCGACATCGCCAGGCCCGTCGCATTTCCGATGTTGCGTGCCGTCGCAACACTCGCCGATGCAGTGCCCAGCATCACCCGCGGCACCGAATTCATGATTGTCGCCGTGTTCGGCGGCATGAAAATCGCCGTCCCGATGCCGACCAGCGCCAGCCGCGCGACGATCAGCGCATCTGGCGTGTTCTGCCCCAGCGTCGAAAGCGACAGCAATCCCGCCGTCACAAACGCGCAGCCCAGCGTCGTCTGGTACCGGAACGCGTACCGGTCGAAGACCCACCCGCTGACCGCCGAGAAGAGCAACATCATTACCGGCACGGTCGCCACAAGCAGGCCCGTGTGCGCCGTCGAAAAATCGCGCACCTCTATCAGGTAATACGGCATCAGGAAGATCACCGCCGACTGCCCCGCGAAGTTCAGCACCAGCGCCAGCACCGACACCGAAAACGTCCGCACCTTGAACACCGCCAGCGAGAGCACCGGGCTCGGCGACCGCAGCTCCACGCGGATAAACAACGCCAGCGAGATCACCGCCACCGCGAACAGCGTCAGGATCTCTGCCGAATCCCAGCCCCAGACGCGCCCCCGGTTGATCGCCAGCATCGTCCCCGCGAGCGTCACGAACAGCAGCAACGCCCCCGGGATGTCCAGCCGTCGCTGCCCCTCCATCCCCTCGCTTTCGCGGATCATGAACACCGCCAGCGCCAGCGCGACAATGCCGATCGGGATGCGTAGCCAGAAGATCGCGTGCCAGTCGAACACCGCCAGGATGGCCCCGCCCATGATCGGCCCCGACGCTAGCCCGGCGCCCACCACCGACCCCACAGTCCCCAGTGCCCACCCGCGCTCGTTGTCCGGGAATGCTGAGGTGATGATCGCGTTCCCGTTCGCGATCGCGAGCGCCACCCCCACCGACTGCACGAACCGCGTCGCCACAAGCTGCTCGATCGACTGCGCGAAGATCGCCAGCGCCATCCCTACCGTGAACACTGCCCACCCCGCGATGTACACACGCTTCCGGCCCCACAGGTCCCCTGTGCGCCCCGCCGTCAGCGTCAGGCCCGTCACCACCAGGCTCGATATCAGCGCCGCCCACACGACCGTATCCGCCGATCGCCCGAACTCCCGCGATAGCTCCGGGAGCGCCACGTTCACGATGGAAAAATCCATCGTCGCCATATAAGTGCCGAAACAGACAGCGATCAGCACGCGCCACTTGTAGGGCATAGGCCGCATCCTACAGCCATGTCCCGCTGGGGTCGGCCCGCGACCACGGGCCGCAGCGCGCTAAACTGGAGGCCTGCGCCACGAACAAGCGCCCAGATCCTTACGCTCGCGAGAAACCCTATGCAAGAACAACCACAGGAACAGAAGCTCATTGACCTGCTCGTCCTCCAGCGCCAGCAGATCCAGCAGGCCGGCGCCACCATCACCGGGCTGCGCATCCACCCGGACGACCTCCAGGCCATCGAAAACATCGACGCCGGCTCCCAGGTCATCGACCTCATGGAAGCGACCATGTTCGGTGTTCCTTACACGGAAACCACCGAGGTCGAGCCCGGGGACCCCGAGTTCACCACCGACGCGGACGTCCGTGCCTGACCCCGCCAGCCCCAAACATGCCTCGCGGTGAATCGTCCCCGGGGGCAGCCGGCTGGCTGCGGTGGGCCCACGGCTTTCCCCTGGTTCTCCTCCTGCTCCTGCCATCGTGGGCCACCTATGCCACCATCGAACGCCCCGCCGAAGGCGAAGACCACCTCCTCTTCTATTCCATCCCCGACCTCACCCGTGACCCCCTCACCATCCCGCCCGCGCTCATCTTCACCCCGCTGGTCAACACCGAAACCGACCAGCTCATCCTGGTCACCGTGCTCATCAGCACCTTCGGTGTCCTTGTCGAACGCCGCCTGGGCATCCTGCCCGCGCTCGCAATCTTCTGGGGCGCCTCCACGGCCGCAGCCCTCGGCGCCGGTGTCATCCTCCATGCCCTCCACCCCTTCCTCGACCACGTCCACGCCATAGACGAAGCCTGGCGACGGCTCTTCAACGGCGGCAGCGCTGGCGGCATCGGGCTCATGGGCGCCTATACCGCCCTGTCGCCCCGCCCCTGGCTTTGGCTCGGCGTCTTCGGCGCCTGGGAGCTCGGGTTCTGGCTTGTCCAGCTTCGTAACTTCACCCCCACCTTCCATCTCATCGCCTTCCCCACCGGTTACCTCCTGGCGCGCCTCTTCCTGCGCCGCGCCGCCGGGAAACATGGCGCCCCCATGTGAGCCGCGACCCTGGCATCCTTGAACCGGATTCGCGCCCTGCGATTCATCTGCGATTACATCCCCGCCATCGCTTACGGGCATGCAACCCCATTCCCTCAACAGTGGAGCCATCGCTGTGCCGCAGCGCAGTCTCACCTGCCGCTGTTCACCTGCGCCCCACAGCAAGGAAGGACCCTAATGGACGCGAAACTGCCCTTTTCCGAATCGAACTCCAACAAGCGCCGATCAAAGGCCATTCCGATCGCGATTGTTACCACCGCCGTCAGCGCCGGTGGCGCCGCTGCCGCCCTCATCGCCCGGCGAAACAACGCCAAACACCCGAGCGCCGACGACGAACTCGCTTCGCATATCAGCGATATGCTCCTGCTCAACTCCTTCGTCCTCGGCGAAATCGACAACCACCTCCACGACGACGCAATGCGCATGAGCCACGACGAGCGCGGCCTCGAAGAGGACGTCCGTCGCACCCTCATGCTCCACAACGAAGGCCTCCAGCGCGAACTCGAATCCCTGGGTGGCCGCGTCCCCTCCAAGACCAAGGCCGCCGCGGGCGCAGCCAGTGGCGTCGTCGCAGCCATGGGCGAACGGATGCTCTATAAAGGCCTCCAGGGGCACCCCGTCTCGCGCATGGTTCGCGATACCTACACCATGCTTTCCGCCATCGCTGTCAGTTACACCATGCTCCACGCGACTGCTCGCGCCATGCACCGCGATAGCCTGGCCGACCTGGCCGGACGCCAGCTCACCGAAACCAGCGAATTCATCGTCCGCTACAGCCAGCACATCCCCCGCACCGTCATCAATGAGCTCTCCGGCCTCCATTCCGATGTCGACCGAAGCGTCACCGACCGCGCGGTCAACGAAAGCCAGGAGGCCTGGGCCAAAGCAGGCGGCCAGTAAGCCCGACCGTAACGCTGGCCCGGCCAGGGCCGGGCCAGCCAAACCCCGGGGGACTGCCGATGACTCAACTAGCCGGGCAACATTGCGTCCCATGCTCCGCCTCCGAACCCCGCGTGTCCGAAGAAGAGGCGCATGAGCTTCATACCGCAATTCCCCTCTGGGATTTCGTCGCAAGCGAAGGCGTCCCGCACCTCCGCCGCCAGTACACCTTCTCCGACTTCGCCACCGCCCTGGAGTTCACCAACCGCGTCGGCAAAATCGCGGAAGAAGAGGGCCATCACCCCGCCATCCTGACCGAATGGGGGAGGGTCACCGTCTCCTGGTGGACCCATGTGCTCGGAGGGCTCCATCGAAACGACTTCATCATGGCGGCGAAGACCGACGCCCTCGCCGAAGGCGCACCCGCCTCCTGACCACCAGCCACCTGCACCGGGTCCCATGTCGCGGAGATACCGCGCGAACCGGTAATCTGCGAAGGCGGCCCGCTGCAGCGGCGGAGCATGGTGCGAATCAGGAGCGTCGATGGATCCGGCATCCATGGTGGGCCTCGCCCACTTCCTCAACATCGAAATCGGTATCGACCCCGTCGCATTCGAATTCGGGCCCATCACACTCCAGTGGTATGGGCTTGGCTACGTGGTCGGCCTCAGCCTCGGCATCTTCTTCGCACTCCGCTACGCACGCGAACGCGGGCTCGACCCCGATGCCGTCTGGGACATCCTCCCCTGGGCCCTCATCGCCGGGTTCGTCGGCGCCCGCTTCTACTTCGTCATCCAGGATGACTTTTGGGGCCGTCTCCAGGAGCCGTCGCGCCTCTTCGCCGTCTGGGAAGGCGGCATGGCCTTCTTCGGTGCCGTCTTTGCCGTCATAGCCGTCCTTCTCATCTTCTGGCGCGTCCGCGGCTATTCCCTCCCCCTCCTGCTCGACGTCACCGCCATGTTCGCCCTCATGGCACAGCCGGTCGGCCGCATCGGGAACATGATCAATGGCGATATCCTCGGCCCGCAGGCAGATCTGCCCTGGTCCTTCGTCTATACCCACCCCGACACCCTGGCCCCCGCGCTCCATACCCCCTATCACCCCGCCGCGCTCTACCTCTTCATTTCGAATCTCATCCTCATCGCCATCCTCTACCCGCTCCGCAACCGGCTGGCCGTCGGCTGGTTCGTCGGCGCCTATCTCACCGCCTACGCCATTAGCCAGCTCATCATCTTCCAGTGGCGCGTCGAACCCGAATACTGGGGCCTCCAGCAGGCCCAATGGACGTCCCTGGTCGTCCTTGCCGGGGTCGCCATCGCCGCCGCCGTCGCCTGGCGCCGGGGCCACCGTCCCTGGCCGGGCGGCCGTGCCGCCACCGCGTAGGCGGCACGCCTCAGTCCACCGGCTGCTCCGATGCGTGTGCGGCCACCGCGCCAACCACCAGCCGCGCCGCATCCGCCAGCATCCCGTAATCGAGCGTCTCCGGCCCGTCGCCCGGCCCGTGATAGTTCGGATTCCGGAAGTTCCCGGAATCCGTCAACGTCACTGCTGGCATCCCGGCCAGCCAGAACGACGTGTGGTCGCTCCGCAACAGGTCCGGGATCGGCAGCCACGACGGAACATCGATCGGCACGACCGGCATCCCGGGCGTCCATTGCTCCGCTGCGCGTTCCAGCCGGCGGCTCAGCCGCTTGCCACGCCCCAGGCCCACCAGCGCCAGCCCCTCCCCGCGGAAATTCCGCGCACGCACCCCCCGGTACGCTTCGCGGAAGACGTGTCGGAATGCCGGCGGGAACCGCTGCCCGCCCGGCCCGTTCGAATACCCCACCATCTCCAGGTTGTAGACCCCCGCATATCCCCCGCGCTTCCCCGCCGCCCGCGCCAGCGCACCCGAGCCAAGCAACCCCGCTTCTCCCGGCGGTTCTTGCAGTTCCTCCATGTCCAGCGCCGCGATTTCCACCGGCCGTCGGAACCGCGCGCCCGCAAAGACCTGCGCGCACTCCATCAGCACCGCAATTCCGCTCGCGTTGTCATCCGCCCCCGGCGACCCCTGCACCGTGTCGTAGTGCGCACACACCAGCAACGGACGCAGCACTGGCTCGCTCCCCGGCACCGTCGCCAGCAAGTTCCGCCCTCGCAGCGGTCCATAGCGAAACGCCTGCTCACGCACCTCCAGCCCCGCCTCGCGGAACCCGGCGATGATCAGCTCCGCCGACGCTGCATGGTGCCACCGCGAATCCCCCGGGTACCGAGGCCACGCCGACAGCCGGTACACCGCCTCCCGCAACCGCCCCTCGTCAACGCTCGCTATCAGCGCGTCCACCCCCGGCGCCGCCCCCGCTGGCGCCACGTCCCGCCGCCCCCGCGCAACCAGCCCCTCCTCGACCGCGATGTCCCGGTATCGCCACCACAGGTCCAGGAACGCCACCACCGGGTTCAACCGCTTCCGCCTCATCACCCGCCCATCCTACCTGTCGGCCACCCACCCGGGCGCCCCATACCCCTTCTCCCCACGCTTTGGGAGCAGCGGCGAGGAGATGAGACTTTGCGCCCCGCGTCAGCGGTCAGCGGCTAACATCCCGGCACCCCGGCAACCCGGTACTCCCACCTCCAACCTTCAACCTCCGCCTGCCCACAACCGCGACGCGTCCGCCCCAAACCACCACACCACCGCGCGGTCCACAAAAATCAGCCCCACCACCAGCACGACCGCCCACAGGTAGCCGCCCCAAACATCCGTCGGCCAGTGTACCCCCGCATGAATCGTGCCGACCCCGTTGGCCACCACCATCACGATCGCCCCAAACCCCGCCAGCCACTTCAGCTCCTTGCGGACACGCGATCCCGCCGCAACGTAAGAAAGGTAGGCCACCAGCATGGTCGAACTGATCGCGTGCCCGGACGGAAAACTCGGGCTCCGCCCCGGCTGCGTCACATCGATGAGCGCCGGGTCCGGCCGGTCACGGTCGACTGCAAACTTCAAGAACACGGTCAAAGCAACCAGTGCTACCAACCCCAACACCAGCACCGCTGACTGTTGCCGCCGGCGCGCATACCACAGCCCAATGACCGCAATCGTGCCCGTCCAGAGCGTCGCCTCTGTGTTGTTCAGGTGCCGGATGCTTGTGGTGAACCGCCCGAGCGGTACGTTGTCCTGGATTGCTTCCGTGATGCGCAAATCGCCCATGAACGGGCCGTCCGATTGCGCCGCCATCACCGACATTGCCAGCCCACCCGCCAGCGAAAGCAACGCCAGCACGAGCAATACCACGAACCCGGGCGGGAACTTCCGGGCGCCCGCGCCATCCCGCCTCTCCGCCTCGCTCACCATGCGCGCCATCTCTCCGTCCTTCACGCGCCGCCGCTTCCCTCACTCCGGCGCACGCATTCCGCCAGCCGCTGCACGCCGTGCCCCGGCGAATGTACCCACCGCACACCGCTCCAAACAAATCAAACGGCCAATGGCCGCCTTTACCATCGGGTAGTGAAACTCCCCATCCTCAACACGTAGGCTCGCACCGCATGGAGACCGGACCCGGCCGCCCCCGCAATACAGACCTGACGGACCGCCAGCGTGAAATCCTCCGGCTCATTAGCCAGCGCAAGACCAATGGCGAGATCGCCAAATCCCTCGGCATCAGCCTCGACGGCGTGAAATACCATGTCCGCGAAATCTGCGACCACGCGGGCGTCGATACCCGCGAAGAAGCCGCCGAATGGTGGCGCCAGCAACAGGGCCTCCGTGCCCGCTTTTCCCTCCGCCGCCACTGGACCGGCCTCCCCGTGGCCTTTTGCTGGGCTGGCGGCGCGGCCGGGGCCGCGGCCGTGGCAGTCGTCGCCATTGCCATCGTCCTGGTCGCCCAGACCGCCGACGCCGACCGCCACCCTGTCCGCATCGCCTACACCCTCCCCATCTACGAAAACGGCCCGGCCGAAGGGGACTCCGCCGTCCCCCAACCCGATCGCGTGGAACTCCGCACCATCGACGGCGACGGTGGAAACGAACAAACCCTCACCGAAGCCGACCGATTCGCTACTCTCTCCTGGACGGCGGACGGCCGTTATCTCGCCGCCCTGGCGTTACCTGCCGGCCTCGGTTCAAGCAGCCTCCACATCTACGACGCGCACACTGGCGAACACCGCGTTTCCGAACTGGACAGCTTTGTCACCGCACTCACCTGGGATCCCGGCGACGAGCTGCTCTACCTCTTCAGCATGGACCACGTCTACGAAGTCGATACCTCCGGCGAGATTCTCCGTGACGTCCCGGCCGAGGTCCCGCTCGGGAACCTCGAAACCAGCCCCATCCTCGAATGGTCACCTGGTGGCCGGTACCT
>SKSF01000030.1 GCA_007118095.1 Dehalococcoidia bacterium
ACGCCGTACTGCAGCGCATAGCTCGTCAGCATCGCCACCGTGTCCATGAGCCCGCTGACCGTCGACCCCTGCTTGCTCACGTTGACGAACAGCTCGCCCGGCCGGCCGTCTTCGAACATGCCGACCGTCATGTAGCCTTCCTGCTCGCCCACCCGGAACTTGTGCGTGATCGACTGCCGCTCGTCCGGCAGCTTCCGTCGCACCGGGATCGACTTCGAGGCCAGCAGTGCCTGCGCCGCCTCCACGGCCGACTTCGCATCGCCGTCGCTCGGCTGCTTCACCGTCTCCTTGTGGTAGAGCACCTGCTCCTGGCGCGAGCCATCCCGGTAGTACGAGATCGACTTCAGGCCCGAATCGTAGGCAAGCATGTAGAGCTGCTTCACGTCGTCCACGGTGTGCCAGTTGGGCGCGTTCACCGTCTTCGAAATCGACGAGTCGTTGTAGTTTTGCGCCGCCGCCTGCACCTTCACGTGGTCCTCGGGCTTGATGTCGTTCGAGCAAACCAGCCAGTCCGGCCGGTCCGGTTCCTTGTACTTATCGGCCCAGAACGACGTCACGCTGTAGTCGCCGGTGCGGTCTTTTCGCACATAGTCGAAGTCGAAGTACGGCTCGATGCCGCTGTTCACCCCCGCCACGAGCGATGTCGTGCCCGTCGGCGCCTGCGTCAACAGATAGCAGTTACGGATGCCGCTTTCCGCGATGGTCTCGCGGACATCATCCGGCAGCCGCTTGATGAACGGCCGCTCCAGGTATTCCGGTGTGAACTCGGCGAACGCGCCGCGCTCCTTCGCCAGTTCGGCACTGTAACGGTAGGCCTCGTCGCGCAGCGTCTTGAACACCTCTTCGGTGAACGCCACCGACTCATCCGATCCGTAGCGCATCTCCTGCTTCAACATGCAGTCCGCGAGGCCCATCACGCCGATGCCCATCCGCCGGATGCGCTGCTGGCTGTCCTGGCACTCCTCGATGGGATAGTGGCTTAAGTCAATCACGTTGTCGTTGAACCGCACCGCATAGGGGATGTAGCGCCGGAACTCCTCGAAGTCGAACCACCACTTGCCGTCGCCCTCCTGGCGCATGAACGAATCCAGGTTGAAGGAGCCGAGCAGGCACGCGCCGTATGGCCCGAGCGGCTGCTCGCCACAGGGGTTCGTCGAAATCAGCTCTTCAAAGTAGCCCGAGTTTGCCTCGCGGTTCGCGCGCTCCATGAAGTACACGCCCGGCTCCGCGCTCTTCCATGCCGCCTCGCAGATCTCATCCCACAGCGTGCGCGCCTTGATGGTCCGCAGCACTTTCCCGTTGAACTTCAGGTCCCAGTCGCCGTCGTTCTTCACCGCTTCCATGAAACGGTCCGAAATGCAGACGCTCACGTTGCAGCCTTCGAGTACGCCCGACTGTTCCTTCGCATGAATGAACTCGAAGACATCGGGGTGGTCATCGTCGAGCATGATCATCGCGGCGCCGCGCCGGCTGCCGCCCTGGATGATCACGTTCTTCGAAATGAAGGCGAACGGCTGCGCCCAGTTCACCGGGCCCGAAGACGTCCCGTTCACGCCGTGCACCGACTCGCCACGGGGCCGCAGCGACGACATGTTGACGCCCACACCGCCGCCACGCGACTGGATCTCGACCCATTCGTTGAGCGACTTCATGATGCCCTGGCGGCTGTCGTGTGGGCTGGGAATGACATAACAGTTTTGCGCCGTGACGCCGGCATCCGTCCCCATCGCCGCGGTGATGCGCCCGCCCGGGAGATAGCGGAAACCGTCGAGCAGCGCACGGAAGTTCGTGCGCCACTCCGCCTGCCTCTCTTCGTCGGGTTCGTTCAGCGCAACCGCCCCGGAGACGCGGTCCCAGGCTTCGTGAGGGTACTGCTCATCCCCGCGCGCATAGCGGTCGCGAAAGATCTTGAGCTGGATGTCCGAATACCGCGTCTCCATGTCTACGCCCCTGTGGTCTTCGAGTTGTGTCACGGCGCTTCTCTCCTTGAGTGACTGCAACGGGACTGCGACCCGCACCCCCGTATCGTTCGATGGCACTGATGCCGCGGCGCCGTCCGGTTCATTCTAGAACAGACGTTCGCCACGGTGCGAACCCCTTGTCTCTGCCGGTGTGTTACCTGTCTCCCGCTGCCTGCGGGCGTGCTCCACGCAATGGCCGCGGGGCACGTTCGTCCTGCTGCTGCTCTTCCTCCAGGAGTGACAGCTGCAGCGACCTCTCCTCCGCGCTGGGCACCCGGCCGCTTTCCAGCGCTTCCACCGCCGCCTTCAGCGACGCAATGTCGCTGAATGACCGGTACACCGAGGCGAACCGGATATAGGCGATGTGGTCGAGTTCGTGCAGCGCGTCCATCGCCAGCTCGCCGATCAGCGATGAAGGCATCTCCGCACGTCCGTCGGCCGATACTTTTCCCTGGATCTGCTCCACGATATCGTCGAGCTGGCTCACGGAGATCGGCCGTTTCGTGCAGGCGCGGCGCAGCCCCGAAAGCAGCTTCTCCCGGTTAAAGTCCTCGCGCCGGCCGTCGCGCTTCACGATTTGCAGCGTCGCGAGCTGCACCGTCTCGATGGTCGTGAAGCGCTCGCCACAGGCAACACATTCACGGCGCCTGCGGACACCTTCATCGGCGCCGCGGCTGTCCGTGACACGGCTGTCCCGGTGCTGGCAATAGGGACATCGCATGTCATAACTCCTGAAGGGAGTAGGCAGCTACACAATTTCTGCGTGTCCGCCGTCTTGCGCAATGTGCGCCCTAGATATTGGGGTGTCAAGGGGATCCCTACCAGATCTTGGGATCGAAACCGCGCGACCACCGGCCTGGAACTGCCTAAACCCGTCGGCTTCCGCGCGCGTAATAGGGGCATGCCGGCGTATCGGTCCACGGAGAAAGCACGCCGCTGGCCGGGTGCAAACAGGTTCCCCGGCCCGGCTCACCGTCTTCGACAAACTCCCGGCAACCGCCGCAGGTTGCCGCCGCTCCCGCGCCACCGAACTCCCGCGCGTTCAGGTCCGCAAAGAGCTGCTCCACGCTGTCCATCGCTGTGTCGCGCGTTCCTGGCTGTGGCTCCCACTGGTCAGGGTAGCGCTGCTCTTTGCGCTGTGTGCGCCGCATCTGCTTGCGCTGTCGTCGCCGTCCCATGGTTCAAGGCTAACGGCCTTCACCCGGCGTTGTCAGGGTCGATTGCGCGTAACCCCGGGCTTGCGCTATGTGGCCATTCGCACTTTCGATTTCATATCGTGCCATTCTGTCGCAGAATGCGCGGAACGGGGGACGGTCCCGGTTTTATCCTGCGAGCGGGCTGCGCATCGAACGTCAGGGCGCTACACTCGCTCGCGGCCGACACGGGGTTACCGCGGGTTTCGTGCGGTTTCGGCCGAGATTCACCCCTTGTTGCATCAACGGCGCCGGGCATTGCATTTGCACCAGGGTCCGGACGCCGGGGGAGGTTTGCATGCAACCATCACGCTCGGAAGGCGGCGTCCGGGTACCGGCATTACGCCGTCCCGGGATGGGCCCGGCCATGTGGATCGTCGAGTTCTACAGGTCGAACGTCGGCAAGAAAGCCGTCATGGCCATTACCGGTATCGTCCTCCTCGCCTATGTGCTGCTGCACATGGTCGGGAACCTGAAACTCTACGAGGGCGCTTCTGGCATGAACGCCTATGCCGAGTGGCTCCGGACCCTCGGTTACCCTGCCCTCCCGGAATATGGTGCCCTCTGGATACTCCGGGTGCTCCTCGCCGTTTCCTTCGTCCTGCATATCCACGCTGCCGTTTCGCTTACGCTCACGAACCGCAAGGCTCGGTCGGTCGGCTATCAATCGCAGCGGGATTACGCCGCCGCGACGTACGCCGCCCGGACCATGCGCTATACCGGGGTGATCGTCCTTCTCTTCGTCATTTACCACGTGCTCCACTTCACGACTGGCCATACACACCATGATTTCGTCGAGAATGATGTCTATCGAAACGTGGTCGAAGGCTTCAGCCGCTGGGAAGTGTCGGGCTTCTACATCCTCGCCAACCTCGCCCTCGGGCTTCACATTTATCATGGTGCGTGGAGCCTGTTCCAAAGC
Source organism: Dehalococcoidia bacterium (assembly GCA_007118095.1). Classification (GTDB taxonomy): domain Bacteria; phylum Chloroflexota; class Dehalococcoidia; order Tepidiformales; family Tepidiformaceae; genus SLAK01. The sequence goes on from SKSF01000030.1 coordinate 4,077, forward strand.
CTTGGATGGAACAACAGGCGCTTTAATCCATGGCGCCGCTCCTTCGCAGCCATCTTCACGGCCGTCGTGGTCATCGGGAACATCTCGTTCCCCATCGCCGTACTCGCCGGCATCGTGGACTAAGGGGGGACTCAACATGACACTCGAAACGCCAGCCCGCGTCGAACTCGATGCGCACATTCCCGAGGGGCCCCTGGCAGACAAGTGGCAGAACCACCGTTTCAAAATGAAGCTCGTGGCGCCACAGAACCGCCGCCGTTTCGACGTCATCGTCGTCGGGACCGGCCTCGGTGGTGGTGCAGCCGCCGCCACGCTCGGGGAGATGGGCTACAACGTGAAGTCCTTCTGCTTCCAGGACAGCCCGCGCCGCGCTCATAGCATCGCCGCGCAGGGCGGCATCAACGCTGCCAAGAACTACAAGAACGACGGCGACAGCGTCGAGCGCCTCTTCTACGACACCATCAAGGGTGGCGACTACCGCTCCCGCGAAGCCAACGTTTACCGCCTCGCCGAGGTGAGCACGAACATCATCGACCAGTGTGTCGCCCAGGGTGTCCCCTTTGCCCGTGAGTACGGTGGCCTGCTCGATAACCGCTCCTTCGGCGGCGCCCAGGTCGCCCGCACGTTCTATGCGCGCGGTCAGACCGGCCAGCAGCTCCTCCTCGGCGCCTACCAGGCGCTCGAAAAGCAGATCGACGCCGGTACCGTCACCATGTACCCCCGCCATGAGATGTTGGAGCTCGTCGTCAAGGACGGCCGGGCATGCGGAATCATCGCCCGCAACCTGGTCACCGGCGAGATCACCCGCCATACCGCCCACGCGGTCGTCCTGGCCACTGGCGGCTATGGCAACGTCTTCTTCCTCTCCACGAACGCCAAGGGTTCGAACGTCACGGCGGCATGGCGCGCCCACCGCAAAGGCGCCTACTTCGCAAACCCCTGCTACACGCAGATCCACCCGACCTGCATCCCCGTGAGCGGCGACTACCAGTCCAAGCTCACGCTCATGAGTGAGTCGCTGCGAAACGACGGCCGCATCTGGGTGCCGAAGGACAAGGACGATAAACGTTCACCCGACCAGATCCCCGAGTCCGACCGTGACTACTACCTGGAACGGATGTACCCGGCGTTCGCCAACCTGGTACCGCGTGACGTCGCATCCCGCGCGGCAAAGCGCATGGTCGACGATGGCTATGGCGTCGGCGAGCTCAAGAATGGCGTCTACCTCGACTTCCAGGACGCCATCAATCGCCTCGGCCGCGACGTCATCGAGGCGCGCTACGGCAACCTCTTCGAGATGTACGAAAACATCACCGGCGAAGACCCGTACAAGGTACCGATGCGCATCTACCCGGCCGTCCACTACACGATGGGTGGCCTCTGGGTCGACTACAACCTCATGAGCAACGTCCCCGGCCTCTTCGTCATCGGCGAGGCAAACTTCTCGGACCATGGCGCCAACCGCCTGGGCGCCAGCGCGCTCATGCAGGGCCTTGCCGACGGGTACTTCGTGCTACCGGCCACGCTCTCTAACTACCTGGCCGATATGCTCGGCACATCACCCGAACCGGTCGACGACCCGGCCTTCGCCGAAGCCGAACAGGAGGTCCGCGACCGGGTCGATACGTTCCTCAGCATCAACGGCACCCACTCCGTCGACTGGTTCCATCGCAAGCTCGGAAAGACACTGTGGGACTACTGCGGGATGGGTCGCAACGCCGAAGGGCTCAAGCATGCGCTCAAGGAAGTCCAGCAGCTCCGTGAGCAGTTCTGGACCGACGTGCGCGTCCTGGGCGAGAGCGAATCCCTGAACCAGTCACTCGAAAGAGCCGGTCGTGTCGCCGACTTCTTCGAGCTCGGCGAGCTCATGGTCCGCGATGCTCTGCACCGGGAAGAATCCTGTGGCGGGCACTTCCGCGAAGAGCACCAGACCCCTGACGGCGAAGCGCTGCGCAACGATGACGACTTTGCCTACGTGGGCGCCTGGGAATATGGCGGCCCCGGCAAAGAGCCCTGCCTCCACAAGGAAGAGCTCGTCTTCGAACATGCGAAGCCCGCCCAGAGGAGCTACAAGTAATGGCATTGGATCTCACCCTCCGCGTCTGGCGGCAGTCCAGCCCACAGGACCCCGGGCGCTTCGAAACCTACGAGGCAAAGGACATCAACGAAGACAGCTCGTTCCTTGAGCTGCTCGACGTGGTGAATGAGCAGCTCATCGAAGAAGGCAAAGAGCCCATCGCCTTTGACCACGACTGCCGCGAAGGTATCTGTGGCTCCTGTGGGGTCGTCATCAACGGCCGCCCACACGGCCCGGCGGGCCACACGACGACCTGCCAGTTGCATATGCGCCACTTCAAGACAGGCGACACGATCACGGTCGAACCCTGGCGCGCCAGCGCGTTCCCGGTCATCAAGGACCTGGTCGTCGACCGCAGCGCGCTCGACGGCATCGTCCAGAGCGGCGGCTACATCACTGCCCCGACTGGCGCTGCCCGCGACGCGAACTCAATCCTGGTACCGAAGACCGCATCCGATACGGCAATGGACGCCGCCGAGTGCATCGGCTGTGGCGCCTGTGTAGCCGCATGCCCGAATGGCGCGGCGCAGCTCTTCACCGCCGCGAAGGTGTCTCACCTGAACCTGCTGCCGCAGGGCCAGCCCGAGCGCTGGTCGCGCGTCACCCAGATGGTCGACACCATGGAGGACTATTTCGGGAGCTGCACCAACTACGGCGAATGCGAGGCAGCCTGCCCAAAGGCCATCAGCATCGACTTCATCGCCATGATGAACAAGGATTATCTCGCCGCGAAGTTCAAGGACCAGCGCCGTCAGGGCCAGGGCTAATCCCCCTCCGGCCGCTGACAGGTACACAACGGGCCACCTCGAAGAGGTGGCCCATACTTCGACCGCCCGGCTTGTTGCCAGCTATTCCGGCTGTGGCCACGCGCCTGTACGGCGCGCCCACCGCGTCAGCCCGATGATGGACTTCGCGTCGGTGATGTCGCCGTTTTCGACACGGGCCAGTGCATCTTCCGGCCTCAGCGCCGTGATTTCGATGTCTTCGTCCTCGTCCGGGTCCGTCGCCGTCTGCTCCAGGTCGGTGCACACGAACAGCCGGATGAACTCGTCGCAGTAGCCCGGCGCGACGTAGAAGCCGCCAATGTCCTCAAGTTTTCGCGGCCGGTATCCGACTTCTTCCTGGAGCTCCCGCTCGGCTGCTTTGACCGGGTCCTCCCCTGGTTCGAGCGTGCCCGCCGGGACTTCCAGCATGCGCGTGCCTGCCGGGTGGCGGTATTGCGAAACCAGTAGCACGCGGCCTTCAGCATCGGTGGCGATCATCGCGACTGCTCCCGGGTGGCGGATCGTTTCACGTTGCGCGATCACCCCGTCCGGAAATTCGACCTCGTCTACCTTCAAATCAAACAGCCGCCCGGCATAGACGTGGCGGCTGCTCAGTACTTTCGGCGAATCAGGCATGTCATTCCTCCGCGGACGAACTCTCCCCACCGGGCGAAAGCTCGGCGAGTGCCGCCTCGATCTCATCGGGACGGTACCCCTCAATCACACGATGGCCTATACGGAGGAGAGGGGGAAGTCTGCCGCCGAGTTCCAGGAACTCGGCCGTCGCTTCGGGGTCCGCAAGGACGTCCCGCAAGCGGTACCGCGTGCCATGAGCGTCAAGCAACCTCTTGACGACGCGGCACCCGGCTCAACGTTCGTGGCTAAAGAGCTCAACCTCGCCGGACACTAGTCCAGGTAGTCCTTCAGCTTGCGGCTGCGGCTGGGATGGCGGAGCTTCCGCAATGCCTTCGCTTCTATCTGCCTTATGCGCTCGCGGGTGACACCGAACTCGCGGCCTACCTCTTCCAGCGTGCGGCTGCGGCCGTCTTCCAGGCCGAACCGGAGCTGCAGTACGCGCCGTTCACGGCTCGTGAGGCTTGCGAGCACGTCTTCCACCTGCTCACGCAGGAGCTGCTGGCTCGCCGCGTCTGCCGGCGCAAGCGCCCCCTGGTCCTCGATGAAGTCGCCGAGGTGGCTGTCTTCCTCTTCGCCGATGGGCGTCTCGAGCGACACCGGCTCCTGCGAAACCTTCTGGATTTCACGGATGCGGTCAGGGCTGTAGCTGGCAGGGTTTTCCACCTTGCCGCCTTCCATCATCCCGCGTGCGATCTCTTCGCTCGTAGGCTCGCGGCCGAACTCCTGCACCAGCCGCCGGCTCACGCGGACCAGCTTGTTGATGGTCTCCACCATGTGCACAGGGATACGGATCGTCCGCGCCTGGTCGGCGATGGCGCGGGTTATTGCCTGGCGGATCCACCACGTGGCATACGTCGAGAACTTGTAGCCCTTCCGGTAGTCGAACTTCTCCACCGCGCGGATGAGGCCGATGTTGCCTTCCTGGATCAGGTCGAGCAGCGACATCCCGCGGCCGATGTACTTCTTCGCTACCGACACCACGAGCCGGAGGTTCGCCTCTGTGAGGCGCTTCTCTGCCTTCACTCCGTTGTGCTCGATCGCGTCGAAGTGGTACCGCAGCTTGTCTTCGAGCGGCGAAATCTTCTCGACGAGACCTTCGGCGGGCGGCAGCAGCTCATCTTCGCTGCCTGCCTCTTCGCCCATCTGCCGCACCAGGTCGTCGCTCAGTATGTGCGTGATGGTCGAAAGCGCCACGATCTTCCCGTGCGCCTCTTCCTCCTCGACCTTCAGCTTCTGGCCCACATAAGCGCGGAAGTCGAGGTCCATCTCAGCATCAATCAGGCCCCGGAACTGCGGGTCGCCGATGACTTCCGAAGGGCTCAGCTTCTTCAGCTTGCGGGCCTCCGGGTCACGCCACGAAGGAGTCTTCTCGGGCTCATCGTCCGCGCTCCGCTCCTTCTTGGCCATGATCTTTTCGTAGTCGTCGATGAACGACTTCGCTGCCTCATAGGCTTTCATCAGCGAAGCCCACTGCTCCAGCAGCTCCACGGCGATGCGGGCCGAGGACGGCGGATGCCCGTATGCCTGGACATAATCCGCCTTGATCTGCTGGATGTGCGCGCCCTCTTCCATCTGGCGCGCTAGGTGCTTCTCATCGCTCGCCGTCAGCAGGTAGACCTTCCCGATCTCGCGCAGGTACATGCGGACCGGGTCGTCGATACCCTCGGTCTCCTCGGCCAGGAGCGTGACGTCTTCAACTTCCTCCTCGTCCTCATCCTCCTCGTCCGGCTTCAGCGCCACCGTGGTCTTATCGTCTGCAGCAGGCGCACCGAGGTCTTCTGTCTCTTCTTCCTCCGTGTTCGCGCGCTCATCAAAGTCGCTGCTGGAAAGCCGACTGAGCACACTGCCGATCATGTCGTCAGCGCTCGTTTGCGGCAGGGCGTCAGTCAGTGTCTCGTCACTCATAAGGGGTTCTCAGACCTCCTGTCGATTGCGCACAGTGCCCCGAAGCTCGTCATTGGCACACTTCGCCTTCTCCATACTACCAAGGGGCGATCGCCCCTACAATGTGCGCCCGTCATTCACCGGGGGCTACTGCCTTCGCTGCGTCGCCAGGTTCACAGGGGCCCCGTATGCCCCGGCAACACCACCCGGCCGGTCGTTCCCCGCCGCATCACGGAGCTCACGCGTCATGATGCGCGCATCGTACACGAGCGGCAGCGGCCATTTCCAAGTCTGAAATCGGTTCCTGGGGAAGAGGGAGGAATGGTGGGCGATACTGGACTCGAACCAGTGACCTCGTCGGTGTGAACGACGCGCTCTAACCAACTGAGCTAACCGCCCGACCCGTATCAGGAAGATGGTACGCCCGAGTGGATTCGAACCACTGGCCTCTACCTCCGCAGGGTAGCGCTCTATCCACTGAGCTACGGGCGCATCTGCGTTGGTGCCGAAGGTGAGATTTGAACTCACACGCCCGTAAGGACACTACGCCCTGAACGTAGCGCGTCTGCCATTCCGCCACTTCGGCACTGCTTCCCATTATCACCACGCACGGCCGCGCGAGCAACCGTCCCGGCTATTCGTAAAACGGGATCGGCTCCGCAGTCTCCCAGTAGTTGTTCAGATTCCCGCTGGGCAGCTCACGGCCCGGGAAACAACGGGCATTGTGAAGCGCGTCGAGAAGTTGCTCCGTCGTCTCGATTTCCTCTTCGAACACACACGCGAAGTAGCCAATGCCCTGCCGCGAATGCGCATCCGAACCGGCCGTGGGCGTCTTCCCCAGGATCTTGGCGACCTGGAGGGCGAAGTAGTTCTCGCGCGGTGTGTTGCACCCGTTCAGCACCTCGATCCCGTGGACCAGTTCAAAGACGGGGAGCTCGGCCGCCTCCTCGGGGCTCAGGTTGAACGGTTCTTTGCCCTCGCGCTTGAAGTGGATCGGGTCGAAATAATGCCGGAATGGATGTGCGACCGATAGGAACGCGCCTTGTTCGTCGGCAATCTCGCGCAGCTTGCGCAGGTGACGGATGCCGGGCGCATAACCCTTTAGGCCGATCGCGATGATGTGGCCCATGTCCGTCGACACTTCCATCCCGTTGGAGATGAAGATGTCGGGATGTTCTTTCCGGAATGGGCCCAGGTCCCAGGTTTCCCACATCCGGTCGTGTTCGGTGATGTTCACTCCCGTGAGCCCAACCTGCTTCGCTTCTTCGATGAGGTCTGCCGGGTCGAGCATGGAGTCCGATGCACCCTTCGTCGTGTGAAGATGCATGTCGATGATGGTGCCGGGCACGCGGCGCCTCCGATGGAAATTCCCTGTGGCAGGGGCAGGTGCGAGTATATATCACCATTGCGCAGCGAGCACCGGCATGCCCCACCCGAACGCTGCGGCAAACGAGATTGCCAGGAGCAGCCACAGCCACCAGAACCGCGACCACAGCGCCGCAAGGATTCCGACTGGCATAAGCCCGACAGCCACCATAGCCCCGGCGAAGCCGATGCTCGGCGCGAAAAGCATGCCCTTCCCCCCGGAGAACCCGCCCACCTCGTATATCGACCCGATCGCCAGGCCAACGATTGTCCATGCGAGCTTCGCGCCGATGAACACCGGAACGCCAAGCAACGCCCGCGAAACTTCCGGGTCCACCAGCCGGTCGAGGATTTTCGGCGACGCCTGCGTCAGCAGGTAGATCGCGGCGACTGTCGTCACGATGGCCATCGCGTGTCCCGCGGCCCACCCCGCGATTACCGCACCCATGGCGTCCCCACCGTCCCGGTTACGATGACGTCTGCGTCGCATCCGCCGGCGGCCGATGCGATCGCATCCCCACGACCCGGTTCGCCAATCCAGAACAGGGTTGGCCCTGCCCCGGCGAGCCGGACAGGTTCGCAAATGGCGGCTTCGATCGTGTTTCGAAGCGCCCCCAGCCCCGGGAAGCAATCGAAGGCCACCCGCTCGAACGCGTTCGAAAGGTCCCCTGTGGCGAGCGGGCGCGGATGGCGCTCGAGAAACGTCCCGGTCGCTTCCCCGCTGTCGTACGGGAGTTTCGCCACGGCACGGAACAGCGTGGCGGTCTTTGCGTCGAGCGTTTCCCGCGGGACAAACACCACGGCGTCATGCTCTGCGAGCTCGGCCAGCGGCGTTACGCGTTCGCCACGCCCTTCTGCCAGCGCCGTCCCGCCAACCAGGAAGAATGCCTCGTCGCTGCCGATCGAGTTGGCCGCCGCTGCGAGCATGTCGTCGTTCACCTCCGGCCACAGGCGCTGCAGCAGGCGCAGGACCGTCGCAGCGTCAGAAGCGCCGCCACCAAGGCCTGCGGCCGCGGGGATATGCTTTTCGAGATGGATGTGAATAGCGGGGGCCGCGCGTCCCGAGAGCGCCGCGAGTGCCGTCGCGGCCCGCCATGCCAGGTTTGACTCGTCTGCCGGCACCCCCTCAGCGAGCGGGCCGCTGGTGGAGATGCCGGCCTCCG
>SKSF01000219.1 GCA_007118095.1 Dehalococcoidia bacterium
CCGCCACACGGCCTTCTCCGTGTCCAGTAAATAGATGCCAGTGCTCAGCTACTCTGCCGACTGCCCCCGGTGTCGGCCGGATAGCGAGCCGGCGAGGAACAGGAGGTTACTCCTCTTCGAATGCCACCCCGTTCACCCACTGCAGCTCACCGTCCTCGTTGAACTGCGCGACGATCGAGTACCACTCGCCATCGAACTCGTAGTAGACCGAAACCTGGCCCGTGTGCTGAATGTCGCCGCACTCAGGCCCGGAAACGCCCAGGTAGAGCGTGTTCCATTCACCTTGCTGCTGCCCGTACTGCTCGTTTTCACCCCCGAGGCGAACAGTTTCGCGCCAGACAATGTTATCGGCGACGCCGTGTTCGTCACCAAGATTGTGGTCAATCGCGTAGAACGCGACATCCTCACCGTTCGCGCACATCTGCGCCGTAACATCATCGGCCGCAATCTCGACCGGCGTTGCCTGCGCGCGCAGGCTGTTTCCCTTGTCGGGCCCCGGGCCGTTGCCATTCCCCGGTTGTGCCATTGCGGGCTGCACCATCATGGCGAGCACGAGTGCGAGTGTGGCTGCTGCCGCCACGAGCAGGCCAGTCCTGGACGAGGTCATTCCGAAGGTATTCATTAGGTCTCCTAAATGTAGGTCTTGTATGACGTTTTGTTGTATCGTCGACGTTTTAGTGGCAGGGTGGCGTGGAATTCACATCTCTACCCGTCACAATCGAGGCGCAGGTCCCTGTATTGAATTGTCGGAGCGCATGCGCGGCCTAACAGGCCACGCCCGTGCCCTGTAACGCGCCATCTACCACATTCGCTCCGCTGCCGCGCGGGGTGAACTGCGGGCTGCGAATCGTCGCGGTTACCGCGCCTTGCACATGCACGAACCACGCCTCGCGGGCCTGTGAACCCTCGCGGACGGGAATCTAGGCTTCGCTCCAGAAGTCGGTACCGCGTTGTCGCCAAGAAAAGGGACACGCGACCTGCGGTCAGGCGTCCAGGTGTTTCGCGAAGAAGGTTTCGACGCGTTGCCAGGAGTCTTCGGCGGCTTCGGGTTGGAAGCCGAGTTTGAGGGGGCCGGCGGCATTGAGCCGGGCGAAGAGGCCCTTGTGGTCGCTCATGAACGAGTGGCCGGCGTCTTCATACGTCTTGATGTCGTGGTCGATACCACGCTTTTCCAGTGCGGCTTCGAGGCGATCCGAGTGCCCGCGCAGGGTGCGGTCGCGGGCGCCGTAACTGGCGACCACCGGACACATGTCCTCGTAGATGCTGCCTTCGCCGGTGTCAGGCGGGGCCGAGCCATAGAAGATCGCCGCAGCGTTCAGCGGCGCCCGTCCCGCGTAGAGGAGGGCGAACGCGCCGCCCATACAGAAGCCGATGACGCCGGTGCGGAACTCGTCGACGTAGAGTTGCCCGGCGAGCCAGTTGCGGATGGCCTCGAGGTCGTCGAGTGCTTCGCCGCCGCCGCGGCCCATCTGTCGCATGGTGCGCGCGATGCAAAGAGCCTTCGGTTGTCCCTTGTCGAAGAGGTCAGGCGCGAGCGCGACATAGCCCATGCGTGCCAGGCGGCCAGCCTTGTCGCGGATGTCGCGGTTGAGGCCGAAGGCTTCGTGGATGACGATAACGGCCGGGCGCGGCCCCGTGGCGTGGGGTCTGACCAGCGCCGCGCGCATGGGGCGTCCGGATGCCGACGGTACGTCGACCCGTTCGGAGCGAAGCGGCTGGCGGGAGGTTTCGGTGCCGGGAGTGTCGTCGGTAGTCATAGGGCCGCCAATGGTACAGGGGCGGCGCAAGGGAAACGCGTCTTTCCTGCTGGCTTCGGTGCGCGCACACCGGCAGTAGGCTAAGCGCGTATATGGCAAGGTCGGCGGGGACCCGTTGGTAACGATGTCACTATGGCGAGCAGAGCAGGACGGATAACGCGACGGCGGCTTCTCACCGGGAGCATCGGCACGATGGCAGCAGCCGGGACGGCTACGGTGGCGGGTACACGGACAAGCGCCGGTGCAGACGAGAATGTGGACGGCGGCGGACCCATCGACGTCCTCTCCGAGGACATTCACGCCGAAGACGCTGCGTACACCGGCCCGGGCGATTACGTGGGGCCCGCACTGGAGTCGAGCTTCCCGTTTACCCACGCGGCACTGCACTGGAAGGCCAGCGGTGAGCCAGTCGGCGCTGCGCTTCGGACCTCGGAGGACGGCGAAGCGTGGGGCGCGTGGCAGCCACTCGCTGTCGAGGCAGGACCAGATGACACGCCGACCGGGAAGACCTTCACGACGCTCGCGTCGGCGCCCCGCCACCGCTTCGTACAGTACCGCCTGCAGCCCGGGCCCGGGATTACCGTGACGGCGGTAGCGGTGACGGTAATGAACAGCGTGGACGGCCCTGCATCGCCGTCCGTCGCTGGCGCGATGGCTGAACCCGACCGGGGCAATATCCCCGTCACGTACACGCGGGAAGACTGGGGCGCCGACGAGGCGCGACGCTTTGACGCAAACGGTGGAGAACGATGGCCACGCGCCTTTGTCCCGCACCAGAAGCTGGTCGTGCATCACACGGAGACGCGAAACACCTATAGCGAGGAAGGAGCCGCGGCCGACGTGCGCGCCATCTATGCTTACCACGCGACGACGCTGGGATGGGGTGATATCGGCTACAACGCGCTCGTCGATCGCTTCGGGAACATCTATGAAGGCCGCTACGGGCGCGAAGACGCCGGCACGCGCGAGGTGCTGAGCCAGGGCGCACGTGCCGGCCATGCCCTGCGGCACAACTACGGGACATGCGGCATCGCGGTGCTCGGGACGCACAGCCGGCCAGACGAGCTCGACCGCGAAGGAGTGGATGTCCCTGAAGGGGCGTATGCGGGCCTGGTGGAGCTCCTGGCGTTCGAAGCCGGTCGCAACGGCATCGACCCGGAGGGGGCAGGCGACTACGCGCTCTTCGAATGGCGATCCGATCCACTTGTGGAAAACGGGTGGAACCGCGGCCTCGAGAACATCTGCGGCCACCGTGATTGCCAGGACCGTGTCTGCCCTGGCGGTCGCCTGTACGACCTCCTGCCAGCGCTCCGGCGCGATGTCGCGGAGCGGCTCACGCCGGCCGGCCCCGACGTTGCGCTCGAAAGCTATCCCGATGAAGACCTCCATGACGTTTCCGAGTTCGAGGGTTTCAGTGCCACCTATGCCTGGAACGGGGACGGGACAGAAAGCGGTTACGAGTATGCCCTCGAAGCCTGGAGACAGACGAAGCCGGGCCAGGACGACATCGTGTATCTCGACGGCTTCACCAGCGACCACCGGCTGGCATGGTCATCGACCACGAGTACGAGCGTGAGTTTCCAAGACTTCGAGAGCGGCCATTACACCTTCCATGTCCGGGCACTCGATGGGAACGGCACCAGCGGTACCGCCGCACGCCGCACATTCCTGCTGCTGACGAGCGACGAGGGCACCAACAACATCACCGTCCCGGGGATCGCCCGGGACGGTGATGAGTCGCCCTGACGGCGAGAGGAGTCAGACCCCTTCGCCGTAGTGGAAGAAGCCCCGGCCTGTCTTGCGCCCCAGGTGGCCGAGCGAGACGAGGCGGCGGAGGAGGGTCGGCGCTTTGAAGCGGGCCTCGCCGTACTCTTCGAACATGCTCTCGGCGATGAACTGGAGTGTGTCGAGGCCAATAAGGTCGGCAGTGGCGAGGGGCCCCATCGTGTGGTTGAGACCGACCTTGCACGCGTTATCGATGTCTTCGGCGGAAGCGACACCGCTGTCCATGAGGTGGATGGCGTCAAAGATGAACGGCACCAGGAGCCGGTTGGCGATGAAGCCTGGCGTGTCCTTCACCTGTACGAGCACGCGGTCCAGCTCTTCGCAGAGCGCGCGTGCGTCATCAAGCGTTTCGTCCGTGGTGCTTGCGGTGGTGACAATCTCGACGAGTTTGAGCGCCCACGGCGGGTTGAAGAAGTGGAGACCCACGACCCGTTCAGGGCGGCCACTCGCAGCGGCAAGGTCGCTCAGGGGAAGCGAGCTCGTGTTGCTTGCCAACAGCGCGCCGGGTTTGGCGACTTCGCCGAGCCGGCGAAAGACGCGGGACTTCACGTCGATGTCCTCGACGACAGCTTCGATGACTACATCGGCCACCGCGAGCGATTCCAACGAGTCGGCATCGGCGGAGGTCAACAGGCGGGCGAGCACCGCGTCGGCGTCGGATTGAAGGAGGCGCTCCCGCTGGACGTCGCGGGCAAGCCGGCGGCGGATGCCTTCGATGGCCTGGTTGATGCGGGCTTCATCGACATCGACGACGGTGACCTGGAAGCCGTTTGCCGCGGCGACCTGGGCAATACCGGCACCCATGAGGCCGGAGCCGACGACGCCTACGCGTTGCACTTGCACTTGCATACCCTCCGGGGCACGTGTATGGGATATGGGCATCATCATAGCGACGTGCGCAAGCCCGCTCGCACGGGTAACCGCGCACGCTGCTAGAATCCGCGCGGGAGTAACGTGTGACTGAACCAGAAGAGAGTCTGATTACCGACGAACACCGGGCGAAGATCGGCGTCAAGAGCGAGCCGCGAAGCGTGACGGTGAATCAAGAGGACGCGCACCGGATGCGCGACCTGCTCGGCGATACCGATCCGCGCTATGCGGACGGGACCGGCGTGGCACCACCGTATGTCCTTTCGGGACTGGGTGTGCGGCCCGACCGCAACCTCATGCCGCAGGTCTTGCCCAACGGGCTGCTGACGCAGATCGAGTGGCGCTTCTTCAAGCCGCTGCTGATTGGCGCCACACTGCAGGCCGTGAGCAGCGTCATCGATATCCGTGACCGCCTCGGCGGCCGGTACGGGTACAGCGTGCTCGTGATGACGCAGACCGAGTACCTCGACGAATCGGGCGAGCCGGTGGCGGCATCGCTCCAGAGCATTACGCAGTTTGACCCGAAGGGAGCTCGCTCATGACCTCGCGGTATTTCGAAGACGTGAACGTCGATGACGAACTCGATCCGCGGGAGGAGCTGCCCACGGAAGACAAGGCGATCGATTTCTTCGGCCGCGATAACCCGACCAACCCCGCGTTCGGCGATGCCGAAGCGGGCCGCAAGCAGGGATTCGGCGGGGCGCTCGTGCCCGGCCTCCTGAAAATGGCCTGGATCACGAACTATGTGAGCAACTGGGGCGGGCCGGACGCGCACGTGCAGAGCGTGCGCATGGCCTTCCGGCGCCCGGATGTGGCCGGGAACCCGCTGACCATCGCGGGTCGTGTCGTGGACAAGCGGAAAGAGAACGAGCAAAACATCGTCGAGCTCGAATGCGTGACGCTGGCGGACGGTCAGCCATCGGTGCGAGCAAACGTGCAGGTGGCGCTGCCGTCACGCGAAGGATAGCCGGGAAGAGTAGCGAGCATGGGCGGGGCTGACTAGAATCCCGCCATGACCTACGCCCTTGATGGAATCCGCGTCCTCGAAATCGGGACATTCGTTTCGGCCCCATATTGCGGCAAACTATTTGCCGGGTATGGGGCCGACGTGATCAAGGTCGAACCGCCCGGCGGCGACATTGCACGGGCGCATGGGCCATTTCGCAACGGTGAACCACACCCGGAGACGAGCGCGCTCTTCCTGTACCTGAACACGGGGAAGCGGTCGGTTGAACTGGATCTCCGAACGCCCGCCGGCCTCGACGCCTTCTACCGGATGGTGGAGCAGGCTGATGTCGTGATTGAGAACTTCCAGCCGCGCGACGCCCAGGCGCTCGGCGTGAAGTACGATCGCATCCGCGAGGTGAACCCGCACGCGGTGGTTGTTTCGATCACGGCATATGGTCAGGACGGCCCTTACGCGGATTACCGGACGAACAACCTCACGGCGTTCGCCATGGGCGGCCAGATGTACATCACCGGGACGCAAGAGGGCGGCCCGCTGAAGAACGGCGGCTACCAGGCGGACTACCAAGGCGGGCTGAACGCCTTCTCGGGCGCAATGCTGGCGCTCACTGCGGCGGAACGCGACGGCGAAGGCCAGCACGTCGATATCAGCGTGCAGCACTGCATGGCGCCACTGCTCGAATCCGGCATCCCCGTATACTCGTACCTTGGCCGGTGGATGCCCTTTCGCCGTGGAAACCACATGGCCAGCTTCATCGGCATCTATCCCTGCACCGACGGCCACCTGGGTATCCACCTGATGCCCAGGAACTGGAAGCCGTTCCTCGAAACGATTGACCGCATGGACCTCTATGAGGACCCGCGCTTCAAGACACAGGCGGACCGGACGGTGCACAACGATGAACTGATGGCCGAGTTCTTCGCCTGGGCGGCGGGCGAGACGAAGAAGGACATCTACGAAAGGGCGGGCCGTATGCGCGCGCCCATCGCTTATGTCCACACCATGGCGGACCTGCTCGAGAGCCCGCAGCTCCGCGAACGCGGATTCATCCAGCAGATCACGCACCCGGTCGCGGGGGAGGCGAGCTACCCGGGCCCGCCGTGGTGGCTGGGGCCCGACGGCTGGCGGCCGGAGCCGGCGCCGCTCCTAGGGGCCGACACCGAGGTCGTGCTGACCGACGTCGCAGGGCTCGACGAGAGGCAGATTGCAGCGTTGCGCGAAGAGCGTATGGTTTCTGTATGACGAGCCGCCGAGACGTCGCCCGGGCGATCGCCTACTTCGACCAGACGGACGACATCCACCTGCTGCATGAGCTAACGCGCAGCATCGCGCCACGTGTCAAACAGATGGTCCGGAAGCTGCTGCGCCGGTCATCGGAGGACAGCATCCCGGGCCCGGCGGACCTCTACCCGGCATCGGAGGCCGCTAGCAGGGACGAAGCGATCCGGATCGTGCACGAGACCGACGACTTCGCCCTGTTACAGGCGCTGGCCCGCATCATCGGACAGCGCATCGAAGCTATCGAAATCGCAGCGTCCGCTGACTTCCCCGAGGGGACGCGGGTCCGTGTCCCGGCCGAGGTCGTGTTTCCACCCGTGGAGGATGCGGCAATGGTAACGGGCATCGTGCGCTCGAGCGGGACGCGGCTCACCGTGCAGCTCGACGATGGCGAAAAGTGGGAAGGCCCGCCGAGCCTTGCGAAGAAGGAGACACAGGGATGACAGCACCCCTCGATGGCGTACGCGTCGTTGACCTCACGATGGTCTGGGCGGGGCCGTTTGGGACGCGGATGCTCGGCGATTACGGCGCCGAGGTGATCAAGGTGGAATCGCCCGGGCAGTGGGACCTGCTTCGCGCGCTGGGGCAGATCCCGCGCACCGAGGAACGCTGGTGGAACAAGTCGGCGTACTTCAACCACAACAACCGGGACAAGTACAGCTTCGCGCTC
Organism: Dehalococcoidia bacterium; assembly: GCA_007118095.1. GTDB lineage: Bacteria > Chloroflexota > Dehalococcoidia > Tepidiformales > Tepidiformaceae > SLAK01. Next base: position 7,328 of record SKSF01000219.1, read on the forward strand.
GACCTGGGGAAGGCGGAGGGCCGGGAGGTTCTGCTCGAGCTATGCCGGCAGAGCGATGTGCTGGTAGAGAACTACCGGACCGACGTGATGGACAACTTCGGCCTGAGCTACGAGGCGGTGCGGGAGGCCAACCCTGACATCATTTACGTCTCGATGCCTGGCCACGGGAAAAGCGGCCCTGAGAAGGACTACGTGGCCTACGGCACAAACGTGGAGCAGCTCGCCGGGCTCGTCTCCCTGAGCGGCTACGAAGGCGGCGAACCAATGAAAACCGGCTTCAGTTATGGCGACCCGATGGCCGGGACGGCCCTGGTCTCAGCGGTGTGTTTGGCGCTCCGGAAGCGGCGGCTTGAAGGGCACGGCAGCTTCGTCGAACTCGCCCAGCGCGAGAACCTGACCGCGTTCGTCGGCGAATGGATGGTCGACTACAGCATGAACGGCATCGAGCGACAGCCGACCGGGAACCGTCACCCCCACATGGCGCCGCACGGCTGTTACCCGTGCGCCGGGTACGACAACTGGGTCACGGTCGCATGCCAGGATGATGATGAGTTCGCGGCGCTGGCAAAGGTGCTGGAGCAGCCCGAACTCTCCGAGGACGAGCGGTTCGCGACGGCCGCGGGGCGTAAGGAGCACGAACAAGAACTGGATGCGCTGATTGCGGCGTGGACATCGCAGCGGGGACATTACGAGGCGATGCACATCCTCCAGCGGGCGAGGGTAACGGCAGGAGCCGTGCTGACCATCCCCGAGGTGATGAGCGACCCGCAGCTCCGGTACCGCGGCGGCTGGGTGGAGCATTCGCACCCGGACGCGGGGACGTGGGAGATGGAGGCGCCGCCGTGGCAGCTATCGCGCACGCCAGGGCACATTCGCATGCATGCGCCGCGGTTTGGCGAGCACAACAGCTATGTGCTGCGGGATGTGCTGGGGCTTAGTGAAGAGCGCATTGCGGAGCTGTACTCATCCGGGGTCACCTCGGACGACCCCGAGAAGTCACTGCACCAGTAAGGCTCGCGCGATGCTCAGGTGTGCAGGCCACACTCGTCTTTGTCGAAGCCCTGCCAGCGGCCGGCGCGACCCTGGACGCCAGGGACGGTGCAGTTGTAGCAGCCGATGCTCACGTATCCCTGGTCGAGCAGCGGATTGTAGGGGACTTTGTGCTTCATGATGTAGTCCCACGTCTGCTTTTCGTCCCAGTTCGCGAGCGGGTTGATCTTCACCACGCCGAACCGGTCATTCCACGAAACGATGGGCGCGTCCGACCTGCCGTCGGACTGGTCGCGGCGAAGTCCGCTCACCCAGGCGGCCTTGCCTTCGAGAGCACGGCGGTTGGGTTCGACCTTGCGGAGTTCGCAGCAGAGGTCCGGGTCGCGCATCCAGAGGGCAGCGCCGTACTCGGCCGCCTGTTGTTCGTGCGAGAGCTTCGACCGGAACACGTTCACGTTCGTAAGGCCGATCGAATCAATAGAACGGCGCATCGTCTGATACGTCTCTTCGAAAAGGTAGTCCGTGTCGAGAACGAAGACATAGGTACCCGGGTCGCGCACGGCAAGCATGTGCAGGATGACCATGCCAGTTGGGCCGCCGAAGCTGGCGGCAGTTGCAAGGCCATCGTCGAACGTTTCGACTGCCCAATCGAGGATTTCCCCGGCGGTCGCGGTTTCGAACTGTTGGTTAAGCCGGGCGATGTCATCGTTGCTTAGACGGGTTGCGATTGACATTGGCCCCCCATACGTTGTTGAGTAAGTGTGTCGACTTTATCTACAATGGACAGTCACGGCAACCGGGCATGTATTGTCCATCGATGCAAGAATTGGCCGGCGAGCTGGAACGCCGAGGAGGAAGCCATGACACAGGCTGAGACAATCGTACATACCAACGAACCGGGGAAGGTTATCCCGATCCTCGAGCAGGAGCTGGAGGATTTCGAGACCGAAGCGACCCGGTTTCTTCGCGGAGAGTGGGACGAAACGCAGTTCATCGGCTTCCGCCTGAAGCAGGGCGTTTACGGCCAGCGCCAGCCGAACGTGCAGATGATCCGGGTGAAACTCCCCTTCGGTGGCGTGACCCCCGACCAAATGGATGCATTTGCGGAGGTCGCGGAGCGCTTCGCACCACTGCGCAAGGGGCACATCACCACCCGCCAGAACATCCAGTACCATCACGTGCCGCTGCTGAAGGCGGCGGAAGCGCTGAAGGTCATGGGCCGCACCGGCCTTTCGACGCGCGAAGCGTGCGGGAACACAGTCCGGAACGTCACCGGTGATCCATGGGCTGGTGTCAACGCAACCGAGCCGTTCGACCCGACGCCGTATGCCTCCGCGTTTGCCCGGCGCTGGGTGCGGAATCCGCTCACACAGCTCCTGCCGCGCAAGTTCAAGGTGGCGTTCACTGCGAACGACGACGATGTGGCGATCACGGGCCTGCACGACCTGGGATTCATCCCGCGTATCCAGGACGGCCAGAAAGGCTTCAAGGTCGTGGTCGGCGGCGGCTTGAGCATCATGCCGCGCAATGCGCCCGTCCTGACCGAATTCGTCTCTGTGGATGAGTACCTTCGGCTTTCCGAGGCGGTACTGCGCATCTTTGAGAAGGCTGACGAGCTGCGAAAAAACCGCGCCAAGGCGCGCATCAAGTTCCTGGTGGACCGTGTCGGTATCGAAGAGTTCCGCCGGATGGTCGATGAGGAGCTGCAGGGTGACTGGGCAAAGGAAGGGGACTTCAAGCCCGACCGGCTGTTGCTTGTCGATGACGAAGAGGCGACGGCGCCCGAGCGGCGTGCAAATTACGAGCAGCCCAACGGCGACATGGCCGAGTTCTCGCTGTTCGTGCAGAGCAACGTGCAGGCCCAGCGGCAGCAGGGCTTCAGCACAGTGGAAATCAAGGTCCCGCGCGGCGACCTGAGCCCGGAACAGTTCCGGGGCCTGGCGAACATCATGCGCGAGTATTGCGGCGGCCGCGCGCGGACATCGGTCCAGCAGAACCTGGTCCTTCGCTGGGTCCGGGACGAGAGCCTGTACGAAGTCTGGCGGCGGCTGAAGGATCTCAATCTCGCCAGCCCCGGCGCCCATACCATCACCGACGTGGTGAGCTGCCCCGGCACGGACAGCTGCAAGCTCGGCATCACGAGCTCGATGGGCCTGAACCGCGCCATCGAGGAACGGCTTCATTCGCTCGACATCACAGACCCGCTGACGAAGCAGATCCATGTGAAGATGAGTGGCTGCCCGAACAGCTGCGGCCAGCACCACATCGCGAGCATCGGGTTCCATGGTGCGGTTATCAAGGTGAACGGCTATGAGATGCCGGCGTACCACGTCTTCATTGGTGGCGAGTACGAGGGTGGCGAAATGCGGCTGGCGACCCAGCTCAAGGCACGCCTCCCCGCCAAGCGTGGTCCGGACGCTGTGGAGCGCTTCGTGAGCCTCTATGAGCGGGACCGGGACGAAGGCGAGACGTTCACCCAGTTTTTTGACCGGGTTGGCAAGGACCCGTTCCTCGCCGCCATCGAGGACCTGGTGATTCCTGGCGAGTTCAGCGAGGACAACGAGTCGATGTTCATCGACTGGGGAAAGTCCGAGCTCTTCCAGATGGTCCGCGGCGAAGGGGAATGCGCCGTCTAAGAGACGGCGCGATTAGAGCAGGGGGGAGCTATGGAGCGCACGCCAGGCTTCGTCGAAGCCGATGGCTCCGCTCTCCCCGGCGGCTTCCAGGCATTTCTTCTGGCTTTCGAGGCTGAGCCCGGCGAGATAGAGCGCCGGGTTTGCTGCGATCCTGGTGGCCAGGTCTTCGTGTTCGCGGACAAGGCTGACGAAGGCATCGAACATTGGCTGGCGGTCGAGGTGGTTCTCGAAGACGAACAGCAGCAGGTCCTCAATGGCGACGTCGTCGCCTTCGGAGACAAACCGCCGGTAGCCGTCGGCGGCCCATGGCCCGAGGTCGCTCCAGATGCTGCCGGCTGATGCCGGGGCCTTTGCTTCCACGGCTTCGACCGACTGGAGGAGGGTGACGAGGAACGTGGGCAGCCGCCGCTTTTCGTAGCCGAAACGCGACATCTTGATCCAGTGCATGTCGGCCTCGACCGATGCGTGTGGGCGCTGTGCGGGGATGGCGCCGGCGAGCTCGTTTGCTTCGGGGTCGGGGAGGGTTCGGACCCAGTCGGTCAACACCTCTTCCGGCACACTGGCCAGGTCGATGACGGAGATTGCGGCGAGCCTTCGGTCGGGCGGGCCGTCCTGGACTTCTTCGATCAGTTCGCGCGTCGAGCGTTCACGAAGCTCCTGCTTGTGCCGATCCCAGCCTGCGTATTCGGGGGGGAGTTTTCGTTCCACGCTTTCCAGCATAGCGCGGCCCTGCCCGCTGGAGCACACACCCGTATAATCGGCGACATGAACATGCTGCCCATGCGCCGTCACCGGCGGCTCCGAAAGACCGAAGCGATGCGTGCGCTGGTGCGCGAGACGAATGTCGGAACCGAGCACCTTGTCTACCCGATCTTCGTGGAGGAGGGGCTGCAGGGCCGCAAGCCGATCGGCGCTATGCCGGGGCAGTACCGGCTCGGGATGGACGTCCTGGCGGAGGAGGCGAACGAGCTCAAGTCGCTTGGCATCCCGTC
>SKSF01000117.1 GCA_007118095.1 Dehalococcoidia bacterium
CCCGGCATCGTCGAAGATGCTGATAACGCAGTCGTCCGCATCGGGGTCAACTGCCCGCCCGGGAACATCTTCGATTGCATGGGGACCGGGAGCGGCTGGGTCTACGACGACGATGGCCACATCATCACCAATAACCACGTCGTAACCGGGGGTGGCGCCTTTACGGGGGGCGGCGACGTCATCGTCACCACCCACGATGGACGTAATTTCCCCGCTGCTGTCGTCGGCACCGACCCACAGACCGACCTCGCCGTTCTGCAGATCGAAGAGACCGGCGGCCTTTCACCGCTGCCGCGGGCAAGCGTCGACGAGACCAGCATCGGCGAACCCGTCGTCGCCATAGGCCACGCGCTCGACCTTGGCGTGTCGCCCAGCGTCACAACCGGTGTGGTCAGCGCCAAGGAACGCCGCATAGTCGAAGAAACCGTCTCCATCTCCGGCGCCATTCAGACCGACGCCGCCATCAATCCCGGCAACAGCGGCGGTCCGCTGCTCAACATGGAAGGCGAAGTCGTCGGCGTGAACACTGCCCAGATCGCCGGGGCCGAAGGCATCGGGTTCGCCATCAGCATCGAGACCGTCTCCACGGTTGCCGCCGAACTGCTCGAACATGGCGAAGTCCGCCGGGGATTCGTTGGCATCGCCTATCGCGATGTTACCCCCGGCATGGCCGAGGACCTCGGCCTCGCCGTCGAAAACGGCGTCCACATCGAAGACGTGAACCCCGGTACCCCCGCCGACGAAGCCGGCCTCCAGCAGGGCGACGTCATCGTCGAAGCCGCCGGTGAAGAGATCACCACCAGCTCCCGCCTCCCCCTCGCCATCATCGGCCACTCTCCCGGCGACACGTTCGAAGTCACCTTCTACCGTGACGACGAGCAAATGACAGTTGAATTCGAACTCGCCCCCCTGCCATGATCGACCACCCCTCAAGCGTCGCACCTGCCGCAAGAACTCCTGGACGCCGCAACCGCCGGGATTCCCCTGGCATGGACTCGACACTATCGCGGCGGCATCTGTTACCCGCATGCGATTCGCGCAACGCAACATAAGAAAGCCGGTGGCGCTCCCGCGCGGGGCGACGTCCCCAACGTGTGGTTACCCAGTCGCCATAGCCGCGTCCGGTAACAGTGCTGTCTCCCCACCTCGCCGATGCCGAACCCGGTTGCGGGGCGCTGCTGGCCCCCGATCTCCGGTGTCGCAGCAGTCCCCACTGGCGGCGAGCTCGCCGCCAGGCAGCAGCAACCATCACGCTCATTCGGGTGGTCAACAGCCCCTGGTCTTGCTTTTCGGCCAGCGCTGATCCACGGTCAGTCCACCTTGCCGGAGGAAGGCCATGAAGCTCGAGACCATCCTTGCCACGAAAGGCCCGGTTGTCCACACGATCGAAGCGGCTGAAGGGATCGACGAAGCGATCCGGCGCCTCTCCGGGAACGACATCGGTGTGCTGGTCGTTGTCGACGACGGCGGTCGAGTCGCCGGCATCCTTTCCGAGCGCGACATCATCCGGGCGCTGTCACGCTCGCGCGACGCGCTGTCCGGGCGCGTTGAGGACATCATGACCACAGACATTGTTGCCGGGTCTCCCGGGGACGACGTCGACGCCGTCCTGGAGACCATGACCGATCGGCACTTCCGGCACCTCCCCATCATCGAAGACGGCAGGCCCACCGGGCTCATCACGATTGGCGACCTGGTGAAAGCGCAGCTCGCAGACACAAAGGGCATTGTAGAGACGCTCGAAGCGCAGATTGTCGACGAATAGCCTGCTCCGGGATGCAGGTTGCCGCCATGCTGGCGGCTCAGCCCTCTGGTATCCTCGCCGGCGTGCCTGTGGCTCCCTTGCGTGTTGCCATCATTGGCGCCGGTCCGGCTGCCTTTTATGCGGCCGAAGCGCTCTTGAAGCAAACACAACTGCCCGTCGATGTCGATATGTTCGACCGCCTGCCCACCCCGTACGGGCTTGTGCGGCATGGCGTCGCACCCGACCACCAGAAAATCAAGAAGGTCGCCGTCGGGTTCGCCGCCGTCGCGGAGCACGCTGCATTCCGCTTCCTGGGGAACGTCGAGTTCGGGCGTGATATCACGTTCGACGACATCCGCGAGCACTACCACATCGTGCTGTTCGCAACAGGAGCGCAAACGGACCGCCAGCTCGATATCCCTGGCGAAGACCTGCCCGGCAGCCATTCCGCAACGGCATTTGTGGCCTGGTACAACGGGCACCCCGACTGCCGGGATCTCGACTTCGACCTTTCGGTGGAGCGCGCCGTGATCATCGGAGTGGGCAATGTCGCACTCGACGTAGCCCGGATTCTCTGCCGTACGCCGCGTGAGCTGGAACAGACAGACATCGCACCACACGCCATTCGCGCGCTCTCACAATCCCGGGTTCGCGAAGTGCACGTGATAGGCCGGCGCGGTCCAGCCCAGGCCTCCTTCACCAACCCGGAGCTGAAAGAACTGGGTGAGCTGGAAGACACCGATGTCATCGTCCCCGCGTCAGAGGCGGAGCTGGACCCATTGAGCGAGCAAGACCTGGCGGTGACCGGGGACCGCACGCGCAGGCGGAAAGTTGAGCTTATCGCTTCCTACGCGGCTCGGGAGCCACGGGCGCGTGGTAAACGCCTGTACCTCCGGTTCCTCCTCTCGCCAACGGAACTCATCGCCGGCGAGAACGGTTCCGTCGCAGCCGTCCGATTCGTTCGAAACCAGTTGGAACGCAACGAGGCCGGGACACTCTCCGCGCGGCCAACCGGGAGCGAAGAAGTACTGGCCGCCGGCCTGGTCTTCCGCTCCGTGGGTTACCGTGGGGTGCCGCTTCCGGGTGTCCCGTTCCGGGCAGACCACGGCGTCATCCCGAACCAGGATGGCCGCGTCGTGGACCCGGACACGTCTGAGCCCCTGCCGGGAGTGTTTGCAGCGGGGTGGATCAAGAGAGGCCCGTCCGGGGTCATCGGGACCAACAAACCGGACGCCGTACAGACCGTAGCGGCCATGCTCGAAGACGCGCGCAACGGCATAACGTTGGGCTCCGCCGCGTCGGATAGTGCCTCTGTGGACCGGCTCCTGAGGGAGCGTGGCTGTACCCCGGTGACCTTCGCTGACTGGAAGCGGCTCGATCAGATCGAGGTCGAGCGCGGGCAGGAGTTGGGCCGCCCGCGGGTCAAGTTCACCTCGGTGCAAGAGATGCTCGACGCCCTCGCGAAGTAACGACGGAAACCACCGCCGGGGAAAGCTGACC
>SKSF01000127.1 GCA_007118095.1 Dehalococcoidia bacterium
ATCACTACCTGGACTTCCCCGGCAACCCGTTGTCCCCCGGCTGCCGGTACGAACTCGACTACCTGGAGCGCAGCCAGGACTATCCCCCGGTCACATATGTGAACATAACCGATGACGAAAACCATCCGGGCATCGTCGTCCAGTACTGGTTCTTCTACTACTTCAACGACTGGAACAACAATCACGAAGGCGACTGGGAGATGATGCAGATCGTCTTCGATGTCGACTCCGTTGAGGAAGCCCACGAAGTCCCCCCAGATCGCGTGTCATACGCCCAGCACGGCGGCGGCGAACGCGTCGACTGGGAAAGTGACCGGATTAGCCGGGAGGACGGCCGGCCGGTCGTGTATGTCGCGAACGGTTCCCATGCCAGCCAGTACTCGCCACAGGTGTACCTGGGAAAAGGCGACCCGGGCACCGGGTTCGGCTGCGACGACGCCACTGCTCCCCACCGGCGCGTCGCACCTGAGCCGCGCCTCCTGCCGGAGTCCGCTGACTCGGCGGATGACGAGTATGCGTGGCTCACCTTCGATGGCCGCTGGGGCGAACGCCTGGGAGGTCATAACAATGGCCCCACCGGTCCCCATTCCAAGCACTATTTCCACAACCCGCTGACCTGGGAAGAAACCCACCGCGACGGGAGCGTTGCCCTGCCCGGCAGCGGTATTCTCGACATGCCCGGTGTCGGTCTCTTTTGCGATGTCACCGCCCTTGGCGCCAACGTTCTCTTGTCCTTCGCCGACCAGCCCGTCTTGATCGGCACGTCCGTCGTCCTCGTCGCGGGGGCAGCGGTGACTGCCGCGATCGCCCTTGCCCTCGCCGTCATCCGGTCTGGTTCATCGTCGCTCTACGGGCCCGACAGCTTCCGCGAGGCGCGCTCCGTCGGCCAGCTCATCCGCGCCTCGGCGCACATCTACCGCCTCTACTGGCGCACGCTCGTCCCCATGTCCGTCATCTTCATCCCGGTCGGTGCGGCCGTCGCCCTGCTCCAGCAACTGTTGCTCGCCATTCCGCCCATCGGTGCGCTGTTCGACCTCGCCGGTGACCGCGGGTTGAGCGCGCTGGCGACGGTCATCTATGGCTATGGCGCGAACCTGCCTGCGTTTGTCCTCGTGACCGCCGGCGTCATCGCGGCGATGCATCAGCTCGAATCCGGCCGCCGTCCATCACTCGCTGAATCCGGCCGGATCGTCGCGCGTCACGCCATTCCCGTCCTGGTCGCCCGCATCCGCGCGGTCATCATCGTCGCGCTCCTGTTCGCCAGCATCATCGGAATCCCGTTGGCCATGTATTTCATGGTTCGCTGGCTCTTCATCGAAGAGACCATCGTGCTGTCCGGTTCCCGGTTCAGCCACGCAGCAGCCCGAAGCGCGACACTTGTCTATGGGCACTGGTGGCGGACATTTTTCATGGTCGCGATCCTCGGGGCCGTCGGCGGCTTCTTCACCCCGTTCCTGGTGCTCAGCCTCATCATGTGGAGCCCGCTGCCACTCGGGCTCATCAACGTCATGAGCGCCCTGGCCTATGCGGCGTTGCTGCCCTTTATCGGGATAATGCTCGCCTTCCTCTACTGGGACCTGAGCGCCCGCTACGCCCGCAGGACTGGCCTCGACCCGCAACCGGCGTGATACTTCCCAGGGTGAGCGATATGGCCGGATCACCACTCCACACCTTCCGTGTTCGAACCGAAGCCCGCGAAGAACTGCGCGAAGTCACCTCGCTCGTCGCAGACACCATCGCGGCGAAGGGCGGGAGCGGACTGGCCACCATCTTCGTCCCGCACACCTCCGCTGGCGTGACCATCAACGAAAACGCCGACCGCGATGTCGCCCGCGACATGCTCCTCTGGCTTCAGCGCCTGGTCCCGAACTCCGACGAGTTCCGTCACATGGAAGGCAACAGCGACGCCCACATTAAGACCACGCTCGTCGGCAACTCCGTAACCATCCCATACACCGGCGGCCGCCTGCGCCTCGGCACCTGGCAGGGCATCTACCTCTGCGAATTCGACGGCCCCCGCACCCGCACCGTCGAGCTCTTCCTCCCCTAAACCGCGAAGCACGATGAGAGAGGACGCGGCACTGCCACGGCTTCGCGAGCCTCCCGCAGCGCGTTACCCACGCAGTCGAAGCCGCGGATCGAGCACGTCCCGGAGCATGTCGCCAACCATGTTGAATGCAAGCACGGTCAGGCTGATCGCGAGGCCCGGGAAGATTGCTATCCAGGGGGCGCTTTCCATGTATCGCCTACCGGCAACGCCGAGCATGTAGCCCCAGGAGATATCAGGGGCCTGGGTTCCAAGCCCGAGGAAGCTGAGAGAAGCCTCGATCAGGATTGCATTGCCGAGCCATACAGATGCCAGGATGATGACGGGCGCCATCACGTTCGGGAGTACATACCGCGAGATAATTCGTACATTGGTGGCGCCTATCACCTTCGCAGCATCAATGTATGGATTCTGTTTAACGGAAAGCACTGCAGATCGGACCACGCGGGTATTGCTGGGAATAATAAGGATCCCAATAACGAGCAACGCATTGTTCGTGCTCGGTCCGAGCACCGCAACGAGCGCCATAGCCAGGACGAGCGGCGGAATTGCAAGCATTGCGTCAACGACTCGCTGGACGATGAGGTCAAATGGGCCTTCGAAATACCCCGATGCCAGTCCAAGGATGACCCCTCCTACCATTCCAATCGCAACTGAAAGGAAGCCAACATAAAGCGATACCTGTCCGCCAGCGATAACGCGACTGAACATGTCTCGCCCGACACTGTCTGTTCCAAAAATGTGATTCACACTGGGTGCCTCCAGCACGTTGACACTTGACGACTGTGGGTCGTATGGCGTTATGAAGTCAGCTGTGATTGCCGAAAGGATGACGATCACCAGGATCCCGACGAAGAACATTCCTGCGGGGTTTTGCCGGGTCAACCGCCCCAATCGCTGCAAGGGCGTCTTTCGGGCCGTACCCGTGAATCCAACATCCGGTGCCGCAACAGCGTCGCGTTGTGTCATGTGGAGATTCCTCTACCCGTACCGTATACGGGGATCGAACCAGGCGTACGAGATATCAACGAGTAGATTGATGGCGATGATCAGGACAGCCAGGATGAGGACGCTTGCCTGGACCACCGTGTAATCGCGATTCAACACGGACTGATAGATATACGAACCCATGCCGGGGAGGCCCCAGATGATCTCCATGATGACCACGCCACCGAGCAGGAAACCGGTTTGTGTGCCGATAATGGTGATGACGGGGATCAGGGAATTCTTCAGCGCGTGCCGGCGTATGACAGCGCTGGTCATGAGGCCCTTCGCTCGAGCCGTTCGAATGTAATCTTCGCGCAGGACTTCCAACATTGTGGACCTGAGCATTCGGGCAGTCGTGGCGGAAAGGCGGTAGCCAATGACGAGCGCGGGGAAGACGAACTGCAACAGGTTGGTCTGCGGATCCTCCCAGATGGGAACATACGTCAGATCGGGCATCCACCCGACTTGTAACGTGAGGAACAGGATGAGCATCGTGGCAAGCCAGAAATCGGGGAACGATAGGCCGAAGACGGCGATGAACCGTGATGCATGGTCTTCGATGCGATTTTGCCGCATCGCCGCAACGAGGCCCAGGATCACCCCGAAGAAGAGGGCGATCACGGTAGCCATAAGCATGAGCTGGATGGTTACCGGCATTCGCCGCCCAAGCTCTGAACTAATTGCATTACCCGTCCACAGGGACTCGCCCAGGTCGCCACGGAGGATATCGGACCACCACCACACGAACTGCGTATAAACCGGTTCGTTCAGGCCCATCTGCTCGCGCATCTCATCGAGCTGTTCCTCGGTGACGAAGCCGGAATCGCCGATCTGTGCCATGAGCACGTCGCCCGGCGCTAGGCGGGTTAGCGAAAAGACAATAATTGATACGAGGATCAGTGCCGGTATCGACAGCAAGATCCGCCGCTGTATGTATCTCAGCACGCGTAGTATCCCTTGTACTTCAGCCTGTCCGGCTGGATCTACGGCGAGATCCAGGCCGGACAGGTGAGCGTGAGGTTGCGTAACCGGGTTCTATGCCTGGCTGACCCAGACGCGTGGGAGTTGTTGCCCCCAGTCGTAGAATGAATGTGCAAACCCGCCAAATCGCAGGTTATGGAGGGTTGGTGCCTGCAGATCATACCCAACCGCACCCTGCGTGAGCAGTACGGACGGCATCTCCTCGTTGAAGTGATCCCAGATGTCGCGAAGGATGTCTTGACGTGCTTCGGGATCAAGTTCATGTCGCTGGTCCATAATCAGGCGGTCGAGTTCAGGGTCATCTATGGTATGACGATTGGACGGAGACTCCGAATGCATATTTTGGAAAGCCCAGGAGTCTGCCTCGTGCGCAAACGCCCACCATCCGTAGACGAGTTCCTCGTATTCGGCCCCGATCCACTGTGAGTTAAACGTGGTGTAATCCATATCACCGAGCTGAAGATTCGCCCCGATGGCCCGGAGCTGATCCATCAAGGTTTCAACCTCGGTGCGCAGTGCAGATGCATACTCAAAGAAGTTGATGGTCAGGTTGAGATCTTCGTAGCCCGCGGCTTCCAATAATTGGCGCGCATCTTCCGGGTCATACTGGAAGTTTTCGCCCATCTCATCCATCGTTGGCGGGTCATCCATCACCCATGGCCAGGGGAGGCAGCCGTCAGGACCGCCGAGGCCTTCGTTGACGATCTCGATCACGGCGTTCCGGTCGATACCGCGGGATATCGCCTTGCGCACACGCGCGTCTCGCCAGGGGCTGTCAGGGTCGTCGTGACGCCCTGCGATGCTGAATTTCGTTATGCCGATATTCTGAACCATACCAACGCGGGTATCGGGGTCAGATTCGAGCACATCGTCAAGCTCTCGCAAGTCGGTCGCAAACCCGTACCCGTACTCAATTTGGTCAGAGCGGAACATGGCGAGCCGGGTAGAAGCATCAGGCCGGACGAGGAACTCAACTTCGTCGAGGTATGGTTCGCCCTCGAAGTAGTCAGGGTTCTTTACGAGGAGCACGCCCTCCCCCGTTGTTGCCGATTCAAGAATGAACGGACCGGTGCCCACCGCGGCGGTGTCAATGCTGTCGTCCTCGACGAGTTCGGGCGGGAAAATGGGCACGTAGCGGCTGGAAATTTCATTCAGGAACGAAGGGGACGGTTCCGTGAGGTGTACAACAAGTGTGTCATCGTCCGGCGTCTCCATATGGTCAACTGCCGCGAAGATACCGGTGTTGACCCCTGACTCGCCGTATTGCTCGTAGCAGCGCATGATGTCTTCGGCAGTCAGCGCACGCCCGTCCAGTGGCGCGACGTCCTGCCAGTGAATGCCGGGATGCAGCCGAAATGTATAAGTGAGACCATCATCCGATAGCTCGTACCCCTCGGCGAGGTCAGGTTCGATGTGAATCTCGTACGGGCTGTATCCTGGCCCCAGGTCAAACTTCATGATCCGGTTGTAGACGATGTTCGCGACGGTGTTTGTCCCGCCGGATTGCGTGACTCTTGGATCCCAGGTGCTAACGTCCCAGGTCGCAGCAACGCGGAGGCGTCCGCCTGTTTGAGCCTCTTCCGGCTCATCCCAGTCATAGGGGAACATTTCCAGGAGACGACCTTCATCACGGGGCACCGGAACCTCGATATCCCGGTCGTCTACCACCCGATTGCCATCGTCCCCATTGTCAGGGACGTCTCCGTTGTCATCGTCGTCGTTGCCACAGCCGATAAGACCCAGGGTCGCGAGTCCGACTCCGGCGGTACTGCCAACCCTGAGCGCGTCACGGCGTGAGTAGCCTTGTGTCCGTCGCTTCCAGTAGTTAGTCATGTGGCGCACGATGCTCCCCTCCTTTAGCCACAAGAATGAAATGATTGGGAAAAATACCGTCCCTGTGGCTCACAGGCAGATGATAGCACATTGATTCCTATCGTGTGCATGCACTGCATCGATGTATAGAGGGTTAATCGACCGGATACACAAGGGGTCGAGGCAACTCCGGGCAACACCGAACCCGGGTGACCATATTGGTGCTCCTCCCCTAAACCGCCTCGCGCGTCTCCATTGCCGCTTCCAGCCGCTGGTCGCCGCCCCGGCGTACCCGCTGGAGTTCGAGCAGGACGAAGAGGGCCGCGCCGAGCACGCCGATAAAGAGGAACGTCGTGCGCGCGCCCGCGATTTCGGTCCCGATGCCCGCCGCCAGCAGGGGAATGATGGCGACCAGGTCGGTGAGCGTGGCCTGCGTGGCGAAGACACGCCCCTGTTCGCCGCCCGGCGCTGTCGCGCTCAGGACAGTGCGCGAACCGACCGGCGCTACAACGAAACAGATGCCCAGCAGCAGCGCGACGGGTATTGCGACGATGATGCTGAGCGACGCCGGGTCGCGGAGGCCTCCGAGCCAATCGATCCCGGCAATCCCCGTGAACGCCGCGAGCCCTTCGCCAAGTCCCGCAAGCGCGACTGCCGACGCGATGGTGCCGAGCAGCGTCAACCGCATCACCTGTGGCGCGAGCCGGACATGCAAACCGCGTGCGGCCCAACCCAGCCCGGCCAGCCCTCCGGCGATCGCGGGGACGATGATCACGAGCGTCCAGATCGAGCTCAGCCGCAGATCTTCCGCCAGGTAGAGCGGGATCGCGACGAGCATCGCCTTTGCCGCCATCTCCGAATACGCGAGGAGCGACCCGGCGTACAGCGCGTGCGGTTCGCGCCACAGGTAGCGGACGGTGCCGGTGAAGTTCCAGGGGCGGCGATCCACTGGAAGCCTCCGCGCCGGCGTCCTGGGAATGGCTATCGCAAAGGCCATACCGGTCACGAGGACGTACAGGACGAGCCCTGTCGCAATCATCGCGGGCGCGCCTGCCAGGAAATACGCCGCGGGTGCGAGCAATACCATCCCGGTTCCTTGCCCTGCGTGCTGGAGCGTTACAAGCGCCGAATGCGCCCCCGCCGGGCGCTGAGGCGCGACGCCACTCACGAGTGCCAGCTCGGCGGGCGTATAGACCTGTGAGATGGCCGAATAGGCGAACGCGAGGATGGCAGCCAGCTCCGGTGAACCGCTCAGCGCAAAGGCAGCCGCGATCACGCCAGCCCGCCCCACTGCGCCGACGGCCAGCGCCCGGGCGGGGCCAAGGCGGTCCACCACCGCGCCGCCGGGGAGCCCGAAGATGATTGCCCCGAGCATCATCGCGACGATGAGGCTGCTGAGCCCGACCGCTGTCGCATCCTGCTGTCCCGCGACGATGAACAGGCCAGCAAGGAACACACCCTGTCCCGCCTGGCTGATGAAGCGGGTGGTAAAGAAGGCGGCGATGGAACGGCGGGATGAGCTGGAAGGCGTGGACAGTCCGGTGTTCAGGGAGCCACCCTCCGCGGCGGGATGCTCAGCCGCGAAAGGGGCAGCGTGGACCTGCGGTGAACACAAAAGCGCGAGGGCGCTGCCCCCGCGTGTCCAGCATCTGTGCCTGCCGTGTGAACGTGGCTCCTCACTGCTTCGAGCCTAGCAGGTCTTCATCAACGCGATGTAAGCGGGGGTTGCCACGGGCGAAAAACTTCACCGTCCCTCCATCACCTCTGCCATCGCTGCTGCGCGTGCTCCCAAACACCGGCTCGCTACAATCCACACATGAGCACCCAAACCCGAACCGAACACGACGCCATCGGACCCTACGAAGTCCCCGCCGACGCCTATTACGGCATTGATACGAAGCGCGCCGTCGATAACTTCCCGGTCAGCGGCATCCTCATGCCGCTCGATTTCATCCGGGCGCACACCATCATCAAGCGCAGCGCCGCCCTGGCGAACAAAGACCTTGGGCTCGTTTCCGCCGAACGCGCCGATGCCATCGTCCAGGCCGCTGACGAAGTACTCGAAGGAAAATTCGACGACCAGTTCGTGGTCGAGGTCTTCCAGACCGGCTCGGGCACTTCGACGAACATGAACGTGAACGAAGTGCTCGCCAACCGCGCGAACGAAATCCGTGGTGGCGGTCCCAGGGGTCACTATGACCCCGTCCACCCCAACGACCATGTGAACCGCGGCCAGTCCTCGAACGACACCATCCCGACGGCGCTCCATCTCTCCGTCATCATCGCCATCGAAAAGAACCTGCTTCCCGTGCTCGACCGCTTCGAAGCGACCCTTCGCAAGAAAGCTGACGAGTTCGACAGCGTTGTGAAGACCGGCCGCACCCACCTCATGGACGCCACCCCCATCCGCCTCGGCCAGGAGTTCCTCGGTTACGCCGGGCAAATCCAGCGCGGCCGTCGCCGCGTGGCTTCCGCTGCCGATGCGTTACGCGAAGTCGCCCTCGGCGGGACGGCCGTCGGCACTGGCGTCAATACGCATCCCGAGTTCGCGGGTCGTACCCTGAAGTACGTCTCCGAATACTGCGGTGTCGAAGTCCGCGAAACGGAGAACCACTACCAGGCGCAGAGCACCATCGATGCGGTGGTCGAAGCGAGCGGCGATCTCAAGACGCTCGCCGTGAGTCTCGTGAAGATCGCCAACGACATACGTCTCATGGGGTCCGGGCCGCGTGCCAGCCTCTATGAGCTTGCTATCCCGGCGCTCCAGCCCGGCAGCTCCATCATGCCCGGCAAGGTGAACCCGGTGATCCCGGAGGCTGCGGTCCAGGCCGCTGCCCAGGTCATCGGCAACGATGCGACGGTGACGGCGGCCGGCCAGTGGGGCTTCTTCGAGCTGAACACCATGCTGCCCGTCGCCGGCTACAATATGCTGCAGTCCGTCGAGATCCTCGCCAATGTCTCCCGGCTGCTCGACGAGAAGTGTGTCGCCGGCCTTGAAGCGACCGGGAACGGGCCGCGCATGGTCGAGCAGGGGCTGTCCATCGCCACCCCGCTCGCCAATGTCATTGGCTACGACAAGACGGCCGAGCTGGCCAACAAGGCGTTCGTCACCGGCAAGTCGATCCGCGAAGTCGCGCGCGAAGAGACGGATCTCTCCGAAGAGGATCTTGATAAGGCGCTCGATGCCCGCTCGATGACTGGCGTATAAACCGGTGGCCCGAGGGGAGGTCACCCGGCTCCCCTCAGGGCCTCTGGCTTCGGCTGGATGGCCGCGCGATGTGTCCCAACGGGCCGCTGTGTGGAGCCTGGCTTCGTATTACGCTCGCGCCATGCGCCCCTTCTTTCTTGTCCCGCTCGTGTCCGTTGTCCTCATTGGGCTTGCCGCTGCTGCGTGTGATGACCTCCAGAGCATCCGCGGCTCCGGTGTTCTTGAGACCGAGGAGCGCGACATCGGCCCCTTCGAAGAGCTCCGGGTCCAGGGCGGTCTCCCCGTGGAAATCACGGTCGATCCCGCGGCTGAGCCGTCCATGACGGTCACGATAGACGACAACCTGATCGACCTGGTCGAGCAGGAGCTCGACGGTGGTGTGCTGACCGTGCGCGCAGCGGACCCGTTCCGCCAGGCTGGCCGCGCCTCTATTGAACTGACCACGGCCGGTCTGCAGGCCGTATCGGGGAGCGGTGGCTCCGACGTTATCGTTTCTGGCATCGACGCCGAAAAATTCAGCGCGGCCGCCAGCGGCGGCGCCGAAATCGAGGCCAGTGGTCGCGCGGAGCGGCTCGAAGCAGAGGCAAGTGGCGGTGGTGAACTTCACTTCGGTGATCTCACTGCCACCGAAGCACACGCCGTCGCATCCGGCGGTGGCGAAGTCACACTCTCTGTTTCCCGCACTATCGTTGCCAGGGCCTCCGGTGGCGGTGACATTGAAATCTTCGGCGACCCTGCCGAACGCGACGTTGAAACTTCGGGTGGTGGCGAGATCCAATTCCCGTAACGGCATCGCGCCGCATCCGCCCCGGCAACGGATCGCCTGCTAGCCTGTAGCGAGCCCATCCGAAAGGCCCCGAATGCGGCTTCTCTCCATACTTGTCCGCCAGCGGGCCGGTGACAGCATCTGGCTGATCCCGGTAGCCGTCATTCTGGCTCTCGCCTTGCTGGCGCTCGGGTCAGTGGCGCTCGACGCGAGCCGCCCTGGCCTCCACGAGGCCCCCTTCCTCTTCCCGGGCGGTGTCGAATCATCGCGCCAGTTCCTTGCGACCATCGCCACGGCAATGCTCGGTGCGGGCAGTGTCGTCTTTACGGTTACCGTCATCGTTGTCCAGCAGGCGAGTACCCAGTTTTCGCCACGCGTGTTGCGAAACTACCTGCGCGACCCCATCGCAAAGGCGACATTGGGCATCTTTGCTGGCACGTTCATCTACGCCCTCATCGTCCTTGGCAGCACGACCGTCGTCGGCGACGACGACGAGGCGCATCGCGCGCTCGGCGTCACCGGTGCGCTCGTCCTTTCCCTCGCAAGCACCATATTGCTTGTCATCTATATCCATCACACGGTCCAGTCCGTCCGTGTGGTGACGATTGTCCAGTCCGTCGCCGACGAAACCCACGCCGCCATCGACCGCCTCTTTCCCGACCTCGCCGGCGAGGAAGAAAGGACAGATGTCACCTTGCCGGGAGCAACGTTCCGCGTCGTTTCCGACCAGGAAGGCTCCATTGTCGCCATCGACACCGCGGAGGTGTTGCACTATGCGCGGACCGAAGACGTTTTCGTCGAGGTGCTCGCGCAGGTCGGCGACTATGTCCCGCGCGGTGCGCCACTGGCCGCCATCCACGGCGAACCATCCTCCCGCGACGCCGCGAGCGCGTGCATCAACGAAGCGGTCTTGCTCGGCAAAGAACGCACGCTTGAACAGGATGTCGCGTTTGGCTTCCGTCAGCTCGTCGATATCGCAGTCCGTGCACTGTCCCCGTCTACCAGTGTCCCGGCGACCGCCGTCCAGGTGATGGACCGCATCCAGGGGTTGCTACGCCATCTCGGCGAACGCGATATCCCTTCCCCTCGCTACCTTGAGGACGACCGCCAGGTTCGCGTCGTCCTGCCGCGCCCCGCCTGGTCCGGCTTCGTGCACCTCGCGTTCGACGAGATCATCGAACACGGCCGCGGGGCGAGCCAGCTCCGCGAACGTTTCCACCAGGTGTGTGACGACCTGGAAGACGGCCTTCCGGCATCCCGCAAGCCCGACATCGTCCGCCACCGGGCCGAGCTCGAGCGCCTTGCCAGGGATGTGGTCATCGCGCACGCGAGTTGAGCGTCGGTGCCGGCTACGCCGATCCCCACGGCTGGGCCTGCGTTTGCTGATGGAGCGCCATCTTCCAGGCGCCGTCACGCTGGACGTAAATCGAGGTCACGTAGATGACCATGTCCTCCGTCGCGCCCTCGTGGCGTGCGGTCGCCCGGTACGAATACGCAACGGCGCCGTCCGTTAGCTCGAGCACCTGGACGTTTTCAAACCGGTACTCCTTCCACGGCGTCCGGTTCCCGTCGACCACTTCCGCACACGTAACGAGGTCCAGCGTGCCGAAGAAGAACACGAATAACACGTCGTCCGTGCAGTTCGCACGGTAGTAGCCCCCATCAGCCCGCGAACTCGCATCCCAGAATCCGCGCTCGAGCGCCTCCAGCTCTTCGGCAAGCGGCATCAGCCCTCCAGCGTGCTGTCGGCCACCCGCCCGAGCGCCGCCGCCGCGCGCTCGAAGTTCGGGAACACCGGGATGTTCCGCTCGTTGAACTTCGGCGTTATCTGCGCGACGTATTCCGCTTCGTGCGCCGGGTGGAGGATAGCGAGGAACGGCTTGCCGCTCCGTTCCATGTGCGCCTGCAAGACGTCCAGCGTCTCGTCCAGTGTTTCCGGCTTCGACTTCCACTGCCGCGCCGCGAACATCACCGAAAGCTCCATCGCCATACCGTCCACGTTCGGGTCGGCATCCACCGTGCGCAGGATACGGTCGAGCGTCTCCGCCTTGCCCTGGATCGTCCCGGCCATATCGAGCGGGTTCTGGTAGCTCCCGCCTACGATGTTGAAGAACTCGCCCA
>SKSF01000179.1 GCA_007118095.1 Dehalococcoidia bacterium
ACCGCCATCACCGCGGCAAAGAGCAATAAGCCCTGTCGCCGTCTGCTCTTTCCATAGAGAGCGAGTGTCATTCGTAACCTCCGCGTTATTGCATCCGGCGAGCCTGCTTCTGTCTGCCACCCGGCAGACTCGCCTTTGCGATTCGGGGAAGCACCTCGTCTGGTGCCTCCACTCCCTCTGGCCCCCCTGGCAGGGGATGGGTGATGGCTGCGGCGCCGCGTCGCGGGTTACTGCTTCTTTGTCGAACCCGAGGGGGGAACCGCCTGGCCACGCGCCTGCAACACGAATGTGACTGCAGTCACTACGTAACATCGTAGGTGACTGAGCCGTGAAAACTAGGGGTTTACCCGGGGGTTGGCAAGAACCTTCACCTTCTTCTTACGGCGCTCCTACACTCCCAACGGCAACTCCCGCGCCACACCACCTCCACCACTGGCCCACGCAATCCTCCACGGACACGTCTACACTCGCTCCCGCGCTTCACTCAGGGCCGCAGATCGCCTGGCACCACCACGCGGTCGCCCGGGCCGAACCCCCGCTCCTCCAGCCACCCCGCGTTCACCTCCAGCACCATCCAGTAGGGCTGCTCCGGGGACAACACCGCTTCATTCAGCGGCTCACCGTGCCGCACCTCCTGGATGCGCCCGTCCCGCCCCAGGTACGCGATGTCCAGCGGGATGAGCGTGTCCTTCATCCAGAACCCCGTGGCCGAAGGCTCCTCGTACAGGAACAACATCCCCTGGTCCTCCGGCAGGTGCTCGCGGTGCATCAGCCCCCGCTGCCGCTCCTCCTCCGTCGCCGCGATCTCCACCATCACCTCTTCGGACCGGTCACCATCCGCATCCTCCACCACCAGCCGCACCAGCTCCTCCTCCGCTGCCGGCGTCGCCTCGAAAGTGGATGTCGCGCCCACCGTCGGCGTCGCCCCGTTGCCGCCACCCTCCCCGCACGCCGCGATCGAAACCGCCATCACCAGGCAGGCCGCAATCCCCACCAGCCTGTGCCACCCACGCCCACTGCCCATCGCCACCATCGAAAAGTCCCCCGTCACGCTCACTCGATCGGCTTCGCAACCACCGCTACCATAAGTCCCGGAGGTTCCCGGTGGCCGACTTTTCCATCTACCTCTTCTGGACAGCACTGATCACCGCCATCATCGCCAGCGGGCTCTATGCGATCTACGTCGCGAGCGCGATCGTCGGCAGCCGCCGTATGGCAGCCGAGACAGGCCACGGCACCGTCACCGTCAGCAGCGGCCCGCCCGGGCGGCCCAATGCCGGCATCGGCCGCATCGCCACCGCCTTCGCCGTGCTCACCGCCATCCCCCTCGTCGCCTGGATACCCGTGCGCTGGGCCGCGGCCGGCCATCCACCCCTCTCCAACATGTACGAATTCACGATCGCCTTCGCCGTCGGCATCGTGCTCGCCTATCTCGCCTTCGAAGTGCAGACCGCTCAGCGGCGCATCGGCCTCCTCGCCCTCCCCCTGGCCGCCGCCATGCTTGGCGCTGCGACGCTCTTTCCCTCCGGCATCGACCCGCTCGAACCCGCCCTCCAGAACCCGACGCTCATGGCCGTCCACGTCAGCGTCATGATGCTCGCCTACGCGGTCGTCACCGTGGCCTTCTGCGGCGCGGTCGTCTATCTGATCCAGGGAGGCGAAGGACGCCGGCGGTTCAAAAGCCTCCCCACGCCCGAAGCCGCGGGCGACCTCGCCCACAAGGCAGCCATCATCGGCACACCCCTCATGGTCCTGGGTATCTCCCTCGGCGCATGGTGGGCCAACTCCGCCTGGGGCCGCTACTGGGGCTGGGACCCCAAAGAAACCAGCGCCCTCGTCATCTTCCTCGCGCTCGCCGCCTACTTCCACGCACGCTCCGGCACCGGTTCCGTCGCCGGCGCACCCGGCATCCGCACCATCATCCCCGAGCGCATCCGCCGCGGCTGGCGCCCCGACCCCATGTGGTGGATAGTCGTCGCCTTCGCCGCCATCCTCTTCAGCTATTTCGTCGTCAACCTCTGGATCGACGGCCTCCATAGCTACGCCGGCGTCTAAATGTCCCTCGACCCCTATTTCGAAGCCAACCGTGCCAACTGGGACGACCGCACGCCCATCCACACCGCCTCCCGCCAGTACGACCTCGAAGGCTTCCTCGCCGGCGACTCCACTCTCCTCGAAGAAGACATCGCGAACGTCGGCGACGTCACGGGCAAGACCCTTCTGCATACGCAGTGCCACATCGGCCTCGATACCCTCTCCTGGGCACGCCGCGGCGCCAGTGTCACCGGCCTCGACTTCTCCCCCGAATCCATCAATACCGCCCGCGACATCGCCACCCGCGCCGGCCTCGAAGCCCGCTTCGTCGAAGCCAACGTCTACGCCGCCGTCGAAGCCCTCGAGGGCGAACAGTTCGATGTCGTCTTCACCGGCGTCGGCGCCCTCTGCTGGCTCCCGGACGCCACCGCCTGGACACATGTCATGGGCAAGCTCGTCCGCCCCGGCGGCGCCTTCTACATCCGCGAATTCCACCCCGTCCTCTGGAGCCTCGACGAAGACGCGCCGCCGCCATCCCTCAGCATCACCCGGCCCTACTTCGAAACCACCGAACCCCTCGCCTCGGACGAAGCCATCACCTACACGGACAACCCTACCGGCGAACCCATCGCCAATACCCGCACGTACGAGTGGAACCACGGCCTCGGCCACGTCATCACCGCGCTCATCCAGGCCGGCCTCCGCATCGAATTCGTCCACGAATACGACTGGTGCGAATCCCCTGCCCTCCCCTGGATGGTCGAAGAAGGCCGCTGGCGCTGGGCCCTGCCCGAAGGCCGCGAACGCCTCCCCCTCGCCTACGCCATCCGCGCGACCAAACCCGCCTGAACGCCCCTGCTAAACTGCCCCCATGACCGCCCGCATCGACATCAGCGCCCTCGGCGATGAAGCACGCCGCCTGCTCAAACGCGGCGAACCCGTCGATATCGAACACGACGGCGCCCTCGTCGCACGCATCGAACCCTGCCGGCCAGCCGCTGCAAGTGGCCTCGAGGCATTCGTAAGGCGGCGGCGCAATCGCACGCCGGTCGATGACCGATTCGAAGACGACCTCGCGGCGATTCGCGATACCGCTAACCAGCCCCTCGAGCCATCGCCTTGGGAGTAGTCGTCGACAGTTCCGTGCTCATCACACTGGAGCGCGCCGACACGACCATCGAAAAAGCGCTTGGCACCTATCGTGACCCCTGCATTTCCAGCGTGGTCGTCTCCGAGCTCCTGGCAGGCGTCCTTCTCGCAGATTCGCCCGCGCGGGCACAGGCTCGCCAGGGCTTCGTCGACGACGTCCTCGCATCGCTCCCTGTCATCGGATTCAATGTGCCTGACGCGCGCGAACATGCCCGGCTATCCGTCGAGCTGCGCCGCAACGGCACCCCCGTCGGCGAACGCGACCCCCTCATCGCCGCCACCGCCATCGCAAACGGCCACAGCGTCATGACCGCCAACACCCGCGAATTCGAACGCGTCCCCGGCCTCCACGTCACCCCACCACCCAACCACCAGGAGGAACCCGAATGATTGGAAACGAACGCGAAGACACCTTCGTCCGCGACCACCGGTGGGCGGCCATCACCACGCTCCGCAACGACGGCAGCCCCTCCACCTCCCTCGTCGCCTACGGCGTCGAAGACGACACCATCGTCATCAGCGTCACCGCCGACAAACTCAAAGCCCGCACCATCGAAAACGACCCTCGCGTCACCGTCTGCGTCGTCTCCAACGCCGAACCCTTCAATTACGTCACCATCGAAGGCGACGCCACCATTCAGCGCGAAAACGTCCGCCCTTCGACCGAACGCGTCTTCGAAAACATCGGCGCCGCCGGCTACAACAGCCCCGAAGACCTGGACACATGGATCGAAGAACAGGGGCGCGTCATCATCCGCGTCCAGCCCCGCCGCGTCCACGGCGTCATCCGCTCCCACGCGCGCTGACCGGATCCGGCACACGCACAAGAAAAGGGGGCGCCAGGTGGCGCCCCCTTTCCGGCTTTCCCCATTTGGCGTTCCTACCCCGAAGCGCCGCCACCACCGACAGCAACGGCGTCCGCCTCGGGCGACCGCACGTCCGCAGGTGACGGCACGTTCGGCGCAACCCGCTCCGATGCCGGGATCGGGTTCGGATACCACCGATCCTCCCAGTTACTGAACTTGTCCCGCAGCTTCGGAGCGACCTTTTCCGCAAACATCTTCGTGTTGTAGAACACCTTCTCCGGCGGCATCGACCCCATGTGCAAACCACACATCAGGTGCCCCACGTTCAGGTCGTCTGCAAGCTTGTCGAGCTGTTCCGCGACATCGTCCGGGCTCCCCGCGATGACGTAGCCCGCCTTCGTCAGCGAATCCCAGTCCATCGTCATCTGGGCCCGCTGCGCGCGCATCTCCATCATCGACTTCATGCCCGCCTTCACCGTCCGGTTCGTCCGGTAGCCAGGCGCATCCGCGAAGCCCGGGTAGATGTGCAGGCAGCGCTGGTAGAAGTACTCCACATGCTCCGCGTAAAGTCGCTTCGCCTCCTCCATCGACTCGGCCACGCACATCACCTGGAAGAAGCCAGCGTGATACGGGTTCGGCTCCTTGTTCAGCGCGTTCATGCGCTCCCAGAAGCCATCCATCGTCGCCTTCGCGCGCAGGTAGCCGCTATACGACAGGTACGCGTACAGGTAGTCCAGGTCCGCACACCACTCCCACGTCTCGATTGAGCCGCCGCCCGGGATCCACACCGGCGGATGCGGCTGCTGCAGTGGCCGCGGCCACGGGTTCATGTACCGGATCTGAGTGTACTTCCCGTTGAAAGACGAAACGCCCTTGTCCTTCCACGCCTGCATGATCAGGTCGTGCGCTTCGTAATAGCGCTCGCGGAGCTGCGCGCCCGGCACACCATAGGCAAAGTTCGTGTCCATCGACGTGCCAACCGGGAAGCCCGCCACCAGCCGCCCACCGCTGATCACGTCCAGCATCGCGAACTCTTCCGCCACCCGGAGCGGCGGATTGTAGAGCGCGATGGAATTGCCCATGACCACCACCGCCGCATCGCGGGTCCGCCGCGCAAGCGCCGAAGCCATCAGGTTCGGGCTCGGCATCAGGCCGTACGCGTTCGCATGGTGCTCGTTCACGCACACCCCATCGAACCCGCACTTGTCCGCGAACTCGAGCTCGTCCAGGTAATCGTTGTAGACCTCGTGGCCACGGACCGGGTCGTAGAGACTGTAATCCGGGTCCACCCACACCGAACGATGCTTCTGCGGGAAGTCGTCCGGGAGGTCGGGCCACGGCATCAGGTGAAACCAGTGGAACTTCATTCACGCCTCCTTTGGGGGCAAAGGGTAACAACCACCCTCTGTGCACCGCGCAAAATACCGGTTCCGCAGAGTATACCCGCGGGAAATCAGCACTGTCAGGCAAGCCAATTGTTCAGCCGCCACAACCGCAGCTTATGGCCAGTCCAGGTGCACCACCAGCGGCGCGTGGTCGCTCGGCTTCCCCTCACCCGTCGAAGGCTTCCGCTCCTCCCGGTCCACCTCCACCCACTTGCACCGCTCCGCCAGCGGCCGCGTCCCCAGCGCCAGGTCGATCCGGAGCCCCAGGTTTTTGTGGAATGCCCCGTTTCGGTAGTCCCACCACGTGAACTTCTGCTCCTCCGGGTAACACTCCCGGAACAGGTCTCTGAGCCCGCCTTTGAACAGCGCCGCAAAGCGCTCCCGTTCCGCGTCCGAACACAGGTTCTGTCCCCGCCAGAGCTCCGGGTCGTGCACATCGATGTCTGCGGGTGCCACGTTGTAATCGCCCACCACGAGCAACGGCGACTCCGGCTCCACCACCGCGCAGAGCCACGCATCCAGCGCGTCCAGCCACGCCAGCTTCAGCGCATAGTCCGGGTGTTCCACCGACTTCCCGTTCACCACGTACAGGTTCACCACCCGGATGCCGCCCACCGTCCCCGCAATCACCCGCGACTGCTCCGGCGCCGGGTCACCCGGGAACCCCTTAGTCACATCCTCCAGTGGCTCGCGGCTGACGATCGCGACGCCGTTGTAGCTTTTCTGCCCGTGCGCCTCCACGTGATAGCCGCGCTCGCGGAACGGCTCCTCCGGGAACGCCTCGTCCGTCAGCTTCGTTTCCTGCAGACACAGCACATCCGGCTTATGCCGGTCCAGCAACGCCAGCGTCCGCGGCAACCGAGCCCGCAGCGAATTCACATTCCAGGTGATCACCTTCATGTGCCAACTCTACCCACACCGGCCCTCCCGCGACACGGCGGCAGACAAAAGGGCCCGGCAAATGCCGGGCCCTTCGCGCAGTCGATACCATCTGCCGTCTTAGGAGAGCTCGATCTCCGCACCAGCCTCGGTCAGCTTGGCCTTGATCTCTTCAGCTTCGTCCTTGCTCACGCTTTCCTTCACCTTGGCAGGCGTGGCCTCCACCAGGTCCTTCGCTTCCTTCAGACCGAGGCCGCTGACCACCTCGCGGATCGCCTTGATGACGTTGATCTTGTTGTCGCCAAAGCTCTTCAGCGTCACCGTGAACTCGTCCTGCTCCTCGGCTGGCGCGGCGCCTTCAGCTTCGCCGCCACCGGCGCCCGGCGCGCCCGCCATCACCATCGGCGCTGCCGCCGTGATGCCGAACTCGTCCTCGATCGCCTTGTTCAGGTCGCGGAGCTCAAGCAGCGTCATGCCCTTGATAATCTCGAGTGCGTCTTCAACCTTTGTTGCCATGTTCCTGTGCTCCTTTGCTGCGGATGCTGGGGGTCGTCAGGCGCTTTCGCCAGATTCTTCAAGCTGGTTCGCGCGGGCATCGATCAGCCCGGCGAAATCCCGGATGGTCGTCTGGAGGAGACCCGAGAAGTTGTACAGCGGGCTCTGAAGCTTCGACATCACGTCTGCAATCAGCTGCTCGCGCGACGGCAGCGTTGCAAGATCGCGGACTTCGGCCGCGCTCAGCACGCGGCCTTCCAACCAGCCGGCGTGGATCGTGAGATCCAGCCGCTCGTCCCGCATGTAGGTCGTCAGAGCCTTCGCCGGGGCAATCGGGTCCCCAAAACCAAAGGCGATCGCAGATGGCCCATCCAGCAGTTCGGCCATGTCCGGGTACCCGGCATCACGGGCAGCCATCGTCGCGATCGTGTTCTTCACCACGCGCAGCTCCACATCCGCGGGGCGTAACGCACGGCGCAATCTCGTTATCTGGGCGACGGAAAGTCCACGATAGTCAGTGCTGATCATCACCGATGCACGCTGCATCTGGTCCGTGATCTCCCTGAGCATCGCAGCCTTTCGCGGGGTCGGCATACGCATCTCCTGCGACGTTCATGTGCGGAGGATGCGGGGGTCCCGCATCCTCCGCGGACGGGGCCGAAAACGAAAAATCCCTGCCGCCGGGGCAGGGACACAGCAGGAGCACAGCACACGGCTCCAGTCGCTTCATCCATCTGCCTCGGCAGGCGCCTCTTGGCTTTATCCCCCCGCCTTGCGGCGAGTCACACAGGGACCTGCGGTCTTCGGCTCAATACTCCTGTCACCATACAAGCGTGCGCCATAACGAAAAAGGCGGACCCGCCTGCCGCGACACACCAGTGACATTCGGGTGACACGCCTTCATCCTTCCATCACCGCTCGATACGGTAAGCCCGGGTCGAGCAACCCGCCGGCCAATACCACCCCCGCAGGAGCAACCCCACATGTCCACGCCGCGTTTCGCGCTCGCGGCGCTGTCCGCTGGCGCCCTTTTCGCCCTCGCCGCTTGCAACAATGACAGCGGCGAAGAACTCACCTGGTCCGCCGAGATCACCTCCGTCGACCAATTCCTCCACCAGGCAAACTCGGACGATAGCGCCCTCTACGGCTGGAACCGCATCGTCGGAGAGACCGAAATCGACGGCGAAACCGTGGAGGTCGAAATGCTCGGCACCGTCGACTACGTCGACGGCAACGGCCCCTTCCGTGGATTCATCACCCTCACCTTCCCCGGCGGCGACACCCTCGCACTATCCCAGGACGGCGAAGCCGAAGCCGAACCCGACACCACCCGCGCCGACCTCTCGGCAGACCTCGATGTCATCGGCGGAACAGGCCGCTACCTCGACGCCACCGGCGACGGGCAATGGGAGGGCTTCCGCGACGAAGCCCTCGGCGGCGAAGTCCACATGGACGTCACCCTGGACGTCGAACTACTCGAATAGCCCCGCGGACCGCGGGCCCCGGCTATACGTTGTACATCGCCTGTGCCCGCGCCCGTACGTCCGCCCGGCAATCCGGGTGTGCCACCGAGGTCAGCTCGTCGATC
This sequence comes from Dehalococcoidia bacterium, assembly GCA_007118095.1. Lineage (GTDB taxonomy): Bacteria > Chloroflexota > Dehalococcoidia > Tepidiformales > Tepidiformaceae > SLAK01. Next base: position 8,337 of record SKSF01000179.1, read on the forward strand.
CGCTGCCGGATCGTCTTCCCCCGCAGCGTCGCGATCCCCTGCTCCGTCACCACATAGTCGACGAACGTCCGTGGCACCGTCACCATCGTCCCCGCGTCCAGCTCCGGCACGATGCGCGAATGCCGCGTCCCATCCACAGTCGAACTCGACGGCAGCGCAATAATCGACCGGCCCCCTTCCGAGTAGGACGACGCGACCGCGAACACCGTCTGCCCGCCGGGACCGCTATAGACCCGGCCGCCCAGCGTCTCCGCCGTCACCTGCCCCGTCACGTCCACCTGCAGCGCGTTATTGATCGCCACGAAGTTCTCTTCACGCACCAGCGTCCGCAGGTCGTCCGTGTGGCAGAAGTCCCAGAGCTCGTAGTGCGGGTCCATGTTCACCCGCGCCGCCTCCTCTGGCGGCAACACCGCAAACGCCGAGCCAACCACCTTCCCCGGCGCAACCTGCTTCTTGCGCCCGTTCACCACCCCCTTCTCCACCAGGTCCACGATGCCGCCGGGGATGAGCTCTGTCTGGATGCCCAGGTCACGCTTCTCCCCCAGGTACAGCGCCAGCGCCGACGTCACATCGCCAATACCGATCTGCAGCGTGTCCCCGTCGCGGATGAGCTCCGACGACAGCAGCGTCCCCACCACCTCGGTCGCATCGATCACCTCCTGCGACCGCGGCGGGATCGGTGGCTCCAGGTCGTCTGCCGGGTTGTGCTCCGCGAGGCAATCCACCTCCGAAATATGCACCCAGTTCTCCCCGTAGGTGCGGACCAGGCGCTCGTCCACCTCGCAGATGATGCGGTCCGAAACATCCATCACCGTCCGGTTCGCCCACAGCGCCGTCCCCAGGCTCATATACCCATTCGCATCCGGCGGCGACGTTTTCACGAACGCCACATCGAAGTGGTAGCCCAGCGCTTCCTTCACCCACGACTCCCGGAAATTCCCCATCGGCAGGTAGTCCGCCATCCCCGCCTGCACCTGTTGCCGATCCGCCGGCGTCGTGAACGCGGTCACCAGCTTGAACGCCTCCGACGCCTCCGGCTTCGCCCACACAAACGGCGAAACGTAGTGGTGCACCTCCACGTCCCGTAGCTCGTCCTTCCGCGCATACACCGCCTTCGAAAGCGTCTCCGGGTTCGAAGTGAACATCCCGAACCACACCCGTTCTCCCGACTTCACCCGGCCCGCCGCTTCCTCCGCCGGGACCAGCTTGTCCGCATATTTGTTCTTCCAATCCATCACGCGGCCCTCCTCAATACTGGCTGCATTTTACTAACCATGCGCTCCCTCTCAACCAGCGCTTCAATGCAGCTTCACACTACCGCAACACCCCGTTCATCCCCGGCCCGCATAATAGAAAGCACACCATGTCGCCGGAGAAATCCCGGGACGGCACAAGGACCCCGCCTAAACGGCCGATCGAAGGTGGCGCCACCGGCGTTTTGTTACGATCATGTTAAGCAGACAGCAATGAGCAGATGGAGAGACGGATGACCCGCATGTGGCCCTGGAGCAGTGGCGCCCCCGCAGACCCCAAAGAGCACAACGAACTCGAAGAGCAGATGAGCCCCGACGTGCAGGCCGAGCTCGACGTCTACGACCTGCAACCGCAGGCTCGCCAGTCCACTGCCGGGCAGTCATCGCAGGCGGAGCAGGCCGGCAGCAACAGCAGCCAGCATTCCCAGCAGGCAGGCTAAGCCGCCAGCCGCGCCTTCTCGGACCGAGAACGCCAGCGTGGCCGTATCGCCCGGGGCCAACCGCGGGCAATACGGCTGATCATTCCCCGTTCCCCGTGCCCTCCAGGCCGAAAGCTTCCGCAAGCAGCGAATAGCTCCGCTTCCGCGCCTCGAAGTCATACGTGATGGTTACCACCATCACCTCATCCGCCCCAAAGTCCCGCGCCACCGCCTCAATCCGCTCTTTCACGCTCCCCGGGCTCCCGTATATCGACCGCTTCCGCGCGTACGAGATGTAGTCCAGCTCCGGCTCCGAATAGTCGATCGCGTGCGCCTCTTCCGGAGACGGGATGCCACCGCCCCGGCCCTGCTGCGACCGCAACCGCCACGCCCACCGGCTCCACGAGAGGTACTCCGCCTCCTCGTCCGTCTCCGCCACCGTCGCCGAGACCGCCACCATCGCCCGCGGTTCTTGCAGCAACGGCGACGGCTGGAAGTGGTCCCGGTACCCCCGCACCACCTCCTCGCCCCCTTCCGGGTTGATGAAGTGCGCCCAGCAGAATCCCCACCCCAGCTCCGCCGCATACTGCGCACTCGCCGGGCTCGAACCCAGCACCCAGGGCTCCGGCATGCTCTCCCCCATCGGCTGCGCCCGCACCCGGTGAAACGGGTGGTCGACCGGCAAGTCGCCCGCGAGGTACCCGTGCAGGTCCACGAGTTGCTCACCGTAGTGCTCCACACTCAGCATTTGCCCCGTTGGCGAAAGCGCCTCCGCCGTCCGCCGGTCGCTCCCCGGCGCGCGCCCAAGTCCCAGGTCGATGCGCCCCGGGTGTAGCGCCTCCAGCATCCGGAACTGCTCCGCCACCTTCAGCGGGCTGTAATGCATCAACATCACCCCGCCAGAACCCACCCGCATCCGCTCCGTCTGCGAGGCAATATGCCCGATCAAAATCTCCGGGCTCGCCGACGCCAGCGCCCCCGAATTGTGGTGCTCAGCAATCCAGTACCGCCGGAAGCCCAGCGCCTCGCAATGCCGCGCCAGCTCCACCGACTCCGCCACCGCCTCCCCCGGCGTCCCACCCTTCCGGATGGGCGACTGGTCCAGCACGCTCAACGCAATCCCCATCACCTGGCGCCTCCCGCTTGATGTTGCCCCGCCGATCCTATGCCGCCCGCGCCCCCACCGCCACGCGCCTCCCGTGGTTCTTTGCGCGGCGACCGTGGAGGAGCTGACAGGTCGTCCGGCCGGTCGGTCACCCGCTTTCAACGTCATCGCCTATGCTGGCACGCACAGGCCGCCAGGAGAGAGATCAATGGATAAGACGGCACGGTCCGGCGCTACCCGGAAACCGCCCACGCCCTCCGACAGCCACGCGGAAATTGAGCACTGGATGCGGCGGGGCATGCCCGACCTGCAGCCTATCGTTCACCGGCTCGACGAACTGATCCGGGAGGCACACCCCGGGCTTCAATACGCCATCAAGTGGAAGAAGGCGTACTACGGGTTGCCCGGACTCGGCTGGATTATCGAATTGGCCGCCTACGACGTCTCGGTGAACATCGTCTTCTTTGGTGGCGCCGAATTCGACCCTCCCCCACCACTCGGCACCAACGGGCGGACCCGCTACATCAAAGTGAAGACCCTCGAAGAGGCGGAACAGTCCCTCGTCCGCCAGTGGATCACCGAAGCAGGTGAAACGCCCGGCTGGCAGTGAGCCTGCCCGCCGCCGCGTCTCGCCTGGAGACAGCACCAACCACGGAAGGCCCCCTCAGTGCTCCCCCGCCACGTGCGCCCGCAGCGTGTCCTCGCCGAAGTCGTTCGCCGGGTCCCGCCAGCATGCATGGATGTGGTTCGCGCCATCCTGCGTGTTATCGTATTCGATGAGC
>SKSF01000020.1 GCA_007118095.1 Dehalococcoidia bacterium
CGTTCGCCGCGGAGCGAACGCCGGGCGAAGTCTTCGGTGTGACCTATCTCATCACGATGTACTTCCAGCTCGCCCAGGTCATGGCGACGCTCGACCTCGAGACCGAGGACCCGTTTGTGGGCTGGGATCTGCAGGGCGCCTGATTGCGGCAATGCGACGCGGGGGTGGCGCCGGACCAGTGGCAGGCCACCCCCCGGAACCAGGAAGGCATCCCGGCGCGCGGATCCGCGCAGCGAGGATTACTTCGGAATGATCGCGTGTGCGGTGTCCGCGTCTTCGTACGCGATCGTGACGTGCGAGTCGAAGTGCACGACCTGCGTCGAACTACCGTCGACGGTCACGTTGCGCCGTTCGCCCTGGAGCGTGCCGTTCTCGTCAACCACTGCCACGTGCATCGACTTGCCGGAACAGGTCCCGTCGATGCCACTGACCTCGACGTCGCGCAGGGTCGTCGGGTTGTCTTCTTCGTCCGTGTCGAAGACGAGCTCCGTGCCCGGGGGTGATTGCTGGCAGCCCTTCCCGTCGAGCGCAAAGGCGCCAAGGTTCGCCGTCGTGAGCTGCAGGCTCGCCGCAAACCCGGAGACCGCCGAGACGACGGTGACCAGCACCAGGACGCGGATGACTTTGCCGGGCATCACTTCGCGCCCCCGTTCTGCGCCTGGCCCTTCATGCGGGGTTCGCGTCCGGCCATCCGGAGCTCATAGGTCACCGTGCCGGCAGGCACGAAGTAGATGTCACCTTCGTCCATGCGCTGGTGGAACACCGGTTCGCCCTCGCGCTGGGCGACCGCGGCCAGGTCATCGAGCGTGGCGACGACGATGCGCTGGGTGCCGTTCGCGGCGTAGCGGCCGGTTACCTGGAGCACGCGCTCGCCGTTGACGGAGCGGACCTCGCGCCCGGCCAGCGCGCGCTGATCGCGGAGCATGAGCGCGACGAGGGCCCCGGTCGCCATGAGCCCGAGAATCGTGCCGATGGCGCTGCTCACACGGACGGGGTCGCCGCCGGAGAAGTCGAAGAGCGAGGCTTCCCGGACTTCTTCCATGTTTTCGTGGCCGGGGGCGATGCCATTGGTGCTGTGGACGAGCTCTTCCTCGGCGCGGATAAGCGTGGGGCCGTGGGTAAGCGGGAAGTCGGCGTCAAAGGTCTCCTCGAACCGCTCATCGCCCATGGCGCCGGCGATGCCGACTTCGGTCCGGACGACGAGCTCGTAGGTGTTCGTCGAAAAGCCCGTCTCGTCTTCAAACCGCGCGATGATGTCATCGATCTGCTCGAGGTCGATGGTGACGCTTTCCGTCGTGGCGTCGCCTTCGAAGGGCGAGCCGGGGCGGACGGGGAGGTCGTGGGTCCAGGTGCCGGGCGCGCGAAGTTCGAGCACCGCGGTGAGCACGCCAGCGAGGTCGGTCTCGAGATCCGTCGCAAGTTCGTAGTCGATGCCGACGTCAATTTCGTCCACGAGTTCGGTGAAGATGGCCTGTCGCTCGGTCTCGGGGGTGTCAGCGTCCACGGCAAGCTGCCCTTCGGGGTAGACCACGGACTCGGCGGTCTCCGCCTGATAACTGAAGGCAATGCGGTGCTCGTAGTCTTCGGGGCCGACCGGTTCGTCCCCGGGAGCTGAAGCCACGAATACCGCGACACTGGCGGTGGTGAAGATCGCGGCGCCGGCGACCCCGGCGATTATGGCAGTGCGGCGAGTGAACATTGCTGGCCTCCAGGGCGGAGCAGGTGGCGGACCGAATTCTCCCGGGCCAGGAGACCTGCCCCGGCGGCGCGCCTGCTTCTTCTTACGCCAGGGGATGCGGTCTTTGCCGAACGAGACCATGCCAAGGGTGACCGCCCCGGCGAAGAGTGCGAGCACCAGCGGCTGCTGGAGAAACGCGAAGAAGTGTCCCGCGTAGGGGACGTGGAACCAGTGTTTGCCGATAATTTCGTCATTGCCCGGCCGCCAGGGGTCGACACCCGTCCGGTTGTCCCCCTGCAAACGGAAGCCATCCTCGGCGTCGCCACCAATGATGCGATGGATGACCACACTCCCGGAGCCCCTGAAAGCAACAATATCTCCTACCTCGTACGCTTCCTGGTCACGGACGAGGGCGAGGTCTCCGCTATCCATGGCCGGTTCCATGCTCTGGCCCGAGACCATGATGTAGGCAGTTTCGCCCCCCAGGATTGGGGGGCGAAACCAGGTAAACCAGGCCAGGAGGAGGAGGGTGACGACGATCCAACCACCAACGCGGATACGCCCAACGTTGCCCGGTTCAAAGCAGTTCCTCACGATTCCTCACTCCATCAGGGTGCCTGGTCATAGAGCGAGACCTAGTTGACAGCAACTCCGCCGATGACCACGTGGACGTGGTTCAGGTCGTCAGCTTGTACGCCGCCGTCGAGGGTGACGGTCGCATCGTCAGATGCTGACAGGGAGCCACTACCCGACCCGTCGGCACCACTGTCGCCCTGGACGGTCACGCCAACAGGGTCGCCGTCCTCGCAGGTGTTCGATGCATCACCGGACACGTCGACCGTCGCCGCATCGACGAGGTATGCCTGTGCTGTCTCATCCCAGGAGACGTCGTACGTCACGTCGACCTGCTCGGTGCACGCCGCCACGGCGGCGTCCGCACCACCAATCGATTCGGTGTTGATCGTGCCAATGCTGGCCGCGAAGCCGAAGGTTGCCGCGACGACACCTGCACCCGCGAACCCGGTGAGCCACTTCTTGTTCATCTTAATCATATGTCCCTAACTCCTGCTGTGTGTTTCTGGATGGTCGCTGGTGGCCACTGCCACCCCGGTGATGCCCCGCTCCGCGCTGAGCCGGAGGGGCCAGCCCCGCGCTCACACCGGGCTTACTTTGATCATCGCCACGTGCAGTAACCGGCACAGCAGGACAGACGTTACGAGTTAGTGGATCTGTGGAATGTTTGCACGTCTGGTTCAACCTATTACTGTACAAATCCTACCGTGCGGATGCAGGCATTTATCTGTAATACCAACCCCGGAACGAGTAGCTAATCTGCGCCCAAACGAGATGGCAATAGGGACATGTGACTGATCTGATAGTAACATCGTGGTGTCACGTCGCGGCAGTGTGACACACTACACATACCTCTACGCAGACCATTACATATGCCGGCAGCTGCGGCTCCTGCTCCTGGTACGAGCGCGGCCTACAATGTCCCCTGCCGGGAAGCGGGCCGCACCACGGCGGGCAC
>SKSF01000026.1 GCA_007118095.1 Dehalococcoidia bacterium
AGGTGAGCAGCATAGCTCGAACTTCTATCGGGACAGATGGATGCGATGCTCTCCCGTTCCGTTGCGAAGGGGTAGTAACAGGGGTAGTCGCCCAAAACACAACAACGCCCGGATATGGAGTCCGGGCGTTTTCTCACAGCCGCTGAGGCTGGATTATGCGGTTCTGTGTTGGAGGCGCCGGCCGGAATCGAACCGGCGATAAAGGTTTTGCAGACCTCTGCCTTACCACTTGGCCACGGCGCCATAGCAGATGGAAAAGTTGGTGCCCAGGGTGAGATTTGAACTCACACGCCCATAAGAGCACTGCCCCCTCAAGACAGCGTGTCTGCCATTCCACCACCTGGGCACGATTCTCATGCTAGGCCCCATGCTTTTCTCCGGCAACCCTTGCGCGTGAGGGCCGCGCAGCCGGGGAAAGCCTGGCAGGGGTGGCAGGACTCGAACCCGCGACACTCGGTTTTGGAGACCGATGCTCTGCCAACTGAGCTACACCCCTCGGCGGCTTTTATCCTACCAAAGGGAACCCGCTTAGCGGCAACTCGCAGGCAAATGATCTGATCAGGCGACAAACGGCTGGGCGCTGTAGCCTCCACATTGCGGGCACCGCGGAAACCGCGTCACACGGGGGCTGTCCGTGAAATGGAACCGCGCAAGGCACGCATTGCACTGCAAGCGCGCAAACATCTTCCCCTCGCGAAGCTTCTTCCCCCAGGGCGGCTCCATCGTGTACCTCCGTTAGCGTTGCACTACGTATTCTGCTGGTACCTTCAGGGGTGAGTATTTCTAGCCCCCGCCCTCTCGTTGCAAATCCATCGCAACAGTGCACCTGGCCATTCAGCCGATATACTGGCGGGCAATGTCCACGCCTGTTCGACACCTCCTTTCATCCGCCGATTTCGACCCGGACGAGATAGCCGGCCTCCTCGACCTCGGCATGCGCGTGAAGAAAAGCCGCCCACAGGTCCTCCGCGGCTATGAGCTCGCATTGCTGTTCGAAAAGCCATCCCTGCGCACTCGTATGAGCTTCGAAGTCGGTGTTCGAATGCTCGGAGGCTCCACCATTTACATGGCCCCGCAGGAAGTGGGTATCGGCGAACGGGAAGCCATCAAGGATGTCGCGCGGGCAGTCGCCCGGTACGTCGACATCGTCGGCGTTCGCACCTTCGGCCAATCAAACGTCGAAGAATATGCCTCCTTTTCCAGCATCCCCGTCATCAATGCGCTCACCGAAGACGAGCATCCCTGCCAGGCGCTGGCGGACTTCCTCACGCTGAAAGAAAAATGGGGGAGCCTTGCGGGACACTCGATTGCCTACGTCGGCGACGGGAACAACGTCGCAGCCAGCTTCGCTGTCACCGCGGCTTCGCTCGGCATGGACGTACGGGTCGCATCCCCCCGCGGCTATACATTGCCCGAAGGCATGTTGACCGAAGCGAGCTCGCGTGCGGCTGCAACAGGTGGTTCCTTTAACCATGGAAACGACCTCCATGCTGCGGTAAGCGGGGCGGAAGCCGTCTATACCGATGTGTGGACATCCATGGGACAGGAGCGCGAAGCTGAACGCCGTCGGATTCACTTCGCGGGCTGGCAGGTGAACGCGGAACTGCTCGAGTACGCCGCCCCCGGCGCCTTCATCATGCACGACCTCCCGGCCCATCGCGGCGAAGAGATCACCGACGAAGCCATCGAACGCCCCGCGTCCATCGTTTTTGACCAGGTTGAAAACCGTACCTGGGCGCAGGTTGCCGTCGTCATTACCCTGCTTGGCCTTGCGGGTGAGGCTGGCTCATAGCGGACTCACCGCATGTCTCCCCCGCGTATGATGTGAAGGGCAACTGCGCCCGCTTCGGAAAGACACATTCATGCCCGACCTCGACCATGTCCGAGAGGTACTCCGGCAATTTGGACCGACGAGTGTCATTGATGTCCTGCTCATCGCAGCGGTCATCTTCGCCTCGCTGCGCCTCCTGAGCGGGACTCGGGCGATCACGCAGCTCCGGGGCGCCCTCGTCCTCATCCTCCTGATCGTCCTCGTCGGGCGCCTCTTCGACCTGACCGTCGTGAACTTCATCGTCGAAAACTCGTTCACTGCGCTCGTGATCGGCGCAGCCGTCGTCTTTCAGCCTGAGATTCGCCGCGCGCTCGACCGCCTCGGACGCACAGGCATCCGGGGTATGTTGACGCAGGACGACTACGACGAAGTCATCGAAGCCATCGTTGTAGCGGCGCGGCGCATGTCGCACGATCGACATGGTGCCCTCATCGTCATCGAACGCCACACCGGCCTGCAGGATGTGGTCGATACTGGAGTACAGGTGGACGCACGCATTTCTGCCGACCTGCTCACGGGGATCTTCTTCCCGAACTCTCCGCTTCACGATATGGCGGTCATCATCCGCGGCGACCGCGTCGCTGCTGCCGGGTGCGTCCTTCCCCTCGCCAGCGACCTGCCAGAGTCCGACCGGAATCTCGGGACCCGTCACCGCGCCGCCATCGGGGTGACCGAACAAACCGATGCCATTTCCGTCGTCATCTCCGAAGAGACCGGCGGTATCAGCATTGCCGCCGATGGCGTCCTTACCCACGTCGCGGACGATCGGCGGCTCCGCGCCATGTTGCGCCACCTGACCATGACCGATGCAGCCCTGCGCGAACAGCCAGCGAGGGTGGCCTGATGAACGGGTTGTCCGAATCCATCCGCGGGTTCTTTCTCACCCTGTCGCTTGTCGCACGGACAACCGTTTCGAACGTCTCCGGGCACTGGGCCCTGGCGATCGTCAGCCTCATCGCCGCGGGCATCATCTGGGTCGTCATCCAGGACATCGAAAACCCCCGCGTAGAAGGGACAGTGCCACTCGAAGGCGAGGCGCAGGGGATACCGGTCGAATTCGTGAACCTGTCGCCCGATTTCGTTGTGACCGAGGCCTCGCGCGTGCGTGTCCGGGTCGAAGCCCGCGAAGACCAGCTCCCCGAGCTCCGCCCGGGCGATTTCCGGGCCATAGTCGACCTTGAAGGCGTCGAACCGGGTATCCCCCTGGACCTCCCCGTTACCGTCGAGCCGGCCGACGACACTATCCGTGTGCTCGAAGTCATCCCCTCCACAGTTCGAGTCGACCTCGAACCCGTCGCCGAGGAAGAGTTTGAGGTGGAAGTCAACGTAACCGGCTCACTGCCGCCAGGGTTCGAAGAGACGGAAGCACGCACCATCGCCCCGCCGTTTGTCACGGTGTCCGGCCGTCCTGACCTCGTGGAGGCCGTCGACCGCGTCGAGATCGACGTCAACCTGAGCGGCCAACGCCAGAGCTTCGAAGTCTCCGGCGACCTTATCGCCCGCAACCGTAACGGCGACCGTCAGACAGTGACCCTGTCCGAAGACCGCGCGATGGTCGAGTTCACGATCGAACAGCAAACGGTCGAGAGACTGCTCCCGGTCCGCCCACGGCTCACCGGGAGCCCCGCCCCCGGCTACCGGGCCACGTCCATCGAGCTTCAACCGTCGTTCGTGACAGTCTCGGGGCCACAGGATGTCCTGGAGCCGCTCGAAGAACTCACGCTGGAACCGATCGACCTTGGCGGTGCAACCAGCGACATCACACAAACGAGAAACATTCAGCGGCCATCCAACGTTGAGCTCGAACGCGACAGCGTCCGCGTGGATGTCGGGATCGCCCCCATCGTCTGCGAGGACGACCAGGAGGCGGCCTGTGGGGCGACGACATTCCACGTCGCCCCGCGGTTCACCGACGTCCCCGAAGGGCTCACCGTTGCGCCGGGATCCTATACGGTACAGGTGGCAATCCTTGGACCACTCGACGAACTCGCAGACTTGGCCCCCGGCGATCTCGACGTGACCGCGTCACTGGCAGACCTGTCGGCCGGCATAAGCACGGTAGAGCCCGAGGTTACCGTCGAGGATCCCTTCGTCGTCGATGACGTTGAGCCCCTGTCAGTCGATCTTATACCCGGGCAAGTGCCATGAAGTCGCCCATCGCAAGCTCCCTCCCTGTTGTCGCCATCGTTGGGCGGCCAAACGTCGGCAAATCCTCCCTGTTCAACCGCGTTGTCGGCGAACGCCGCGCCATCATCGAAGATGAGCCCGGCACCACCCGCGACCGCCTGGAAGCTGACGTCGAATGGGAAGACCGGCGCTTTCGGCTCACTGATACCGGGGGATACGAAAGCGACCCCGCGAACCCCTATTCCCACCTCGTCGGGGACCAGGTGCTGGAAGCGATCGACGAATCCCAGCTCATCCTCTTTTGCATCGATGCGCGCGACGGGCTCACGGCAAGCGACCACGACATTGCGCGCGTCGTCCGCGAGTCCGGCAAGCCCGTCCTCATGGTCGCCACGAAAGCCGACAACGAAAACCGCGAACTCGACGCCATCGCGGAAGCGTGGGAGCTCGGACTCGGCGACCCCCTCCCGGTCAGCGCGCTCCATCGCATCAACGTCGGCCTCATGCTCGACCGCGTCATCGAGCACCTCCCCGAGGTCACCGCCCTCCCCGAATCAGACCGGACGCGCATCGCGGTTATCGGCCGGCCAAACGTGGGGAAGTCGATGCTGCTGAACTCGCTGGCCGGCGAGGAACGTACCATCGTGAGCGAAATCGCGGGGACCACCCGCGACGCCATCGACCTGGATATCGATACGCCACAGGGCGAATTCACCATCGTCGACACCGCTGGCATCCGGCGTCCCGGCAAGCTGGGGAAGGGTGTCGAGCGGCACTCCGTAACGCGCGCCCGCCAGGCGATCGAGCGCTGTGATGTCGCCCTCTTGCTGGTTGACGGGAGCGTCGGCGTCACGGCCCAGGATGCCCATATCGCGGGCATTGTGCTCGAAGCGAACAAAGGCCTCGTCGTCGCCGTGAACAAGATCGACCTCTGGGAAGACCGGGCCGACCGGCGTGCGTGGGCGACCCGTCAGATGCGTGGCCGGCTCACCTTCCTCCCATGGGCTCTCGTCACCTTCATCTCCGCAAAGGACGGCCTCGGGCTGCCGGAGCTCCTGGAACTCGCAGCCCAGGCCCGGGAAGTCCGGCGCGTGCGCGTCCCCACCGGGGAGCTGAACAGCGTCATCCGCAAGGCCGTTGCGTCGCATCCGCCACCAGTGGTGCGACATAAGCGCCTCAAGGTCCTGTACGCCACACAGGCGGGCGTAGACCCGCCAACGTTCATCGTCTTCGTCAACGACCCATCCATCCTGCACTTCAGCTACCGGCGCTACATCGAAAAGGCGATACGGCAGCAATACGACTTCGAAGGCACCGCCATCAAGGTGGTCTTCAAGGCACGTAGCGAGGAAGATGCGCGCCCGTGATCTGGGAAACGACGCTGCTCATGGTTTTTGGCTACCTGTTCGGGTCAGTCCCTTCCGGGCTGGTCACAGGGTACCTCTGGCTGCGTCGTGATATCCGCCAGGTTGGCAGCGGAAAAACCGGCTCCACCAACGTGCTGCGAACCGCCGGCCCCTACGCTGCCGCGTTCGTCCTCATCGCCGACATTGCGAAAGGTGCGGTCCCCGGGGCGATCGGCTTCTACCTCCTGGACCATTCGTGGGCCGGGGCGCTTGGCGCGGGTGCGGCCGTCGCCGGTCACGTTTGGCCGGTCTTCGCGGGCTTCCGCGGCGGAAGGGGCGTCGCAACGGGCTACGGCGGCGTCCTCGGCATGACCCCGCTGCTCTCGATTGCCTTCCCCCTGCTGGCTGCCCTCATCCTCCTCCCCACGCGAATAGTCTCCCTCATGTCCGTAGTCGGTACCCCGCTGTCCGCGGCAATCCTGGTCGTCGCCTGGCTGCTCGGCTGGGAACCGTTCCCGGTTGTGGCCTACGCGTTCTTTGTCGTCGGTGTTGTCGAATACCAGCACTTGCCCAATATCCGCCGGCTCCTCGATGGGACAGAGCCCCGCATGGGACAGGGCGGTGACCGCCCGGCGACGGGCTAGCGGCCATGCGCATCGGAGTCGCTGGCGCGACCAACTGGGGCCTCACTCTCGCGTGGCTGCTCGCGCGCGACGACCGCGAGATCCTCGCCTTCGCACGCACCCCCGGCGAAGCCGGGGACGTCGATAAGCAGCGCGGCCTGGCGCGCCTCCCTGAGCTCCACCTGCCCCCGGCGGTCCATGTCATAACGCCCGAAGAGGTGGACACAGTCGATGCACTGGTGGTGGCCATCCCCGTCCGCTCACTGCGCGAGTTTCTCCCGCGTATGCCTTTCGCGCGCAATGTCCCCGTGCTCACCGGGACCAAAGGATTTGAGTCGCAATCCCACCTGCGCGTGAGCGAGGTCCTGGCCGACCTCGGGTGGACCGATGTCTCGGTCCTCTCCGGCCCCACCCTCGCCCGTGAAGTGCTGCGCGGCTTGCCTGCGGCAGCCGTCGTCGCGTCCAGCCAGCCCGGCAGCGCGACGTTCTGGCAGGAAGCGCTGGCGAGCCCCCTCTTTCGCACCTACAGCAGCGAGGACCTGGTCGGGGTAGAGGTCGCCGGCGCCTACAAGAATGTCGTCGCCATTGCGGCCGGCGCGTCGTCCGGGCTCGGGTTCGGTGCCAATAGCCTCGCCGGGATCATGACACGCGGCCTGGCCGAGATGTCGCGCCTTGGCATGGCAATGGGGGCGCAGCAAACCACGTTCATCGGTCTTGCAGGCGTTGGAGACCTGGCAGCGACCTGTTTCTCGCCGCTCAGCCGCAATCACCAGCTCGGCGAGCGCCTGGCGCGCGGCGACGGTCCTGCCGAGGCCCTCCGGAACGTGGGCGAAGTGGTGGAAGGCGCGGCCACCGCGCCCGTGATGGTTGAGCTCGGGACACAGCTCGGCGTTGAGCTCCCCATCGCAGCCCAGGTCAGTGCGGTCATGGCCGGCGAAGCCACCGTCCTCGACGCCATGAACGCCTTGTTGAGCCGATCACTGAAGCGCGAGGGCATTTGATCTCGCCTGTGTACACTGGAGGCGTGAGTGCCTCCACGACTGCCGAGATCATCTCCGTCCTCGACGGGTTCGCAAACGGCGAACTCCCCACTGAATCCACCGTCGCCGTCCTATCAGACCTCGATCGCAGCGACATCCAGGAGCTAGCGGGCCGGTGGCCGTCTATCGTGCCCGAACTCCGCGTAGGTATCCTCGCCCTTGCCGTGGACCTGGCCGAATCTCAGGTCGACAAGGACTTTCAGCGCCTGGCATATATCGCCATCGACGACCCCATTCCCGGCGTCCGCGAGGCGGGGTTCTATCTGCTCAATGACCTTGGCGGACGCGAAACCGCACGCCGCATGGCCGATGTCCTCGAAAAGGAGACCAACGCGGAAGTCGTTGGCGCAGCAGCGGAGGCGGCCGCGCCGTACGTACTCCAGCATGAGCTCGGGCAACTCGGCGAGGCCGGAGAACGCCTCGAAACAGCCCTGCGGAAGCACGCCACAGCCTCCACCTACCCCGCGGAGACCTTCGCCTCGCTCGTCCAGGCACTCGGATACCTGCAGGAACAATGGGTTTCCGAACTCATCCGCGACGCCGCCTACCGCGACGAGCGCCAGCCGCAGCTTTCCGCCATCGTGGCAATGGGCCGCAGTGCCGACGAAGAGTGGCTCGACCCCCTGGAGCAGTACCTCCAGTCGAGTGATGCCGAGATCCGGCAGCGTGCCGTGCAAGCCTGTGGCGAAATCGGTTCCGAAGATGCTGTCGATATGATCGCCCCCCTGCTCGACGACGAGCACAACGACGTCGTCGCCGCCACCCTGGCCGCACTCGCCGAGATCGGGGGCGGAGATGCGTTGCAGCACCTCAACAGCTTCTACGACCGTGTCCCGGCCGAACTCGAAGACACACTGCAAGAGGCTGCCGAGGCTGCAAGCAACGTCATCCACACGCTCAGCTCGATTGAACCGGAGGACGATGATTGAGCGCGCGCCGCCCGGTCCGCCGAACGCGTTCCGCGGGTGGCATCGTCTGGCGGCCTGCAACACAGGCGCATGCGCTGGTGGATATCGTGGTGTGCTATCGCGACGCCACCAGCGTTACCTGCCTCCCAAAGGGCACTCCCGAAACCGGTGAGAAAATCGAGGAGACAGCGGTACGCGAGGTCCAGGAGGAAACTGGCCTCGTTGTCGAGCCGGAGCACTACCTCGGTTCGACGTCATACTGGTTTGCCACCTCGGCCGAACGCATCCACAAGACGGTTTCCTGGTGGCTGTTCCGGGCCGTCGGCGGCAATGTTGCGAATCACGACGCCGAGTTCGATCGTGTGGAGTGGATGCCAGCGAACGAAGCCGTCGCCCGGCTAACCTATTCGGACGAACGCGAGCTCGTCGAACGAGCACTCGAACGCATAGCCGGGGAGCTGGCTGTATGACCACACACGACGCCCTCGTCCTAGCCCGTACTCCAAGGCTCACCCTCCGTACGAAGAAACTCGACGACGCCCTCAACGACTACCGGTGGCGCCGCGATCCGGACCTCATGCGATACGACGGTGCTTCACCTATCAAGGAGACCTTCACCGAATTCCTCCGCCAGCTCGAAGCCGATTTGCTGGTCGTGAATCCGTCCAGACGGATGTTTGCCATCGATACCAATGACGGTGAGCACATCGGCAACCTCATGTACTACAACGGTGACCTCCGGCGGAAGGTCGCGGAAGTAGGGATGAGCATCGGCGAGACCCGGTTCCGCGGACAGGGCCTCGGCAGCGAAGCGATGACGGCGTTCCTCAGCTACCTCTGGGACGCCTACCCCTACAGCACACTCTTCCTGCACACCCTCGAATGGAATGCGCGGGCACATCGCAGCTTCGCTCGCGCTGGCTTCACCCCGACGTCCCGTGTCGTCCGCGGTGGCCGCGAATACATCCGCATGGAGGTGAAACGGGAGTGGTGGCTGATGGATTTCGAAAAGGGCCGCCTCCCGGTGCATCCCGGCGCCATCGCCGAACGTGGATCGCAGAGCTCCCAGGTCGCACTGCATGAACAAGATTCCACGTCGATTGACGAAAACAGTGCCTCTGCCCCTTAGGTGACACCCAACGTTTGCCGACATCTACGGTAAGGGCGGTGGCGGCAGTCAGCGGATGCCGCCCGCTGCCGGGAAGGTCGGATGAGCGTAAACGAAACCAAGGATCAGGCTCCCGGAGCCGTGGCCACCGAACCACACCCGTCGGAGTCCGGCACACCGGCCAATGGCCGCGCGCTGCCCGCACTACCGTCGGCGCCAGAGCGGCTCGAAGACCTCGGCGTACCCGAGTCCTTTGTCGAAGACCTGCTGCTCAAGACGCTATATCGCACAGCGCATCCTACCCCGGTCGGTCTTGCGCACTCGCTGTGCATCCCGCCCGTAATCGTGCGCGGCGTGCTCCAGGAATTGAAGCGCCACCGGTTCATCGAAACCACCAGCGCCTCGGGACGCCTTGAAGGCGACTGGGCGTATCGCCTGACCGAAGCAGGCATGGAGGCAGCGCGGCACGCATTCGAACGAAGCAAATACGTCGGCCCCGTCCCCGTGCCGCTCCAGGAGTACCTTCGCATCCTGCAGTCAGACCACGAGGTCGGCCGCCCGGATGCCGTGCGGCTGGCCAGGGCGCTGCAACAGCTTGTCCTCGCGCGCGACACCGTGGCGAAGGTCTGCCTCGCGCTGACGTCTGGGCGGCCCGCGATGCTGTGGGGCGCCCCGGGTAACGGCAAGACGACTATCCTGGAACTCTGTAGCGAGTCCATCCAGGGCGTCACCATCATGCCTGTCGCCGTCTGGGTCAGCGGTCACATCGTCCGCCTCTACGACGAGCTCGTGCATACGCCCATCGACCTCGATCCAGCGGAGGCGTCAGGGCATCACGTCGATATGCGGTGGCTGCGCATTCGCCGCCCCTTCGTGTTCGTTGGTGGCGAGCTGCGGCCCGAAGACCTCGACCTCGCCTACGACCCCGCACTCGGGTATCACCAGGCTCCCCCGCACGTGAAAGCCCACGGCGGCCTGCTCGCCATCGACGACTTCGGCCGCCAGCAGGTGTCCCCCCACCAGTTGCTGAACCGGTGGATCGCCGCCCTCGAACGCGGCGAGGATACCCTCTCGCTCGTCACCGGCGAGCGCATCAGCTTTCCCTTTCGCTCAACCATCGTGTTCAGCACGAACATCGAACCCAGGACCATGCTCGAAGAAGCCCATCTCCGGCGCATCCCCTACAAGATCCGTATCCCGGAGCCAACTGACGAACAGCTCGCCGAGATCTTCCGGCGGTTCGCCAGTGCCCTGCACGTCGAAATCGCCGAGGGTGGACTCCAAACGGCCGTCGACATGGTCCAGCGCGCGAGCCAGGGCAACGTCCGCAGTTGCCACCCTCGCGACGTGCTGCAACTCATCGTCGAAGAAGCCCGCTTCGTGAAACGGACCCCCACGCTCGAGCCAGGTGCCATTCGGAGAGCGTGCGAGGTGTACTTCGCTACCGACCCCGGGGCGATGGCGCGCTAGGACGCCGCCTCGCGGACGAGCCGCGCGATTTCGCGGGCCCCGTGGATCAGCGAAGGGCCCGGCTGCAAAATGTCCGGCGACTTCACTTCATGGATGCGGCCGCGCTGGACGGCCGGCACCGTATCCCAGCCCGGCCGCGCCCGGATACGCTCCGGGCGGACGCGTTTGCCGCACCAGCTCGCGATAACGACGTCGGGTTCCCGGCTGATCACATCCGCGGGGTCCACGATGCGGTCGCCCGCAGACGACGCCTCGCCGAGCTCGGCGTAGATGTCCTCCCCGCCGCATATCTCGATGATCTCCGATACCCACCGGATGCCCGTGATGAGCGGGTCATCCCATTCCTCGAACAGGACACGTGGCCGGCGGGAAGCGTCCCCGGGCCGAAGCTGTTCGAGGCTATCGCGGAGCTCCCCTGCCAGCTCCGCACCGCGGTCCGGCTCGCCCAGGACAGCGCCCACCATCTCTATCGCCGCGTAGGTCTCCGCGAGGCTCCGCTGGTTCGTGACCAGCACATTCACGCCACGGCGGATGAGCTCGGCCGCCAGGTCCGCCTGCAGGTCCGAAAACCCGAGAACCAGGTCCGGTTCGAGCCGCATGATCCGGTCGATGTGCGCCGTCTGGAACGCCGCGACCCGCGGCTTCTGGCGAGCTTCGGGCGGTCGAACCGCGTAGCCCGTCACTCCCACCACGCGGTCGCCCGCGCCCACAGCGAAGGCAATCTCTGTCGTTTCGGCCGTCAGGCAGACGACACGCTGCGGGCGGTAACGGGGAGCAGTCATGCTGGCTCGAGCGCTGTCACCTTGAAGCTGTACGTTTCGATCACCGGGTTCGCGAGGAGCCGTTCGCACATTTGCTTCACGTGCTCTTCCGCTGTGACTGCGTCGCTGGCTTCGAGCATTACCTGGAAGTACCGCCCGGCCCGGACACTCTGCACGGTGTCGAAACCGAGGTTTCCCAGCGCACCCGCAATCGTCGTGCCTTCGGGGTCGTTCACCGTTGGTTTGAGGGATACCTGGATTTCCGCCAGGAATCTGACTGCTGTTTCGGTCATTCGGGGAGAGCCTCGCCGGTTAACAGGGAATACACCTCACGGTATCGCTCGCTCGTGGCGGCGACAATTTCGTCCGGGATCTCGGGCGGCGGCGTCCCCTCCGTCCATCCGCTTGATGCCAGCCAGTCGCGAATCGGCTGTTTGTCATAACTTGCCTGCGGTCGCCCCGGCTCGTAGCCCTTCACCGGCCAGAACCGGCTGCTGTCCGGCGTAAGCGCTTCGTCGATGAGGATGATTTCTTCGCCGACCCGCCCGAACTCCAGCTTGGTATCCGCGATGATGATGCCGCGCTCGGCGGCCACGGTGTGCGCGTACGTGTAAATGGCCAGCGTCCGCAGCTTCAGGATGTT
This sequence comes from Dehalococcoidia bacterium, assembly GCA_007118095.1. Classification (GTDB taxonomy): domain Bacteria; phylum Chloroflexota; class Dehalococcoidia; order Tepidiformales; family Tepidiformaceae; genus SLAK01. The sequence continues at coordinate 11,858 of SKSF01000026.1, forward strand.
TGCCGCATCGTCGCCCACCAGCGCCTCGAGCTCGCTGTAGCGCATCGGCTCGTCGTGCCCTTCCTCGGCCTTGTTGGTTGGCGTGAACAGCGTCTCGGGCAGCTTCTCGCTTTCGCGAAGCCCCTCGCCGAGCGGCAGCCCGCCAATTTGGCCCGTGTCCCGGTACTCCTTCCACGCCGAGCCTGCGAGGTATCCCCGGGCGATGCACTCCACGTCGATACGGTCCGCCTTGCGCACCACCATCGAACGGCCATACAGCTCCGGCGGGACCTCCACCGGCAGCTCATGCGCATTCGAAGCCTCCACCAGCGACAGGAAGTGATTCGGGATGACTTCCTTGATGCGGTTGAACCACCACGCCGAAAGGCGCGCGAGCACTTCCCCCTTCCGTGGGATGCCCGTGGGCAGGACCACATCGAGCGCGGACACCCGGTCGGTAGCGACGATCAGGAGGCGCCCATCGCCCAGGTCGTACGTGTCGCGCACCTTGCCCTGGTGCCGGGGCAAGTCGAGATTCGTCTCAAGCAGGGCCGCGGCCGTCATGGATTGCCCTCGCTTTCAGGTAATAGAGCGTCGTGCATGCAGTGAACAGCGCGACAATGGGGATCAGGATAATCGCCTGCGCCAGGCTCCAGCCCGCGAACATCACGAGCTCCGTCGTCCGGTCACCCTCGATGCTGCCACCCAGCAAGGAGACGAGCACAATCACCGGCAAAACACATGCGCCCGTCAACAGTAGCAAGCCCAGCAGCCGCAACATGTTTCCCTGCATCACGGCCCAGCTTCGGCCAATTGAGTTCCAGATGCTCCCCCCATCGAGCATGTAAGCCTCGAGCGACACCGCGATGCGCAAGAACAGGTAGGGGACGATGATAAGCCCGACGATAGTCAGCACGCCCAGGAAAAACCCGGCGATGAAGACGCCGATAAGCACGAGAATCCCGCCGATCTTGTTGAACGCGGGGTCCAGAGCTTCTGCGAGGCTGGTCCGTTTGCCTGCCGCAGCCCCGGCAATCGCCACGATTGCGGCTGCTCGGGCCACTTGGGCAAACAGCACCTCCACTGCCGTAAATACCAACAACGTGAAGACGATGGGCGCCGGTGTCTGCTCTGTGATCGTGGCTGTACTGACCAGTGCTTCGTCGCTCCAGGCCGTCAGAAAGAGCACGACCGTGAGGATTGAGATGACAAGCGCGACGGGAAATGTAACCGCAAGCAACGGCAGCAGCACGGTGCCCCGGTTCTGGTTTACGAGCGACGCTGCCTCGCGCAGCGTGTCGACTACCGGGATCTGACCCCGCACGGCAGCCCGCCGCCGCTCGGCGTCGCCAGCAGGACCGGCTGGCATCTCCCAGCGCGGCGCGCTTCCGTGGCGCTCCTCCCGTCGCTCGCCGTCCGCGCCGCTGGCCTCGTCGTGGTGCCCGTGCTGATCGCCGGCGCCCGTACCCGGCATGGGCGATTCGCGATTCTCGTCGCCGTCACGCTGGCCCGCACCGCTGTCGGGTTCACCAAAGGGATTCGGTGGCCGTCGTGTCACAGTCCCAGCCGTGTAAACGTAGCGTCGATGTTCTGCGTGTAATACTCGAAGTCGAACAACGTCCCGAGGTCGTCTTTCCCGACGTACTCGCGAACCGTCGCGTCGTTCAGCAGCAAGTCGTAGAAAGGTGCCCGTGTGTTCCAGGCCTCCATGGCATTGCGCTGCACCACCGCGTAGGCGTCCTGCCGGCTCATCCCGGCGTCAATCAGCGCAAGGAGCACCCGCTGCGAAAACACCAGCCCGTATGACCGGTCGATGTTCTCGCGCATGTTCTCCGGGTAGACCACCAGCCGCTCGATGATGTCGGTGAAGAGCGTCAGCGCGTAATCCAGGACGAGGCACGCATCCGGGAAGACAATCCGTTCCGTCGACGAATGGCTGATATCGCGCTCGTGCCACAGCGACACGTTCTCCATCGCCGTAACAGCGTACCCCCGCAGCACCCGCGCAAGCCCCGTAATCCGCTCGCACTTTTCCGGGTTCCGCTTGTGCGGCATGGCGCTCGAACCCGTCTGGCCTTCAGCGAACGGCTCTTCAACTTCCCGGACTTCCGTCTTCTGCAGTGCACGGATTTCCGTCGCGAACTTCTCAAGCGATGCGCCAATGAGCGCCAGCGTCGTCACAAACTGTGCATGCCGATCCCGCTGGATGACCTGCGTACCGGCCGCTTCTAGCCCCAGGCCAACCTTCCGGCAGACGATCTCCTCGAGCTCCGGCGGCACGGAGGCGTGCGCACCTACGGTCCCGCTGATTGCCCCGACCGCGACGGCTTCCTTCGCCTGCTCCAGCCGCTGACGGTTCCGGCGCATCTCATCCACCCACACCGCCAGCTTCATCCCGAAGGTTGTCGGCTCCGCATGCACACCATGCGTTCGGCCGACACAGAGCGTGTCCTTGTGCGCGACCGCCTGCCGCTCAATCGCCTTCAGGAGTCCGTCAACATCAGCAAGCAAGAGGTCGCACGCATCCCGGAGCTGGAGCCCGGTGGCGGTGTCCCAGACGTCGCTGCTGGTCAGTCCAAAATGGACATAACGCCCTTCCTCGCCAAGCGACTCGGAAACCGACCGCAGGAACGCCGTCACGTCGTGGTGTGTGATGGCGATGTACTCGTTGATCTTGTCGAGGTCGAAGGATGCGTCGGCGCGGATCTTTTCCGCAGCGCTCGTCGGGATGCGGCCAAGCTCAGCCCACGCTTCGCATGCCGCAATCTCCACTTCGAGCCAGCGGTCGTACTTTGCCTGCTCGGTCCACAGGCTTGCCATTTCCGGGCGCGAATAACGGGGGATCACGCCGCCATCATATCGGCCGCTTGCCACACAAACCATGCACGGCGCGGACACCCACACGAACACAGCCGGGTGATCCCGTATAGTCCCGGCAAACCGCCAGTTTCCCTTTGGAGCATGCCATGACTGACGCCGCCGCCCACCCGGCCCCGGAGATCACACTGGAAGCCACCGTTTCCGGCCGCGAACTGACGCTCAACGCACCCGGGCAGCCCACCCTGCTCCTCCTCATCGCTCAGGACAGTGCCGGGCAGGTCGACCCGGTCGTCGAAAAGGTGCGCGAAACCTATCCCCACACGCGCGACCTGCGAGTTGCCACAGTCATCGATGGCCGCCCCTTCCCGAAGCTCGTCCGCCCGGTTGCCGAGGCCATGATCAAAAGCCGGTACCAGGAAGAGGCGGGCAAGCTCGATGACGGCGAAGAGCCGGCCGAGTGGATCTACATCATCCCCGACTGGGAAGCGCGGACAATGACCGAACTGGGCATCACGGACGTCAAGCAAACCATCGCGGTCGCGGCGCTGTCAGCAGACGGCACGCTGTTCGGACCGCACCAGGGGGAAGACACCGCGGACCGCGCGCTGGAGCTCGCGAACGCGGCAGTCGCCGCGTCATAACGTCCGCCCACCGCTGCCGTTAAGGCGCGGCGATGTCTGTCCGGTAGTACACGTCGGCAAAATCTATCCGCCGCACGTTCTCGTATGCCTTCGCCCGCGCGTCTTCCACCGTTGGGCCGCGCGCGACGACCGTCAGGACACGCCCACCGCTGGTCACGATGCCGCGCTGGTCCTGTTTCGTCCCCGCATGGAAGACCAGGACGTCGTCGTCCACGTCCTCAAGGCCCTCGATCACGTACGCCACTTTGTAGGTCGCCGGGTAGCCCCCGCTGGCGAGCACCACCCCCACCGCCGCCTCGTCTGACCACGCCACGTCCACGCTCGCGAGCTCGCCGTCAGCCGCGGCCCTGGTGATCTCGAACAGGTCGCTCTGCAACCGTGGCATCAGCACCTGGGCTTCGGGGTCACCCATGCGCGCGTTGAATTCGAGGACCCGCACCCCTGAAGGCGTCACCATCAGCCCGGGGAACAGCGTCCCGTTGAACGGGCGTCCCTCCTCCGCCATGCCCTCGATCGTGCGGCCGACCACGTCCCGTTGGATCTCGCGTTCGAGCTCGCCGGTCATCTCGCGGGAGGGGCTGTAAGCCCCCATGCCGCCGGTGTTCAGCCCGATATCGCCATCCTGCGCGCGCTTGTAATCCGTCGTGAACGGCATCATCCGCGCGGTCTTGCCATCGCAGAACGCGTGCGCGCTCGTTTCCCACCCGTCCAGCCGCTCCTCGATGACGACAGTGTCGCCGGCTGATCCAAAGTCACGGCGGCGCATGATGATGTCCAGCGCGTTCAGCCCCTCGTATGTGTCGTTGCAGACAATGGCGCCCTTCCCGGCCGCCAGCCCGCTGGCCTTCACAACGACGGGCCTTTCGTTGCTGGCTTCCAGGTGTGCTGCCGCGTCTTCGTACCGGTCGAAGGTGCGCGCGGCCGCGGTCGGGATGCCGTGCCGCTCCATGAATCCCTTCGCCCAGGCCTTGCTCGCCTCGAGCTCGGCTGCTGCTGCTGTCGGTCCGTAACACGCCACGCCGGCTTCCCGCAGCCGGTCGACTAGGCCGAGCGGCTGCGGGTCATCCGTCGTCGCGAGATAAAGGTCGATCCCGTGGTCATGGGCGGCGCGTACAAGCTCGTCGATGTGCTTCGGCTGATACGGGAGGTTCTCTGCTAGCTGCGCTGTCCCGGCGTTCCCCGGCGCGACGAAGATCTCGTCCACGTGCGGGCTCCGTCGCAGCTTCCACGCCACCGCGTGCTCACGGGCGCCGGACCCCACCAGCAGTACGCGTGATCCCATGTCACCCTCCCTTTCTCACCGGTGACGCGCCGTCACTCCCACTCGATGGTGCCCGGCGGCTTGCTCGTGATGTCGTACACCACGCGGTTGATGCCCGGTACCTCGTTCACGATGCGCGTGGAAAGGCGCGCGAGCACGTCATAGGGCAACCGCGCCCAGTCGGCGGTCATGGCGTCGTCTGCCGTTACAGCCCGCAGCGCGAGCGCATAGCCATAGGTCCGGTAGTCGCCCATCACACCCACGGTCTTCGTGTCGGTCAGCACGCCGAAGCATTGCCAGAGGTCGTCGTAAACGCCGGCCGCCTGCGTTTCCTCCGCGATAATGCGGTCGGCCATGCGGAGCGTATCCAGTCGTTCCTTCGTCACATCGCCAATCACGCGGATTGCCAGTCCCGGCCCGGGGAACGGGTGCCGCCAGACCATCTCGCGTGGCAACCCCAGCGCTTCACCAATCCGCCGCACTTCGTCCTTGAACAGGAACCGCAGCGGCTCCACCAGCTCGAGGTCCATATCCTCGGGTAGGCCGCCGACGTTGTGATGCGTCTTGATCTTGGCCGAGCCGGCGCCGTGACGCGCGCTCTCAATCACGTCGGGGTACAGCGTCCCCTGCGCAAGAAACCGCGCCCCTTCAACCTTGCGCGCTTCGCGTTCGAAGATGCGCACGAACGTGTTGCCAATCCGGACCCGCTTCGTCTCCGGGTTCGTCACCTCGGCAAGGTTCGCCAGGAACTCGTCCTCTGCGGCGACGTGCACGACGTTCATCTCGAGATGCTGACCCGCCGTCTTCACAACCTGTTCCGCCTCGTCCACCCGGAGCAGGCCATTGTCGACGAAGATGCACACCAGCCGGTCGCCGATTGCGCGGTGGATGAGCGCCGCCGCGACCGTGCTGTCCACACCCCCCGAAAGCCCGCAGATAACCTTCCCGTCGCCGACCTGTTCCTGGATCTCCGCGACCGTCTCGTCGATGAACTGCCCGGCCGTCCAGTCACCGCTGGTCCCGCAGATCTCCCGCACGAAATTGCGCAGCATGTCCTGACCGCGCGGGGTATGTACCACCTCCGGGTGAAACTGGAGCCCGTAGTACCCCCGCTCAAGGTCGGCCATCACCGCAACGGGCGAGTTCGGCGAGGTCGCCACGGATTCGAACCCCGGTGGCATCTCCTCAATCCGGTCGCCGTGGCTCATCCACACTTCGAGCGAACCCGGCAGCCCTCCGAGCAGCGCATTCTCTTTCTCTCGCTCGATCGTGGCCGGCCCATACTCCCGCTCGGTGCCGGGACCGACCCGCCCGCCAAGCTGTTGCGCCAGCAGCTGCATCCCATAACAGATACCGAGCACCGGTACGCCCAGTTCGAAGACCCACGCGGGTGCCCGCGGTGCCGCCTCGTCGTACACACTGCCTGGCCCGCCCGAGAGGATCACGCCGCGCACGTCAATCTTCTCGACCGTCTCGCGCGGCGTGTCTGGCGCCAGCAGTTCGCAATAGGTATTGAGCTCACGGACACGGCGCGTGATCAGCATGCTGTACTGCGAGCCGAAGTCCAGGACAACGATCGTAGGGTGCCCTTTTCCCGGGTCGTGCGGATCGATGGTCGATGGGGGAGTTGAATCGGGCATGAGACTGCTTGAACGCTAGCAAGATTGGCGGGTGCGATCCACGATTACTGTTCGCTGTGTGATGCCCCTTATACTCGACCGAAAGGGAACCGCGAGGGTGCCATGTCCGACCTCCCCAACATCGGCAAGAAAACCATCCGCGATATCGACCTCTCCGGCCAGCGCGCACTGGTGCGTGTTGATTTCAACGTCCCGCTCGACAATGGGCGCATAACCGACAACTCGCGTATCCGGGCGGCGCTGCCGACCATCCGGGCCCTGCTCGAAGGCGGCGCTAGCGTCATCCTCTGTTCGCACCTGGGCCGGCCGAAGGGGCACGACCCGGCCCTCTCCCTGCAGCCCATTGCCAGCGAGCTCGAAAGCCTCCTGGGCTCACCGGTGCAGTTCGCCAGTGATTGCGTGGGCCCCGAAGTGAAATCTGCCGCCCAGGCGCTCTCCCCGGGCCAGGTACTCCTCCTCGAAAACCTCCGCTTCCACGAGGAAGAAGAGAAAAACGATCCCGGGTTCGCACAACAGCTCGCGTCCCTGGGCACCCTCTACGTGAACGATGCCTTCGGCGCCGCCCACCGCGCACATGCCTCCACCGAAGGCGTCACGCACCATCTGCCCGGTGTGGCTGGCCTCCTGCTGGAAAAAGAGGTCCTCTACCTCGGCGCGCTTGTTGCGAACCCGCCAAAGCCCTTCGCGGCCGTCATCGGTGGCGCGAAGGTGTCATCGAAGATCGGTGCACTCGAGCATCTCCTCCAGGCGATCGACACGCTCGTCATCGGCGGCGGCATGGCAAATACGTTCCTGGCCGCCAGGGGCTATAACGTCCAGGCATCGAAGATCGAGGACGATCAGGTGGATGTCGCCCGCCGCGTCCTTTCGGACGCGGAACAGCGCGGTGTCGGCGTTGTGCTCCCCGACGATGTGGTCGCCGCGGACGAATTCGCCGCGACCGCAAACCACGAAACCTGCACCGTCGACGCCATCCCCTCCGGCTACATGGCGCTTGACATTGGCCCAAGGACACTCGATGCCTTCGTGGAATCCTTGCGAGATGCCAGGGCCATCGTGTGGAACGGGCCCATGGGCGTCTTCGAAATGGAGCCCTTCGCGTCCGGGTCCTACGGCCTGGCGCGAGCCCTGGCGGACTCTGAAGCCACCGTCGTCGTCGGCGGTGGCGAAACCGCTCAGCTCGTCAGCGAAGCCGGGGTGGCCGATCGCTTCGATCATGTCTCCACCGGCGGCGGCGCCTCCCTGGAGATGCTGGAAGGCAGGACACTGCCCGGTGTAGCGGCGCTACAGGACGCCTGAGCCCGCGAACCCGGTACCATACAAAGACTCTCGGACTGGAGCTCACATTTATGCGGCGTCCCTTCATCGCGGGTAACTGGAAAATGAACACTACGCGGGCCGAGGCCAGCGCCCTGGCCGAAGCGATCGCCGCGGCGGGCCCCGGTGCCGGCGCGGACGTCGCGGTCTGTGTTCCCTTCCCCCACCTGGCGGATGTCGAACGTGCGCTCCAGCATTCCCGCGTCAGGCTGGGCGCACAGGACGTCTACTGGGAGGAGTCCGGCGCCTTCACCGGCGAGGTGAGCGTCCCCATGCTCGCGGACTACTGCTCGCTGGTTGTCATCGGCCACAGCGAGCGCCGCCAGTACTTCGGGGAAACGGATGAAACCGTGCTCCGGAAGCTCAAGGCCGTCCTCGCGTCCAGCCTCGACCCCATCGTCTGCATCGGTGAGTCCCTCGAGCAGCGCAAGGCCAACCAGACCGGGGAAGTCCTGGCACGCCAGGTCGCCAACGGCCTTGCGGGTGTCGACCTCTCGGAGCGCATCACCGTTGCCTACGAGCCAATCTGGGCAATCGGCACGGGCGAGACTGCAACCCCCGAGATCGCACAGGAAACCTGCGCCTTCGTCCGGGCCGAACTGAAAAAACACGCGGGCGATGCTGCCGACGCCATCCGCATCCAGTACGGCGGCAGCGTCAACGCGGACAACGCCCGTGAGCTCCTGTCACAGCCCGACATCGACGGTGCACTCGTCGGCGGCGCGTCGCTCAAAGCCGCACAGTTCCTGCAAATCGTGGAGGCCGCAAAACCATGACGCTGCGCCGCCTGGTTGCCATCGTCGGCCCGACAGCCACCGGAAAGTCGGACATCGCGCTCGAACTCGCCCGCAGTCACGGCGGCGAAATCGTCAACGCCGACAGCCGCCAGGTGTATCGCGGCATGGATATCGGCACCGCCAAGCCACCCCTGGAAGCCCGCCGGAAAGTTCGCCACCACCTGTACGACATCGCCGACCCCGGCGACGCCTACAGCCTGGCGCTCTACACGAAACAGGCCCGCGAAGTCCTCGAAGGCCTGTGGGCCAGGGGCTCCTTCGCCTGGCTGGTCGGCGGGACAGGCCAGTACATCTGGGCACTGCTCGAAGACTGGACAGTCCCCGAGGTACCCCCGGACGAGCCCCTCCGCCAGCAGCTCAGCGAACGCGCTGAATCCGAAGGCCCTGCCGCCCTCCACGCCGAGCTCGCATCCATCGACCCCGTAGCCGCGGACCGTATCGACGCCAACAACGTCCGCCGCGTGGTCCGCGCCCTCGAAGTCCACCGGCACACGGGCCGGCCCATCAGCGAATGGCAGCAGAAGGGCGAACCGGACTTCGAATTCCTCCTCTTCGGCGTCGACCTGCCGAACGCGGAGCTCGAACCCCGTATCGACGCCCGCGTCGACGCAATGTTCGAAGCCGGCTTCGTTGACGAAGTTCGCTCCCTGCTCGACGGCGGCCTCGCTGCCGACGCCCCCGCCATGTCCGCGATCGGCTACCGCGAAGTCGCACGCCACATCGCCGGCGAGCTCACCCTGGACCAGGCCCGCGACGAAACCATCCGTGCCACGCGCAGGCTGGTCCGCCGTCAGCGCCAGTGGTTCCGTGCCGATGACCCGCGCATCCGCTGGGTCCGCGACGCGCAGGACATCGACCTCGAAGCGAACATCTTCACCGGCGCCTGCACCAACGTCATCCGGGGCGCATCCCGCGGATGACTTCGCCATTCCGGGCCCGCTGCTAGACTGCACCCCATGCGCGTTACCAAGATGCACGGCCTCGGCAACGACTACATCTTCCTCGCCCCTGCCGAAGAGCTCGATTGGCCACAGGTCTCCCGCGAGGTCTCCGACCGTCATTTCGGCGTCGGGTCCGATGGCCTCATCCTCGCCCTCCCGAGCGAGCAGGCAGACCTCCGCATGCGCATCTTTAACGCCGACGGGTCCGAAGCCGAGATGTGCGGTAACGGCATCCGCTGCCTGGCCCGCTTCGCCGTGGAAGAAGCCCTCGTCGATCCCTCCCGGGACCGTCTCGCCATCGAAACCCTGGCCGGCGTGCTCACCATCGATCTCGTTCGCGAAGGCGGGACGGTCACCGCGGCGCGCGTCGATATGGGCCGCCCGAGCTTTGACCCCGCAACCCTGCCCGCCAACGTCGAAGGCCCCGGTCCCGTCGTAGACTTGCCCGTGACGGTCGGCGGTGTGGACCTGCACCTCACCCTCGCATCCATCGGCAACCCGCACGCGATCCACTACATCGACACCGACCCCGGCGAATTCCCGCTCGAACGCATTGGCCCCCTGGTGGAGCACCACGAGCTCTTCCCCCGGCGGACAAACTTCCAGGTCGTGCAGATCCTGGACGAAGGCCATGCAAAGCACCGGGTCTGGGAGCGCGGTTCCGGCATCACCATGGCGTCCGGGACGTCGGCTTCCGCCGTAGCAGCCGCATCACGCATGCGTGGCTTCACCGGGGGTCGCCTCGTCGATTCCCTCCCCGGCGGCGACCTGTTCCTCGAATGGGACGGCGAGGGGTCCGTCTTCATGACCGGGCCCGCGACCCGCGTCTTCGACGGCGAATGGCATCGGGAGATTGCCCGGGGGGCATGACCCCCCTAGAGTTTCGAATAACGACGGTGCCGCCCATATAGTGAGCGGCCCGGTTCCCACTGCTGTATTTCTGGAGCTCCCGCGATGACCACTGGCACCTTCACGTCCACCACATTTGAAACACAGCCGCTCCCGCTGGCCGACAAGCAGGAGACCATCGTCAAAGGTGGACGCCACCTCTTCGACAACCTCCCGAAAGCATTCGAAGGCATCCGGCAAATTGGCGTGATTGGCTGGTCGTCACAGGGCCCGGCACAGGCGCAGAACCTCCGCGACTCGCTCGAAGGCTCCGGCATCAAAGTCGTTGTCGGCCTTCGCGAAGGCTCGTCATCTATGGCCGATGCGGAAAAGGCCGGCTTCCGGAAGGAAGACGGCACCCTCGGCGAGATGTACAAGGTCATCAGTGAATCCGACCTCGTCCTGTTGCTCATCGCCGACTCTGCCCAGGCCAACGAGTACAAGCGCGTCTTCGAAGCCATGAAGCCCGGCGCAACACTGGGCCTCTCGCACGGCTTCCTCGTCGGTCATCTCAAGAGCGTGGGCGACTCCTTTCCCGACAACATCAACGTCATCGGGGTCTGCCCCAAGGGAATGGGCGCTTCGGTCCGCCGCCTCTACGAGCAGGGCGCCGACACCGACGGCGCCGGGATCAACGCCAGTTTCGCCGTCCACCAGGACGTGACCGGCCGCGCAACCGAGTACGCGCTCGGCTGGTCCGTGGCTCTTGGCGCGCCGTACACATTCCAGACCACGCTCGAATCCGAGTACCGTTCCGACATCTTCGGCGAGCGCGGCATCCTGCTCGGCGCCGTGCACGGCATCGTGGAGCTGCTCTACCGCCACTTCACCAGCGAAGGCATGAGCGGCGACGACGCGTTCATCAATTCGGTCGAATCCATCACCGGTCCCATCAGCCGCGTGGTTTCGCACCATGGCATCAAGGCGCTCTACGAATCATTCGAGCCCGCCGACCGCGAAACCTTCGAGCGTGCCTACTCCGCCTCCTACCACCCCGCGTACGAAATCCTCTGGGAAATCTACGACGAGGTCGCATCCGGCAACGAGATCCGGAGCGTCATCATGGCCGCCGAACGTCACAAGCGGTATCCCATGGGCAAGATCGAGGGCACCGAGATGTGGCAGGTCGGCCAGGGAGTGCGTGCTCGCCGTGGCAGCTTCGAAACGCCCGTGAACCCGGTCACCGCTGGTGTCTATATCGCGACCATGATGGCCCAGGTTGACCTGCTTCGCGAAAAGGGGCACCCGTACTCCGAGATCGCGAACGAGTCGATCATCGAAGCCGTCGACTCCCTGAACCCCTACATGCACTTCAAGGGCGTCGCGTTCATGATCGACAACTGCTCGACCACTGCCCGGCTCGGCGCGCGAAAGTGGGCGCCCCGCTTCGACTACATCCTTGGCCAGCTTGCCATCCCGCGGCTGAATAGCGGCGAACCGGCCGATGCTGCGCTCGTCGAGCAGTTGCGGAACAACCCCATCCACGAAGTGCTGGGCAAGTGCGCCGAACTGCGGCCTTCGGTCGACATCGCCATCCTCGAATAGCGCAGCGCGCAGGGGCATGCGTTGGCCGTGCCCGCACCGGCGCATGCCTCCGTGGGATAATGGTCAGGCTTCACCTCAGCACGCGAGGAGGGTACTGCATGAAGAAGCTGACACCACAGGAAGAGTACGTGATCGTCCACCAGGGCACGGAACCGCCGTTCACCGGTGAATATGACGAGTTCTTCGAACCCGGCACCTACGTCTGCCGCCGCTGCGAGACGCCGCTCTATCGCTCGGAAGACAAGTTCAACTCCGGGTGCGGCTGGCCGGCCTTCGACGACGAGATCGAAGGCGCCGTCAAACGGCTGCCCGACCCGGACGGGATGCGCATCGAAATCCGGTGTACCGCCTGCGATGGACACCTCGGGCACGTGTTCCTCGGCGAGCGCCTCACCGAAAAGAACACACGCCACTGCGTCAACTCCCTGTCGATGCGCTTCATCCCCGCGTCCTCGTCATAACACACAAGGGCGCCGCGGCAGGGACAAACCTTGGCCGCGGCGCTTCTCTGTTCCCCTTGCGGCGCGTAGCCTTCGCTCATCCATATGAGCGAGGTAGCTATGTTCAAGGGTGTTGACCACGTCGTAATCGCGGTGAAGGACCTCGATGCGGCGGTCCAGAAATACGAAACAATCTACGGTTCGCCGGTAAGTGAGCGCCGCGAGTCGCCCGAAGCCGGCATGAAGATGGCCTTCTTCCGCTTCGACGACTCCTTCATCGAACTCGTCTCAAACACCGGCGAGGAAGGCCCGATCGCCAAGCGGCTCGCTTCGCTGGGTGAAGGCGTCCACCTCGTGGCGATGAAGGTCGACAACATCGACGAGACACTCACGAAGCTCCGCGACCAGGGCGTGCGCCTCGTCGGCGACCCCGGCGCTGGAAACCCGGTCCAGGGCCAGGTCTTCATCCACCCGTCCGAAACAGGCGGCGTCCTCACGCAACTCGTCCAGGCGTAATCGCCCCTCACCTTGTCCCGTTGGGAAGCCTGCCATGAACGCCAGGAGGAGCCCCTATGGCCAATGAACAGCCCGAAATTCCGCCGCCGTCCCCGGACGACGTCCTGTACGACAAGCGTGAGGGCTTCGCCCTCATCACGCTCAACCGGCCGGTCGTGCTGAACGCGATCAACTGGTCGATCCAGCGCAGGCTATTCGCGGCCCTCCAACGCGCGGAAACCGACGAAGAGGTGCACGCCATCATAGTGACGGGCGCCGGCCGGGCGTTTTCCGCAGGTGGCGACATCCAGGCGACACCGCCTGGGGACGACGAGCCAACGCCATCTGGCATGGAGATCAACCTCAAGATCTGGAACATGCCGAAGCCCGTCATCGCCGCGGTTCATGGCTATGCCGTCGGACAGGGGTGCGAGCTGGCCGGGATTTGCGACATGACGGTCGCCGCGGATGACGCTATCTTCGGCGAGCTGCAGATCCGCCACGGCTTTGCGCCGCCCTTACTCATCACTCCCTTCATTGTGGGCATGAAGCAGGCCAAAGAGACGCTCATGATGGGCGAGCGCATCAGTGCCGAGGACGCCCTGCGGATGGGCATGGTCAACCGTGTCGTCCCCGGCGACCGCCTCCTGGCGGAAGCCGAGGACATGGCCCGGAAGCTGGCCTCCCTTCCACAGAAGACGGTGAAGCTAAACAAGTTGTTGGTGAACCGGGCCTACGAAGTCTCCGGTTTCAGCCAGGCGCTCGATTACCGGTCCGACCCGGCCCTCGCCGACTATGTCGGCCCCGGCGAGCCCGACCCCCACCTCAAGATCCTGCGCGAACAGGGCTGGGAAGCATTCCGCCGCGCACGCGACGAACGCTACGGCGAAGGCGAGAGCATGGGCCCCGGCTAAGGCGCGCGGCGGAAGCGGGTGGACGCTACACTGGGCAGCATCGCCAGTCTTCGCGGCCGCGATGCCTGTGGAGCGGGAGCGCCGGATGACAACGCCAGGGCGCCTTCATCGCGCAAGGGAACGCTTTGGTCAGCATGCCTGGGAGGAAGCCTTCACAGCGTTCCACGCGGCTGACGACGAGCAGCCGCTGGGTATCGAAGACCTCGAGCGGCTGGCGATGTCCGCCTACCTTACGGGTCGCGACGACGAGTGCCTCGACCTGCTTCTGCGCGCACACCGGGGGGCGCTCCAGGCCGGGGACCATGTGGCGGCGGCGCGCTCCGGCTTCTGGAGCGGCATGATCCACATCAACCGCGGCGAAATGGCCCCTGGCAGCGGGTGGCTGGCGCGTGCTGAAACGCTTCTCGACGACGGCGACCACGATTGCGTGGAGCGCGGGTACATTCGCATCCCCGCGGCCTTGCAAACGCTTGAGAGCGGCGAGCCCGGGCAGGCCGGTGCGATGTTCGCCGAGGCTGCAGAAGTGGCAGCGCGGTTTCAGGATGCCGACCTCATGGCGTTCGCCACCCTGGGCCAGGGCGTTGCCAGGGTCCGTATGGGGAACACCGCGTCCGGCGTACGGTTGCTCGACCAGGCGATGGTGTCGGTGACCTCGGACGAGGTTTCACCGCTCGTTGCGGGCATCGTCTACTGCGCAGTGATCGAGATCTGCAAGCAATTATTCGACCTGCGCAGGGCCCGCGAATGGACCATGGCGCTGACCGCCTGGTGTGAGTCGCAGCCCGACCTGGTCCCGTATCGGGGACAGTGTCTCGCATTCCGGGCAGAGGTGATGCAATGGAACGGGGACTGGCCGGAAGCGACGCAAGAAGCCCGGGCCGCGATCGAGCGTCTCGCCGGGCACCCCGCAGTCGGGGATGCGCACTATCAGATGGCCGAGCTATGCCGGCTTCGCGGTGACTTCGTGGCTGCGGAGGAGCACTACCGCGAGGCCAGTGCCGCCGGTCATGCCCTCGAGCCCGGGCTCGCCCTTCTGCGGCTCGCTCACGGGCGGACCGGCGGTGCCGCCGCCTCAATTCGGAGGGCCCTGGGCGAAGCCGATGACCCCTTGAGACGGGCGCGGTTGCTGCCGGCATGCGTCGAAATCCTGCTTGCCGTCGATGACCTCTCAGGGGCACGTGCCGCGGCGGAAGAACTGGACTCCCTGGCTTCGTCCGATGATGTACCGGCGCTTCGCGCACTCGCATGGCAGGCTGCCGGTGCGGTCACCCTGGCCGGGGGTGATGCGCGCCATGCGCTGACACTGCTACGGCGAGCCCACCAGGTGTGGCGGGACCTTGCCGTCCCCTATGAGGTGGCCCGTGTCCGGCTCCTGGTCGGGCTCGCCTGCCGCGAACTCGGCGACGAGGACACGGCTGTGCTCGAGCTCGATGCCGCCTGTGCGTCGTTCCGTGAACTTGGGGCGGTAACCGACGCCGCCCGGGCGGAGCGTGCACGCGGGCAGCGGGACGATGCCCCTCCCGGCGGGCTCACCGCACGCGAGATCGAGATCCTGCGCCTTGTTGCGAAAGGCAAGACAAACCGCGACATCGCAATTGAGCTGGTCATCAGTGAGAAGACCGTTGCCCGCCACATCAGCAATGTGCTGGCGAAGCTGGGGCTCGCGTCACGCGCTGCTGCCACGGCGTACGCGTACGAACACGATCTGCTGTAAGACCTGCGCAGATCTACCCATTGGCTTCGCCCATCAATTTGGACAGTTCTCCCGATGTATCGCGACAGGAGCGGGGCTACGCTGCTGTCTGACACGGACGTCCGTCTCGACCTGGCCACGCATCACAAGGAGGACGAGGTACATGACAACGATAGAGGAGGTCCGAACGGCAGGCCGGGAGGGCGAACAGCGAGCGATCGACACGATGGTGCTCGCCTTCGCGAGCGACCCGTGGGTCCGATGGCTCTTCCCGGAAACAGGCGCCTATCTCACGTACTTTCCACGGCTCGTGCGGGCGCTTGGAGGGCGCGCGTTCGAGGGTGGTACCGCATTTTCTGCCGGTTCCTGCGCCACGGCGCTTTGGCTTTCGCCAGGCGTCGAGCCTTCGGGGCAGGAAGTCATCGCCATCGTCGAAGAAGCGGTCAGCCCTGGGCGGAGGGAACCGCTGATGTCCGCGCTTGCACAGCTCGACGAGCATCACCCCCCGCAGCCGCGGTGGTACCTGCCATTCATTGGTGTTGACCCCGCGGCGCAGGGGCGCGGCTACGGCTCCGCACTGCTTGCCCATGCCTTGGAGCGCTGTGACGCCGAACATGCGCCGGCGTTCCTGGAGACGGGGAACGAGCGGAATGTCCCGCTCTATGAACGTCATGGCTTTCGGGTGGCCGGGGTCATCGGAGTCACCAGCACGGTCAAGTTGTGGCCGATGGTTCGCAATGCGCGCTAAGTCCGCGGCCACGGCCGGCTTTGCACTGCCTGGAAGGAGTACTGAGATGAGCAACAACGGAAACACCGAATATGTCGAGACCATCATCATCGGCGCAGGTCAGGCGGGGCTGGCTACAGGCTATTACCTGTCCCGGGAGGGGCTGCCACACCTCATCCTCGAGGCGGGCGAGCGCGTTGGTGCAGCCTGGCGGAAGCGATGGGACTCGCTGTGCCTCTTCACGCCGGCGCGGGTCGACGCCCTGCCTGGTATGCCGTATCCAGGGCCTGCGCACTCGTTCCCCTCAAAGGACGAGTTCGCTGACTACCTGGAAGCGTATGCGGAATATTTCGGCCTCGCCGTCCGGACCGGCGTCCGCGTATCGCGGCTCTCGCGCCATGGTGACTACCTCATCGTCGAAGCCGGCGAGCAGCGCTTCGATGCCCGCAACGTAGTCGTCGCGACGGGTCATTACCAGGCGCCGAAGCTGCCACCATTTGCCGGGGAATTGGATGGCTCAATTGTCCAGCTTCACGCCGATGCGTACCGGAACCCATCGCAGCTCCAGGATGGACCGGTGCTCGTCGTGGGCGCCGGGAACACCGGCGCCGAGCTCGCACTCGAGACGGCGCGCGAGCACGAGACCTGGCTGTCGGGCCGCGATGTCGGAAGCGTGCCGTTCAACATCGAAGGGTTCAGTGGGCGCTTGTTGGCGCCAATCGTCGCGCGGGTGTTCTTCCACCAGGTGGCAAAGGCAACAACACCCGTCGGGCGCAGACTCCACAGGAAGGCGCGGCACCATGGCCTCCCTCTCGTGCGGACAAAGCCTGCCCACCTCAAGGCTGCTGGCGTGGAGCGAGTGCCACCTGTTGCCGGGGTACACCAAGGCCGGCCACAGCTTACCGATGGACGCGTCCTGGAACCCGCGAACGTCATCTGGTGCACCGGGTTCTATGCCGACTTTAGCTGGATCGACCTCCCGGTGTTCGACGATGAGGGCGAACCCGTCCACGAGCGAGGGGTGGTGCCAGGGGAACCCCGCCTGTATTTCATGGGCCTCCTGTTCCAGCAAGCAGCGTCATCGACCCAGATCCACGGTGTGGAGCGCGACGCCCGCCACATCGTGCGGAACCTCGTGCGCGAGCGGGGTCGGCTGCCAGCGGACGCCGCCGCGACTGTCGAGGCCGCAGGGTAGACGCATGTCGGCGCCCAGTGCAGGCACGCAGCGCCGCGTCTGACCGCGGCGCTGCGCTGTCCTACCGCCCCTGGAACTCCGGCTTGCGGCGCTCCGCCGATGCCTTGATGCCCTCCTGGAAGTCCTGCGTCTTCTGGAGGCGGTCCTGTTCCCGGCGCTCGCGGGCAGTCGCCAGCCGGTACCGGTCGCCGATGCCCTGCCGCATCGTCTCGCGGATGCTCCGCACCGCCAGCGGCGCGGACGACGCGATCTCGGCCGCATACGCATGCGCCTCATCGCGGACCTTCTCCAGGTCAACGAAGCGGTCGAGCAGGCCAATGGCATGCGATTCCTCGCCATTAAGCCGGCGGCCCGTGTACAGCAGGTCCAGCGCCTTCTGCTGCCCAACAATCGGCGGAAGCGTGATAGTCAGCCCGAAGCCATGGTGGAAGCCGAGCTGCGCAAAGTTCGCCGTCATCCGGGTCTCGCTGCAGCCCACGCGGAAGTCAGCCGAACAGGCCAGACCAAGGCCCCCACCGACAGCCGCACCCTGCACCGCGGCCACAACCGGCGTTTTCGATTCGATCAGCCGCACCGCCTCTCCATAGAGGTCACCGCCCGTCGCGCGGTTGACGCCGTCCGACCGCGCCTGCCCGTCGCCGCCCCCAAAGTTTGCGCCCGCGCAGAAATGCTTCCCTTCCGAACACAGCACAATCGCCCGGCACGCGGGGTCCTCGTCGAGCCCCTCGTAAACCGTCGCGATGTCCTGGATGAGCTGGAAGTCGAAAAAGTTGTTCGGCGCCCGGTGGACCTCGACGATCGCTACCCCGTCGTTGCCGATGTCGACCGACACGTCGCCCTGTCGCTGCGTCATAGTTCTCTCCTCGTATCTGATGGCGCGCATCGTATCGCAGCCAGCACCCGGAAGGGAGCCAAAGCCTCGCCATCGCTATCCGATTGTGTTTGACGGTACGATCGGACAGGGCCACTGTCCGCGGCATGATCCGGTCCTTCCGCGACAGCGAAACCGAACGTGTCTACCGGGGGCTACGTGCCCGGCGTCTGCCCGCGGTAGACACGTTCGGCTCTAAAGAAGCTCCTGATGCTCGACGCGGCGATGACCGTGGAGGATCTCCGGGTCCCGCCAGGAAACAGGCTCGAAGCACTAACCGGGACGCGCCGCGGGGAGTACAGTATTCGCATAAATCAGCAGTGGCGTATCTGCTTTCGCTGGGATGATGGAGGGCCTTCGGATGTCGAAATCGTTGACTACCACTGACGAAGAACGGCTACCCTTGATTCACCCGGGCGAGATACTCCGTGAGGAATTCTTGGAGCCATTCCAGCTAAGCGCCCCGCGTGTCGCGAAGGACCTCGGCGTGGCACCACGGCGAATCAACGACATAATCCGGGGAACACGCGCCATCACTGCTGATACGGCCCTCCGCCTCGGAGTGTATTTCGGCACGTCTCCCCAGTTTTGGATGAACCTGCAGTCAGGCTACGACTTGCGGCGCGCGGAACGGGAACGCGGCGCGGCTATCGAAGCCGAAGTGCGGCCCTTCCGCTAACCCACCCCGCTTCTCCCTTCGTCTCCCTCTGGTACCATTCCACCCGGCCACGCCATGTCCCGGGCGGCCCCCATCCGCCCGTTATTCTTGTTTGAGGATGCATTTGCTATGAAGCTCGCACGGCGCGTTGAATCCCTGCCCCCGTACCTCTTTGCGGAGATTTCGAAGAAGATCGCGGCCAAGCGCGCCGCCGGTGTCGACGTCATCACCTTCGCCATCGGCGACCCCGACATCCCCACGCCGAAGCACATCCTCGACCGCCTCCACCGCGAAGCCGACGTCCCCGCCAACCACCGCTACCCCGAATCCGAAGGCCTGCCCGAACTCCACGAAGCCATCTCCCACTGGTACGAACGCCGCTTCGAAGTCAAGTTCGAACCTCAGAAGGAAACCCTCCCCCTTATCGGGTCGAAAGAAGGCATCGGCCACATGGCCCTCTGCTTCATCGACCCCGGCGATGTCGCCCTCGTGCCAGACCCCGGCTACCCCGTCTACGAGATCGGGACCATGTTCGCCGGCGGCGAAAGCTACAAGATGCCCCTCAAGGCCGAAAACGGCTGGCTGCCCGACCTCGACGCCATCCCCGACGAGGTCACCCGGCGCGCCCGGATGATGTGGCTCAACTACCCCAACAACCCCACCGGCGCCGTCGCCGACTTCGCCTTCTTCGAAAAGGCAGTCGCCTTCGCAAAGAAACACGACATCGCCATCTGCCACGACAACCCCTACTGCGACACCGCCTACGACGACTACAAGCCCATGTCCATCTTCCAGGTCCCCGGCGCCCGCGACGTCGCCGTCGAATTCAACTCCTGGTCCAAGATGTACAACATGACCGGCTGGCGCATCGGCATGGTCGTCGGCAACCAGACCATGGTCGACGCCCTCATGCGCGTGAAGTCGAACATCGACAGCGGCA
>SKSF01000172.1 GCA_007118095.1 Dehalococcoidia bacterium
GCGGCCGTCGTGACGCATACCGACCTCCCCGCTGCGAGCGACAAGATCCAGGACCTCGGCGAGGGCGCGGTGAACCTCCGCGAGCTCAGCTCGAATATCCTTGCTCACGACAAGGCCCTGTATCACGGCCACGCCGTCGCGGCGGTCGCAGCCCGCAGTGCACATGAGGCCGAGGCAGCCCTCGCAAAGATAAAGGTCGAATACGAGAAGCTGCCGCCGGTGCTCAACGTCCGCGACGCGATGCGCGAAGATGCACCGCTGCTCGACGAAAGCCGCCATACGAAGACGGTCGCCGGCGAAAAGAGCGAAAAGCCCAGCAACATCGCCAGCCACAACCGCTTCGAAGACGGCGACCTCGATGCCGCGTTCGTCGAGTCCGACCACGTTATCGAGCGCGAATTCAATACCCAGATGGTGCACCAGGGCTACATCGAGCCGCACTCTTCCACCGCCGTGTGGAACACTGATGACTCGGTGACCATCTACACCAGCACCCAGGGTGCCTTCACCGTTCGCGGCCAGGTCGCCGAAATCCTTCGCCTGCCTGTCGCCCGGATCAAGGTCATCCCGCAGGAGATTGGTGGCGGATTCGGCGGCAAGATTCCGATCTACCTCGACCCCGTCGTCGCCGTTCTTTCTCACAAGACCGGCAAGCCAGTGAAGG
The DNA here is from genome assembly GCA_007118095.1 of Dehalococcoidia bacterium. Classification (GTDB taxonomy): domain Bacteria; phylum Chloroflexota; class Dehalococcoidia; order Tepidiformales; family Tepidiformaceae; genus SLAK01. Next base: position 665 of record SKSF01000172.1, read on the forward strand.
CAACCATGTCGCGGACCGAGGTGTTCGAAGCGACCGGCCCCACCAGCGGTACCAACATCCGCGTCAAGGCCGGGACGAAGGGCGGCAGGATACATGCCGTCCAGGCGGAGCTCGCCTACGAAGCCGGGGCCTTCCCCGGTTCTCCCGTCGGCGCTGGCTCCATGACGATGCTCTCCCCGTACGACATCCCGAACTTCCGCATCGACGGGTACGACGTGGTCGTCAACAAGCCCAAGGTTTCCGCCTATCGCGCCCCCGGCGCACCGTCGGCAGCCTTTGCAATCGAGAGCGTCATCGATGAGCTCGCTCGGCTGAATAACAGCGACCCGCTCACCTTCCGGCTGAACAGCAGCGCCAGGGAAGGCACCAAGATGGTCAACGGTGTCCAGTTCCCGCGCATCGGCCACGAAGAGTGTGTCCAGGCGGCACTGGACTCGCCGCACTGGAACCAGCCCATTGAGGGCCCCAACCGCGGCCGCGGCGTCGCCTCCGGATTCTGGTTCAACGGTGGGATGCAGTCGTCCGTCGTCGCCTCGGTAAACCCCGACGGCACCGTCAACCTCATCGAGGGCTCGACCGACATCGGCGGTACTCGTGCTTCCATTGCGATGCAGCTCGCCGAAACCCTCAACATCCCGTATGAGGACGTGAAGCCGACGGTCGCCGACACCGACTCCATCGGCCACAACGACGTCACTGGTGGGAGTCGCGTCACCTTCGCGACGGGCATGGCAGCCCACGAAGCCGGCGTCGACATCCGCAAGCAGATGGTCCAGCGTGCCGCAAAGCTCTGGAACGTCGAGGAAGACGACGTTGAATACGCGGACGGCGCCCTCACCTGCAAGTCCGACTCCTCGAAGAAGCTGACCTTCAAGGAGCTCGCGGCGCAGCAGGCCCGCACCGGTGGCCCGCTCCAGGGCCGCGCCTCGCTCGTCGCCCGCGGTGTCGGCGGCGCATACGGCACCCACATTGTCGATGTCGAAGTCGACACCGACACCGGCAAGGTCGAAATCCTGCGCTACACCATCGTCCAGGACGTTGGCACCGCCATCCATCCCTCCTACGTCGAGGGCCAGATGCAGGGTGGCGTCGTCCAGGGCATCGGCTGGGCGCTCAACGAGGAGTACGTCTACGACGAGGAGGGCCACCTCCTGAACTCCAGCTTCCTCGACTACCGGATGCCCACCTCCCTCGATGTCCCCGACATCGAGACGGTCATCGTCGAAGTCCCCAACCCCGGGCACCCGTACGGTGTCCGCGGCGTCGGCGAAGTGCCGATTGTCCCGCCGCTCGCAGCCATCGCAAACGCGATCTACGACGCGACGGGCCATCGCTTCACCGACCTCCCCATGTCCCCTCGCCGCATCGTCGAGGAGATCCACGGCCTCTAATCCCGGCGACACGTCCGGTACAATCCAGCGGGGGAGGCATTCATGCCTCCCCCGCTATCGTTTCCGAGGTGCCCATGACAAAGATCGCCGTCCCTTCTCTCCTGCGCCCCCTTTGCAACGACGCCAAAGAACTCGACGTCCCCGGTGGAACGCTCGAATCCGTCCTGCGCGCTGCCGACGAACAGTGCCCCGGCTTCTACGAAAAAGTCGTCGATACCGAAGAAAACCGCGTTCGCCCCGACCTGGCCATCGCCATCGAAGGAGAAGTTGTCACCCTCTACCTCCACGAGCCCGTCGCCGGCGATGCCCACCTGGCCATCGTCCCCGCCCTCGGCGGCGGCTGAGCTTGCCAGCACCCGCTAAACTGGCCCCATGGCACTGCCCGCTGCCCTCCCGGACATCCCGCCGCTAGAATCCGGCGACCGGCTTTCGCGCGAAGAGTTCCATCGCCGCTACGAGCAGCGCCCGGACATCAAGAAGGCCGAGCTCGTCGACGGAGTCGTCTACGTGGCCTCACCCGTACGGACCGATCACAGCGCAGCGCATGGCGCTATCGTCACGTGGCTCGGCGTTTATGCAGCAGCGCATGGCGACGTCGCGATGAACGACAATATGACGCTCATCCTTGGCGACAGCGAGGTTCAGCCCGATGCGCTAATCCGTCGCCTCGAGAATGGAACCTCCACGGTGACGACGGATCGTTACCTCGAGGGCCCGCCCGAGCTCGTCGCCGAGGTTGCTGCGAGCAGCGCCTCCTATGACCTCCACCAGAAGCGCGCTCTTTATGAGCGCAGCGGGGTTCAGGAGTACATCGTCTGGCAGGTCTACGACCGCGCCATCCGCTGGTTCAACCTCCACGATGGCCAGTACCAGGACCTCCACCCCGGCGAAGACGGCATTTTCGAAAGCGACGTCTTTCCCGGTCTCCGCCTCGATGTCGATAGCATGCTCAACGGCGACATGTCAGCCGTCCTTGCCGCCCTTTCCGGCGAGACGTAGCCGCCAGCCTCCCGGGAGGTACCCATGCCACCCGCCTATCGCGCCGA
>SKSF01000080.1 GCA_007118095.1 Dehalococcoidia bacterium
TACAGGTAGTACTCCGTATTCGGGTCCGGGTAGACCTCCCCGCTGACGGTGGAGCGGTGCCGCGCGTTGAGCCGTGACCACGTGGCAACCTCGCGCCGCCACGTCCCGGGGATCTCGGAAAGCACGTTCAGCCGCGCGCGGACGTCTTCGCTCCGCTTGGTGTCGTGGGTCGAGCTGTTCGACATGGCCTGCGGCCACACCGTGGCGCGCTCTTCGAACCACTCATGGAGCTGGCCGGGCAAGATGCCGAAGGTCGCCGGGTCGCCGCCAACTTCGTTCAGGGAGACCAGGCGGTTGTACCGGTAGAAGGCGGTGTCCTCCATGCCCTTGGCCATCACCGGGCTCGACACCTGCTGGAACCGCCGGCGGAAGTGCGCGCGCCGTTCCTGCTCCTCCGGGTCAAGGTCGTCGCGCTCCAGCAGCAGCACTTCTCGCAAGAAGTCGAGCGCCGATGGCGAAAGGGTCGAATCGCGCGCGCCAGCCTCCGCAATCGCACGGTTGATGACGCGATGCGACACATCCGCGTCGGAATCCTCCCCCATGTACGTGCGGTAGACCGGGAAACAGGCCAGGACAGTGGTAATCGCGCGCTGCAGTGCGCGCAGCGTGTGGTCGCGGTGGAGCCGGTGCCGCTGGGCGATCCGGTAGATCTGCAACGCGAGCACGTTCGCCTCGCCCGCAAACGAGCGGTCGGCGATATGCAGCTTCGCCTCGTAGGCGATCCGGGGGAACCGCACGTATTCGCCCAGGAAGCGCTCATAGGTCGTCGTCAGGTGCCGCTGGGCATCGTGGTCGACAAAGAGCCCGTTGACGTGCGCGAGGAAGTCGTAGCCCGACGTGCCATCGACCGGCCATCGCGGGAGCTTTTCGTGCGGGTCCAGGATCTTTTCCACATAGATAGGCACGTGGACGCCATCGTGCCCGGCCGACGCTTCGTCGAGCCGCTCCCGCAGGCGGTGGAGATAGGCCGACGGGTCGTAGAGCCCGTCAATATGGTCGATGCGGACGCCCGTGACGATGCCATTGCGCACCAGGTCGAGCAGCAGCCCGTGCGTTGCGTCGAACACCTCCTCGCGCTCGACGCGGATCGCGGCAAGCCCGGTGATGTCGAAGAACCGCCGGTAGTTCAGCTCTTCGCCCGAGATGCGCCAGTCGGTCAGGCGGTAGTGCTGGTCCAGCAGGATGCCCTCAAGCCTGTCGAAGCTCGAGGGGTCTCCCGGTGTCCCGTTGAGCGCGGCAACGCGTTCCCGCACATGCGCCTCCATGGCTGGCTCGCTCGCCATCATCGAGCGGAAGCGGGCCAGCAGGTGCTCGGCGTGCTCGTAGTCGGCAGACGGCAGTTCGTCGAGCAGGTCGATGAGCTCGGCGAGCAGCGCCGGATCGCCGAGCTCATCGCGCAGCTCGGGCGGCGGTATGCCAATGATGTCGCGGTAGGAGTGCGGCGCCAGGGGGAAGCTGTTCTCCCAGTAGAAGAGGAAGATGTCATGTTCCGCGACGTCGAGTCGCAATTCGCCGGCTTCGAGCGTTTGCCCGAACGGCTGCCCCAGGATGGGAAATCCCAGGATGCCGCGCGGCATCTGTGGCTGCCCTTCCCAGTCGATATCGAAATAGGCGGCATAGGGGGAGGTCTGGCCATGCCGCAGCACGTCGCGCCACCACGGGTTCACACCGCCGGCGACGCCAACGTGATTGGGGACCATGTCGGCGATGAGGCCCATCCCGTGCGCCGCGAGTGCTTCGCTGAGCTCATAGAGCCCTGCCAATCCACCCAGCTCGCGGTTGACCTGGCTGTGGTCGAACACATCGTAGCCGTGGGAGCTGCCGGGAGAGGCCGTGAAGAACGGGGAGAGATAGACGTGTGACACGCCAAGCCGGTGCAGGTAGGGCACCATGTCGCTTGCCCGGTCAAACCCGAACCCGGGGTGGAGCTGAAGCCGGTAACTGGCGACGGGGGTTCCGTATCGTGAACGCTTCAGTGTGCTCATGGGGTGCAATCGAGCGTAGCACGACGTCCACAGCCCCGGTGCCCCTCAAGAGCACGACCGTTACGGCGAGACGTGCGCTCCCAGCCCGGGCACAACGGTTGCACGACCGGCCTCGACGCCCACGGCGACGCCCTGCCAGCTCCCATCTTCGGCGGAATACTCCCCGGCCTCGAGTTCGATCCTGCCGGGCGGCGCTTCCTCCGCTGTCAGGAAGACCGAGAACTCGCCCCAGGCTTCCGCCCGGTCCGTCGCAACGACCGGCACTTCCTCCCCGACCAGTTCACCATCCCGTGCCGCCCGCAGGACAACCTCTCCTTCGAAGTGCCGCGCATACCCCCGGACATGCAGCGGGTATTGAAGGCGGTCGCCCTCGCGCGGGCTAAGCAAGACGGTTGAATCGTCGACCTCTGCCCTTGTCGGGAGCGATTCGCCCCCGGCGCGAAGGTCAACGATGACGCGATTACCCAGAAGCATGACCGCAGCTTCCGCCTCGCTTGCCAGGTGGAGATCGACGTACAGCGACCCGTCGCTGTGGCGCACCACATAGGCATGCTCGGCCAGCTCACCGCCAATCGCGTACTCGGCCGTGGCGGGGTCATCGCCAGTGTCGACGTCGATGGCCTCCTCCAGGTGCACCCGCACAAGACCAAGGTCCCGGATCACCGCCGCGTCGACGTCACCGGGGCCGCCGTCAAGCTCGATCACGAACCGCTCGCACTCCTCGTGCGTCGACCACCTGAGGTCCTCGATAACCAGGGCCGACCCGGCAGATTGTGTCGAAAGGTCGAAGTCACCGTCGTCGCGGAAGTTGTCAGCCTGGAGACAAACCGGCGTTCCGGGCGGTTGCTCGGCCGCCAGGGCAAAGATCACAAGGCCAAGCGCAGCCACCGCCAGGAGGTCCAGCGAGCGCACACGCAGCATAGGGCTCTCCCCGCACCCCGCACACGGCGCCAAATGATAGTCGCGGAATGCGGCGGCCACAACCGCGCGCGATTATTCGCCGCGTAGTTTCGGATTCTCCGACGCGTCCGCGATGGCCAGGCAGACCTCCACCTGGTCGTTACAGCGTTTCCAGCCTTCCATGCGGTTGGGATCGGCGACACCCTCGCCGGACTGCGCTGCCTGCAGGTTCCGCGCATAACCCCGTTCGCCAAAGATGGCCAGCTTCACGCGGCCCAGGATTTCGAAGTAATCCGCCAGCGAAACGTCCCGTCCCGTGCGCTCCGCATAGGCTTCCAGCATCTCCGCACGGGGCAGGAAGCCCTCGCCGTGGCTCACCCACGCCAGGTCCATGGAACGCTTGCGCACCTCGTCGTCATCCGCCTGCCCCCAGTACGCCATCAGGTAGCCGACATCCGCGATTGGATGCCCGAGCGTCGCCATCTCCCAGTCGAGGATGGCCAGCATATTCCCGGGGTCGTCCGCGTCCAGGATCGTATTCCCCAGCCGGTAGTCACCATGCACAATCGTGAACTCGGGCGTCTCCGGGAGCGCACGCGCCAGCCGGCGAAGTACCTCGTCCATCGCAGGGTAGTCGCGCGTCTTCCACTGCTCCCACTGGCCGGTCCAGAGCTTCACCTGGCGCTCGACATAGCCAGCCGGCCGGCCGAACTGCCCCAATCCGACAGCTTCGTAGTCAACAGCGTGCAGTTTCACCAGCGAGTCCACCAGGGCAAGGCTGATGGCGCGCCGCTCGGCTGGTGTCGCGGCATACCCTGCGGGGATGCCTTCGAACGGCGGCTTGTCGGCCAGGATCATCCCGCGCACGCGTCCCATCACGTAGAAGGGCGCGCCAAGGATGACGGTATCGTCCATATACCCGTATGTCCGCGGCACCGGCACATCGCTCCCCTGCAGGGCCGACATTGCGCGGTGCTCGCGCGAGACATCGTGCGCTGCTGTGATGCCATGGCCAATCGGCGGGTGCCGGAGCACCAGCTCGAGGTGCTCCGTGTTGAGCAGGTAGGTCGGGTTCGACGTCCCGCCGCCCAGCGGCGCCATGCTGGTGATGCGGCCGGCCTCCGGTGCGATTTTTGTTATGTAATCCTGTAGCGCGACAAAATCCACGTGTTCGACAGTCATGCGACTCCCTGCAGAAATAGCCGGCGCGGCGAGCAGTCCACCGCGCCGGCTCAAAAGGTGGCGAAAGAAATCGGGCCTAGCGCCCCACGAAGCGGGGTTCGCGCTTCTCAAGGAAGGCGTTGACCCCTTCCTTGTGGTCCTCGGTCTGGAACATGCGGTTGAGCACGGCGCGATTGTCTTCCACGTGGTCGCCCGCGGTCCGGCCGAAGCTCTGGTACATGAGCCGCTTCGTCTCGCGGAGCGCCAGTGGGGCGCCCACCGACATCTCCTGCGCCACTTCGATCGCGCGCTCCCGGAGCTGGTCCGGTTCGACGACCTCGGCGAAGAAGCCGCGCTTCAGGAGCTCGTCCGAGTCAATCATCTGGCCCGACATCGACCAGCGCATGGCGGTCTGCAGGCCAACGATGTACGGAAGCAAGTACGTCGCGGCGCCGGTATCCGGCACCAGCCCGCGCAATGGGAACGCCCAGCCACACCGGGCCGCGGTACTGCCCACGCGGACATCGCACTGGGTCACCAGCTCGACGCCCAGCCCGACGGCCGCCCCGTTCACCGCGGCGACGGTCGGTTTCCCAATGCTCGTCATGTTCCAGGGACCAGGCGCGTTCGGGTCCACCGGCTCCACGCCGCCGCCCGCCGAGCGGTTATCCGACGCCAGCTCCTGCAGGTCCGTCCCCGCCGAGAAGGCGCGGCCTTCGCCGGTAAGCACCACCGAGCGCACGTCCGGGTCTGCGTCGACCTCTTTGATGGCAGCCCGGAACTTGTCCAGCAACGACCAGCCAATCGCGTTCATGCGCTCGGGCCGGTTGAAGATGAGCACCGCGACTGGCCCGGAACGCTCGACAATCAGTTCGTCCGTCATACGTGTACCTCCGAATTGGTGCGCAGGGCAAAGCGGGTCGCAATCGCGCCGAGCGCCGAGATGATGTGGCCGCACTCCTCGCGATGGTCGAGGTGGGGCGGCGGGACCGGCATGAGGATAGCCGTATCCAGGCCAGCTTCGAAATAGCCACGGAGCTGTGCTTCGAGCTCGGCGGTCGAGCCCGCAAGCACCCGGTCCTTGATCACATCGTCGGGGATGGCCGCCAGTGCGCCTTCGCGTTCCCCCGCCTTCCACTTTGACTGGACCTCGGTGCAGAGCTCGCCGAGCCCCTCGGCAGCGAACATCTTCTGGTACACCGGCGCCAGGAAGTACGTGAGCAGCTCCCGCTGGTACCGCTCGCGCACAGGGCCGAAGTCATCTGAAACGGTGGCGCGGAAGAACGCGATGATCTCCACGGGCTCGTCCGGGTTCTCCCGCCGGGCGCGCCCGGACTCGATGCGCTCTAGTGCATGGTCGAAGTAGGCCCGGGATGCGAAGTTGAGGATGACACCGTCGGCGATTTCGCCGGCCAGCTCGAGCATCCGGTCGTTCAGCGCCGCCAGGTGGATCGGCACATCATGTCCGGAACGCCCACCGAGCCGCGCCTTCCGGTATTGGTAGCGGCCATCCGTCGTCACCGCTTCGCCCGCCAGGAACTGCCGCAGGAGCGACACGTATTCGCGCGTCAGCGAAAGCGGCTTGTCCCACGGCTGCGAATGCCAGTCTTCGATGATGACCTTCGTGCTGGTACCCAGGCCCAGCGTGAAGTTGCCCCCCAGTACCGATGCCAGCGAGTTGGCCGACATCGCCATCAACAGCGGGTCGCGCGTTTGCATCGGCACAATCGCCGTCCCGACGCGGGCGCCCGGCATCGCAGCGCCGACCGCGCTCGCCTGGGTCACCGCATCGAAGCCAGCGACCTCCGAAACCCACGCGCCGGTAAACCCCGACTGCTGCGCAAGAGCCGCAAGCTCCACGTGTTCCTGGATCGTCCGCCCCGGTACCGCCAGTTCAAGCCGGCGTCGCTGATCCCCCATGTCTTACCGTCCCCTCAGCCGCGGATCGAGTTCGTCCCGCAACGCATCGCCAAGCAAGTTGAAGCCGAACACGGCCAGGCTGATAGCGATCGTCGGCGGCCAGAACAGGTGAGAATCGTTGTACCAGTACGCGCGGGATTCCGCGAGGTCACGGCCCCACGATGCCGCTGGCGCCGGTGTCCCCAGCCCCAGGAAGCTCAGGGATGCTTCAACAATGATCGCGCTGCCCAGCCCAACCGTAACCAGCACAATAATCGGCGCCATCACATTTGGAAGGATGTGTCGGAACATGATCCGCCAGTCCGTGCAGCCGATAACCCGCGCAGCATCCACATACGCTTCCTCACGGATGGTCAGCACGGCACTCCGGACAACCCGCGCGGTGTTCGGCACAAATAAGATCCCGATCGCGATCATCACATTCGTCAGCGTATTTCCCAGCACCGACACGATGGCAAGCGCCAGCACCAACCACGGGAACGCCAGGATCGAGTCCATGATGCGCTGGATAACCGTATCCACGATGCCGCCCAGGTAGCCAGAGAGCAGCGCGAGCACCGTCCCGGCGCCAACACCGATCGTTAGCGAAACAATCCCAACCCACAGCGAAATCCGTGCCCCGTACAGGGTTCGCGAGAGCACGTCTCGGCCATACCGGTCCGTCCCGAAAGCGTGTTCGCTGCTCGGACTCTCAATGATCTGTGCACTCTGTGTGTTCGGCGCATGCGGCGCGATCATCGGCGCAAGGATGGCCGTAATCACCAGGATGATGACAACGAGGCCGCCGAAGGCGCCGAGCGGCTTGCGCCGGCCGAATCGGAGCAAGCCCCGTACGGCACGGCCGGTGACGCTCCCCTGCGCTGCAGGAGGCTGGAACGGAGCGGTAGCTGTTTCCTGGCCCTGGGTCATTACGAATACCTGATCCTTGGGTCGATCCAGGCGTAGGCAATATCGATGCAGAGGTTGACGAACACGTACACAAAGCACATGAACACAACCACGCCCTGGATCATCGGATAGTCACGAAGGTCAACCGACTCCCAGAGCAAGCGCCCAATCCCGGGGAGACTGAAGATCTGTTCGATAATGATCGTCCCGCCAATCAGCACACCGAGCTGGAGCCCCACCACGGTCAACACCGGGATCATCGCGTTTCGCAGTGCGTGCGCCGCGACGATGGGACGTTCAGACAATCCTTTCGCCCGCGCCGTACGGATATAGTCCTGCCGCATCACTTCAAGCAGCTGGGAGCGGATCATGCGCGTCGTCGTCCCGGCTAGCGACGCCCCCAGCGCAATCGCGGGCAAAATGAAGTGGGTAACGTTTGCCAGCGGGTCGTCCGTGAACGCCGTATACCGGATAGGCGGCGTCCAGCCAAACCAGATCGCGGGCAGCGTGATCATGAGCGATGCGATGACGAACAGCGGGATCGCGAGCCCGGCCATCGCAAAAATGCGCGCCAGGTAGTCAATGAACGTATCCTGCCGGACTGCGGAAATGACCCCCGCCGGAAACGCAATCGCAAGCGAAAACACCAGCGCAAATGCAGTCAACTGAAACGTGACCGGAATGCGGTCGAAGATCTCGCCCCGGACCGATGCGTTTGTCCGGTAGGACTCTCCAAGGTCGAGCTGGACGAGGTCGCTCACCCAGCGCACATACTGAATCGGTAGCGGATCTTCGAGCCCATGCTCCTCGCGGAAGACCGCAAGGGCCTCCTCGGTCGCGTATTCGCCAAGCTGCACCTGTGCGAGGTCGCCCGGCGCGACACGCATCGCGAAGAACGTGATGAGCGTTACCCCGAATAACACCGGGATAATCATCACCAGGCGGCGAATAATGTAGGTCGTCACGATGGCAGCCCCTGTCTGGTCCCTGCCACGAGGGAGAGAGACGGTGAGCGAGGGAATATTCCCTCGCCCACCGTCGGCGTCGACTTACTCTTCGATATAGGCGTCGATGAACTCACTGCTCCGGTCCCAGACCAGGTACGGGTTGTACCCGCGCAGCCGGCGGTTCACCAGGCTGTGATAGAACGGATCAGCCAACCACGCAGTCGGCACCTCTTCGAGGAGCTTTTCCTGGATCTCCATGATCAGCTCCGTCCGCTCCTCTTCGTCGAGGGTCACCCGCTGGCGGTCGAGCATCTCGTCCAGTTCCGCGTTCGAAAAGCGGTTCACGTTCCGGGCTTCACCGGTCCGGTTCGGACCGTAGATGTGCTCGTCAATTTCCTGTGAACCACCGTTCACGTAGACCATGCAGTCGAAGTTGCCATCCGCACGCTTCTCCTGGATGCCCGCCATGTCGGTCGTCCCGAGAACGAGCTCGATGCCATACTCCGCCAGCTGGTCCTGGATGGCGAGCGCCCCCGCGTTGTACGTTGCGTGCGCCGCCGGCGTCGTCGTCGCGCAGTCGAGCTGCAGGCCATCTTCATAGCCCGCTGCGCTGAGGAGGTCCATCGCCTCCTGGATGTCTTCCTCCTTGTCGGGGCGGTAGCCAGGCCGCTGCACGAGGTCATCCTGCGGGATCGCATACTGCTCAAAGCCCCAGGTGACAGGGCCACTCGGCTGTCCTCCGGTGCTATGCACAATCGCCTGGTAGAGCTCGCGGTCGATGAGGAGATTCATCGCACGCCGCACACGCACGTCATCGAAAGGCTCTCGCCCCTCCTCGCAATTCATGATGAACATGTTCCAGTGATGCGAGGGATGCTCGATGTCCTCGATGTCCGGGTTCGAGTTCAGAATGTTGTCCACGCGGCCACGATCGGTGAGCGCGGGAATGACATCGATGTCGCCCGAGATCAGCGCCGCATCCATCGTTGAAGCGTCCGGGATGATGCGGAAGTCCATGCCCTCCACAAACGGTCGCTCGCCATCATAGTAGTTCGGATTCGGCACATACTGCGTCGAAACCGTGCTCTGGCGCTGGTCGATCATGTACGGGCCAGCGCCCATCGAATCCTGGAACCGGTCACCATGATCGTCGGCCCAGCCTTCCGGGAGGATGATCATCCAGCCAGTCGCCGCGAAACTCACAAACGGCACAAAAGGCTCCTCCAGCCGGAAAACCACGGTCCGGTCATCCGGTGTGTCGATGCCGGCCAGCGGCCCCGCCTTATAGCGGTGCGGCGACCCGAGCTCCTCCCCCGCAATCCGGTTGTAGCTGTACGCAATATCCGCAGACGTCAGCGGCGAACCATCCGGCCACTGGAGGTCCGGGCGCAGCGTGAACGTGTACTCCAGGCCATCGTCGTTCATCTCCGGCAGACCTTCCGCCAGGTCGGGCAGGATCTCCGATATATCGGGGCTCCAGCGCAGCAGCTTCGCATGCGTATGGGGTGCGACAACCATCGTCCACGCCGTGTCCAGGTGCGGGTCGAGGTGATCGGCGTCCGCCGTGTGCGCGAAGTTGATGATCCCCTGCCGCTCAATATCACCCGGGTCACGGGTCGCTTCGGGCGCCCCGTTCCCGTTGCCATTGCCATTTGCGGGCGCATCGTCGTCGTCATCGTTGCCGCAGCCGACAAACGCGAGCGACCCTGCGCCCACGCCCATCGCGGCAGATCCCTGCAGCATCCGCCGGCGCGAAAAGGGGCTGCGGGCGCGCCGCAGCCAATAGTTCCTGTACATTGCTTCCCCCTGTAAGATCTTTTGTAATATGTGAAACAGCTAACACTGCGACACACACGTTCCCCACGACGGCCCCTGGCCGTCGCGTGGCACCGGCCCGGCAGGGGCACCGCTATGGGTGCCCCCCGGGATCCTGCTGATGGCGGGATTTCTCCCTAGAAGTTACCGAAGTCCCAGGTCTCCCCCTGCCGGTAGCGGCGAAGCGCGTGGCGCGCCACAACCATCCGGTGGACCTCGTCGGGGCCGTCCGCGATGCGGAGGATGCGGGCGCTCTTGAACATCGCCTGCAGCGGCGTGTCGGTCGTCACGCCCTTGGCCCCGAAGACCTGGATCGCGTTATCAATGACATCACACGTTACGTTAACAACGAAGAACTTGATCATCGAAACTTCGACGCGGGCTTCATCGCCGGTATCTATCTTCTGCGCCGCCTGCATCGTCAGCAGCCGCGCCGCCTGGATATTCGTGAGGGAGTCGGCGATCCAGTTCTGGATCGTCTGCTTGTCCGCGAGCGGCCCGCCGAAGGCTTCGCGCTCGAGCGCCCGCTGGCACATCAGGTCGAACGCGCGCTGTGCCTGGCCGAGCGCACGCATGCAGTGGTGGATGCGGCCGGGGCCAAGGCGCTTCTGCGAGAGCTTGAAGCCAGCGCCCTGCTCACCGAGGAGGTTCGACACAGGTACGCGCACATTGTCGTAGTGGATGACCGGGTGGTCCGAATGCTTCTCGCCCCAGACCGAGGGGTTGCGCTCGATCTTGAAGCCGGGCGTATCAGTCGGGACGATGATCTGGCTCATCCGGTTATGCGGCGGCTGGTCCGGGTCGGTCACGGCCATAACGATGGCGAAGCTCGCCCTGTTCGCACCCGAACTGAACCACTTGCGGCCATTGATGACCCACTCGTCGCCGTCGCGCACCGCACGGGTCTCGAGGCCCGTGGGGTCGGCGCCGGAGACGTCTGGCTCGGTCATCGAGAAGCAGGAGCGGAGCTCGCCGTTGACCAGCGGCTTCAGAAAGCGCTCCTTGATCTCGGGGCTGCCGTACTGGTGCAGGATCTCGGCGTTACCGGAATCGGGCGCTTGCGAACCAAAGAGCCGGGGTGCAAACAGCGAGCGGCCGATAATCTCGTTCAGGTACGCATACGGCAGAAAGCCAATGCCCATGCCTCCCGCTTCCTTCGTCAGGTGCGGCGCCCAGTAGCCCATTTCCTTGGTTTTCGCCTGGAGCTTCTTGATGAGCTCCTCGGCTTCGTCGCCACCTTCTTCGAAGATGTGCTCGTTCGGGTAGACATTCTCTTCCATGAACTGGCTAACGACGCGGCGCATCTCCGCCGTCTCCGGCGAGAAATTGAGAACCGTGTCGTTCTTCTCTGGTGCGGTCATGCTGTTTTTCTCCTTGTGTTTCCTCGTGCGCTGGGGACGGCCTACCGTCCGGTGAACTCGGCGGGCCGCTTCTCGATGAAGCTTTGCACGCCTTCGCGGTGGTCCGCGGAGCGAAACATCAGCTCCTGGGCCTTCCGCTGGTAGTCGAAAAATTGCTGGAGTGTCCCCTCGCGCGCGATACGGAAACCCTCCTTGGCCATCCGCTGGGCGAGCGGCGCCTGTGCGGCGACGCGCCCGGCCAGCTCTGCCGTAGCAGCTGGCAGATCGTCGTCCGGAACTACCCGGCCGACCATGCCGATACGCTCCGCCTCCCGCGCATCGATGATATCGCCGGTGTAAACCAGCTCGTGTGCCTTCTCCCAGCCGACGAGCATGGGCAAAACCAGGAGGCCGCCGGATTCGGGGATGAGGCCGCGGCGGATGAACACTTCGCCCATCCTCGCGCTTTCCCCCGCAACGCGCAGGTCGCACATCAGCGCGATGTCACAGCCATAACCGACCGCGACGCCGTTCACGGACGCGATGGTCGGCTTCGGATACGTCAGAATTCGGTCGAGCCCAACCGGTTCATGCGAACGCAGCGCCTCGGCTTCGCGGCGGATATCCGAGCCGGCGTCGCCTTCCTCCTGCTTGCGGACAAAGATCTCCTTCACATCGTCGCCCGCGCAGAAGGCGCGCCCGGCGCCCGTCAGGACAACGACGCGGACATCGTCGTTCGCTTCGAACTCATCGAGCGCGCGGTTGATCTCGCCCCAGGTCTGGATAGTGCCCGCGTTCATCGACTGGGGCCGGTTGATGGTAATCGTGCCTACGTGATCTTCCACGTTCACGATGATGTCTTCGTAGGTCGTCATGTGCCCTCCTTCAGGCCATGTCCGGGCGGTCAGCGGTCACGCCCAGCTCATACAGTTCGTTGATCTCCGCGTCGCCCATCCCGAGCAGCCCGCCAAAGACCTCCCGGTTGTGTTCACCAAACAGCGGCGCGTGCAAATCACCCCGGGTTTCCTGCCCCGGGAACAGGAACGGCGCTCGGGCATAGGGAATTGTCCGGTAGAGCGGGTGCTCGACGGGTTCGTAGACACCCCGTGCGACGACCTGCTCCTGCTCTGACATTTCTTTCGGCGACAGCACCGGGCCCACGGGAATGCCGGCTTCCTGCAACGTGTCGACAACCCGGTCGCGCTCGCGTTCGCTCGTCCAGGCTTCGATTGCCTGCCGCACAGATGCGCCATCCCGCTCTTCGTGCGAGTTGAGCGGCTGCAGGTCCGGGCGTCCCACGAGTTCGCAGAGGGCGTTCCACTGCGCATCCGTCTCCACCGCGAGCGCCACGTAGTCGCCCGGTCCGCCGCCACGTGTCCGGAATGTTCCATGGGGCGCGAAGATCCAGGGGTCGTCGTTCCCCGCCGGCGCCGGGTCGCTTCCATCGAGCTGTGCCCGCAGGAACAGGTCCGGCAACAGCGACGCCAGGGTTTCCTGCTGCGACAGTTCGACGACGCTGCCAGCCTCGCCCTGCCGCCGCGCACGCAGCCCGGCCAGCGCCGAAAGCGTCCCATAGCTTGCCGCCACCGGGTCGCCGTACGGGATGGTCGAGCGGGCCGGCCGGCCCTCGTCGGCGTAACCGGTCTCGCTGCTCAGCCCCGCGAAACCCTCGATGGTAATGCCGTAAGCCAGGTAGTCACGGTATGGCCCCGAGTTCCCGAAGCCAGGCATGGAGATGACGACCAGGTGGGGCAGGCGCTCGGCGAAAAATTCGTCCGTCAGTCCGAACTGCTTCCGCACCCGGGGCGTGTTGTTTTCGATGAGGATGTCACTCTCGTCGAGCAGCCGCGTAAATACGTCGAAGCCGCGTTCCGTCCCGATATCGATCACGCAGCCACGCTTGTTCCGGCTGAACTTCTGGTAGTGCGCGCCCCGCTCCCAGGGAATCTCGCCCGGGTCTTCGTCCAGGTACACGCTGAACCGCACGAGATCGGGGCGGCGTGGCGCTTCGACCTTGATGACGTCGGCGCCCAGGTCGGCCAGCAGCCGGGCGCCAAACGGGCCGGCCCACGCGCTGCCGAGCTCCACGACACGGACACCTTCCAGCAGGTTGGCCCTCATGCTTCCACCGCCTGCCAAGCGCCGGGGTGCGCATTGAGCGCGGGCGCAGGCGCCAGCTCCTCGGCGATCCAGGGTGCGCGTACCGGGCTCCCCGGCACCTTTGCCGTACCACCAGGTATTGCCATTTCCGTGAAGAAGCCGCGTGCGCGCAGGTGCGCATCGGCCAGCACATCGCTCGCGCTCATGACCGGACCACAGGGGACGAACACTTCCTGGCACTGCCGCACGATGTCCGCCGCAGGCTGTGCCTTGAGCCAGGGCACGAGCACCTCGTCGATGGTGTCGGCGTACGCGAGCCGGTTCATCAAGATTTCCTGGTCTTCGCCCCACTCGGGCTTACCCATGAGCATGCAGAGATTCGCCCAGTGACGCGGCGACCCCACCGCCAGCGACACGAAGCCGTCGGCGCATTCGAAGATGGTGAAGGGATGCGCCACCTCGTGCCGCCGTGACCGCACCCAGTCGCGCCCCTGGTGGAAGAGCGCCAGGTCAGCCCGCTCCTGGTAGGCGATCACCGCCTCGAGCAGGGAAACATCAACAGTGATCACGCCGGCGCGTCCCGCTTCCTTCGCGAGCAACCCCGCGAGCCCCCCGATCGCCGCGAAGAGCCCAGCCTGGAACTCCGGCAGGTAGCCGCCGTTGCGGAGTGGTTCGCGCTCCGGATCGCCGCAGAGGTACATGAACCCGCCAACCGCGGAAGCAACGATGCCGGTCGCCTCCCGGTCTGCCCAGGGGCCGGTCAACCCGAAAGGGGTGATGGCCACGTGGACCAGGTTCACCCCATCCTCAGCTTCCAACTCTTCCCGCGTCGCGCGGACGACGTCGACCGGCCGGGCGTCAAGCCAGATAGTTGCATCGCGCGCGAGCGCCAGGTGTGCCACATCGTCGCCAGGCACGGTGCTCCGCTTGCCGGCGTTCAGGTAGGAGAACAGTGCACCATCCGCCACCCGCCGCAGCGGGTCGCCGGCGGGTGGTTCCGTCTTCACAACGTCACCGCCTAGCGAGGCAAGCAAACGCCCCGCGAAGGGGCCCGCGAGATGAGTCGCGGATTCGAGCACGCGGACCCCCTGCAGGGCCGGCTTGGCTGGCATAAATCCTCCGTGCACAATGACGAACGGCCGTTCGTTCGCTCATGACTTTATACTGGCAAGTTGAAAAGCCTGTCAACCGCCCGGAACCCTGTGATAGAAAGCACAAGGATGACTTCTTCTACCCGGCTCGCAATCCTCAACGTCGCCCGTGACCTGTTCCATGAGCAGGGCCTTGGTGGCACCTCCATGCGCGACATCGCCCGGGGCGCCGGGCTCGCGCAGTCGTCGCTCTACAACCACTTCAAGACCAAAGACGAGCTCGTGATGGCGGTCATGGAACGTAGCTGGGAAGCCGTCGCAGACCCGGTTGGCGAAATCTTCGACAGCTTGCCGCCGGGCGTCCCCTTGCTTCGCGAGGTGCTGCGCGCCCATGCCCTCCAGCATTCCCAGCCGATCAAGGAAACGATGGTGTTCGAATGGGAGGGCCGGAACATGCCGGGAGCGGTCCGGGAGCGCACCGTCCAGCTTCGTGACCTCTACGAACGCCGGTTCCAGGACCTCGCGACGCAGCTCGCCGCCTGCGGCTGCATCAGCAGCCACGAGACACGCACCAAGATGAAAATGATCCTGAGCATGGGCCGAGCCCTGGGGAGCTGGTTCAAGCCCTCCGGTCGCCTCGGCGCCGAGGACGTCGCCGAACTCTACAGCGACATCAGCCTGCGCAGCCTCGAAGCAGACGAAGGACGATGCACAGGCACCGGCGAACCCGGCGCCTACTATGAGCGGTCCGATTAGCTCCCCGGGACCGTTGCCGGGCTGACCGGCACTTCCTCGTCTACGGCCGCCGGCACGCCGTAGGCGGTAATCTGCCCGTCCGCGATCTCCGTGATGTCTTCGCACCAGTGCCGCGCGAGCACGTGATCATGCGTGATGAGCACGATGCCAACGGGACGCTCGGCCTGCACAGAAGCAAGGACATCGAGAATGGCCGCCTGGGTAGACACGTCCAGCATGGAACTGACTTCGTCGCAGACCAGGTAGGCTGGTTCCAGCACGAGCGCGCGTGCCAGGCAGGCCCGCTGGAGCTGGCCGTCCGACACCTCATGCGGAAATCGTTCGAGCAGCTCCGGGGTGATGCCGACCCGGTCGGCCCACTCCTCCAGCAACGCCTTGCGGGCCCCGCGGTCGCGCGGCAACCGGCCGCTCGCGGCCAGTGGCTCCAGGATCATCTCACGGAGGCGCAACCGGGGGTCGGACGCCAGCCGCGGTGATTGCCAGATGAGCTGGACCTGTTGGCGCAGGCGGCGCGGCGCGCTCACACCCCACTTGCGGACCGGCTCGCCGTCAATCGAGAGCTCCCCGGCATCGGGTTTGAGCAGCAGCGACATGACCTGGCCCAGTGTCGACTTGCCGGACCCGCTGTGCCCCACGAGCCCCCGGCGCTGTCCCGGCCCGAGTTCGAACGAAACGCCGTCGAGCGCGCGGACCACACGCCCCGGCGCCTTGTAGTGCTTTCGAATCGCGGTCGCTTCAAGCATGCAGAAAACACCTCGCGGAACCGGCGCCGTCGTTCACGGGAAGGAGCGCCGGCACAGACTGGCTGCATTCGTCCATCCGGTCGGTACACCGCGATGCGAACGCACAGCCGGGGGGAAGTTGTGTCAGTTCGACCGGCAACCCCGGGATTGCCACGCCCCCTCGTTCTGGCAGCGCGCCCAGGAGCGCCCGGCCATAGGGATGCGCCGGCCGTTCAAAGAACGCCTCGCTGGAGCGCAGCTCCACCACGTAGCTCGCATAGATGAGCGCGACCCGTCCCCCGAGCCGCTGCGCGAGTCGCAGGTCATGCGTGATCACGAGCAACGCCGCATCGCGCTCCGGGATCTTCCGAAGCTGGTCCGCTGTGGTATCGACCAGGTCCGGGTCCAACCCGTGCGTTGGCTCGTCGGCAATAACCACATCCGGGTTCCCGACGAGCGCCAGCGCATTCACCACCCGCTGCTGCATCCCGCCGGAAAGCTGGTGCGGATAGCGGTCCGCCACCGCTTCCCATGCGAGGCCAAGCTCCCCGAGCACCGCTTCGAGCCGCTCCCGCGCTTCGGGGCCTTTGAGCCCGCGTGCACGCGCCATTTCCAGCATCAGCCCGCCAACTTTGCGTACGGGGTTCAGCGCCGAGCCGGCCCCCTGCGGTATCAGCGCCATTTTCCGGCCCCGGACACGCTGCATGTCCCGCTCGCTGCACGAGAGCAATTCACTTCCTGACAGGCGCACGCTTCCGGACACCGAGGCATTCATGGGCAGCATCCGCATCAACGCGTGCGCCATCACGGTCTTGCCACTCCCGGATTCGCCGATGATGACCAGCGTCTCCCCGGGGTCCACATGAAAGGTTGCATCGCTCAGCGCCTGGACAAGGCCATGCTTCGTGCGGAACCCGACGTTCAGCCCCTGGACATCGAGGAGGTGCGGATGTGTCATCGCTACAGCTCCAGCTCCGAACGCCATCGCGGGTTATGCCGATCGCGCCAGTATTCACCCAGCGTCCCGATCGCCAGCGACGTCAGCAACAACATCAGCCCCGGGAAAAGGGCCGCCCACCATGCCCCCACCAAAATGAGGCTGCGGCTATCGGCGAGCAGGTTGCCGAGCGAAGCCTGGTGCGGCGGCAGTCCCACGCCCAGGAACGATAGCGCGGACTCATGGAAGATCGCGTGTGGAAAAAGGAGCACGAAGCCCAGGCCCATGGCCGGTAGCAAGTGCGGCAGGTAATGACGCCACGCCAGGCGCCACCGGCCAGCCCCGCCATTGATGGCAGCGCCGACAAACTGCCGCTCGCGCAGGGAGAGCAATTCGCCCCGCACGATGCGTGCCATCTGCGTCCAGTGCGTCAGCCCCACCGCAAGCAATATCGCCCCCATCGGGCCGAGCGCGGGGCGGAAGAGCACGGCCAGCACGATGCCGAACAGGAGGTGATTCTGGGACGCGAACACGTCGAGGAAGCGCATCAGGACGCTGTCGACCTTGCCGCCCAGCGCGCCCGCCGCCAGGCCAATGGCCCCGCCCAGGACAAGGGCCACGACCGACGCCATGAGACTCACAAACAGGGACACCCGCAGGCCGTGGAAGACGCGCGTCATGATGTCCCGCCCCAGTTCGTCCGTCCCCATGGGAGACGAGAGGGAGGGAGACTGGAGCGCAGCGGCGAAATCCACCGTGTAGGTGTCGATGGGGCGGATGATGTCTGCCGTCGCGACGATGAACAGGATGATCACCAGGAGCGACCCGGAGATCCCGGCGGCAAACGGCACCCTGCGCGGGATCGCCCAGCGCCAACGCGAACGCCAGCCGGAGGTGGAAGCGGTCGTAGTCGGTGCTGTCATGCGCCGGTCTCCCTGATGCGGGGGTCGAGCACACGGTATGAGACGTCCGCGAAAAGGTTCCCCATGATGACGAAGAACGCGCCAATGATGGTGATGGCGATCAGCAGTGGCAGGTCCGCCGAGAGTGCCGCGTCGCGCGTCAGCGTCCCCAGCCCCGGCCAGGCAAACACGGTTTCAATAAGGATGGACCCGCCGATGATTTCTCCCATGTTCACGCCAATCAGCGTGACGAAGGGGATAAGCGCGTTGGGCAGCGCGTGCCGCAGCAGCAACGCCGTGCGCCCGATCCCCTGTGCCGTCGCGTATTGGACGTAGTCCTCGCGCATCACCTCGAGCAACGTGTTGCGGATATACATCGTGAACCACGCTTGCTGCGTTATGGCCAGCGTCACAGCGGGGAGGATCAGGTGTTTCAGGTCGATGCCGGTCCCGCCTTCGCCGCGGAGGTCGGTCGTGCCCGCCGCTGGCAACCAGTTCAACTGGACGGAGAAGATGTAGAGCGCCATCAGCGCAACCCAGAACGAGGGCGCCGCGATGTTGAAATGACTCACGCTGCGCACGAGCCAGTCGAACCAGCTATCCCGGAAGGCCGCGGCGAGCACGCCGGCTATCAGCCCGCCGACAAGCACAAGCGCGAGTGACGTTCCTATAAGGACCAGCGTTGGCCCGGCGCGTTCCAGCAGCGCTTCGGAGACCGGCCTCCCTTCGAGCATGGTCGAGTGTCCGAGGTCTCCCTGCAGCAGCCTGCCGGCCCACCGGATCATCCGTTCCGGCTCGGACTGGTCGAGGCCCCAGGCCCGGGCGATTTCCTCGCGGCCCTCGGCGCTGATCGGCGTCTCCGCACCCACATACGCCCGTATCGGGTCGAATGGCGAAATGGCGACGATGACGAAAGTCAACGTCGCCACGCCAAGGAGGATGAGGGGGAGCAGCGCCAGGCGCCGCACAATCACGCCCAACATTAGTCGATCTGCCAGTCTTCCATAGCCCACATAACGCCGCGAGAAACCCCGTGAAAGTGGCCCTCGGGTTGGACTTCCACATCCGAAATATTGCTCGCCATCACAATCGTTGGCTGCATGTAGACGCCAAACAGCCAGCTCGCATCCTCCTGCAATGCCTCCTGCAGGTCGCTGTAAGCGGCCAGCCGCTCATCCGGATCCAGCGACCGGCGGCCTGTATCCAGCGCATCGTCTATGGCCGGGTCGTCAATCCGCGCCGGGTTATTGAACGGCTCTCCATCATCAAGGAACGCCGAATGGAAGTGGAGATACAGCTCGAGGTCCGGGTCATAGGGCTGCCCCCACGCGAACATATTGCCGGCATCGCCGGACCCGAACCGGTCCGTGATGACATCCCACCCCGCGCCGTCAACTTCCACATCGACGCCGAGCTCCTGCAAGTCCGAACGGATCGCGAGGGCAATATCGCGGCGGACACTGTCGCCTGACGGGTACAGCAGCTCGAAGCCGAGGCGTTCGCCATCACGCTCATAGAAGCCGTCCGAACCGGTGCTCCAGCCCGCTTCTTCGATCAGCTCCCGGGCCGCATCCGGGTCGTGCGGGATCTCCGGCGGCATCGCCCCGGCAATGTACGGGCCGTAGGCCGGTTCGCCCGAGCCCGCGAGGACGCCGTCGACGATAGCCTCGCGGTTGATGCCCATGGCCAGTGCGCGGCGAACCTGCGGGTCTTCCAGGTTCGGCTCATCGTGCGGGAGCACCGCGACGCGAGCGTCCGCGCTGGGGACTTCGACCACCTGGAAGTTGTCGTCGTCCCGGAAATCCCCGGCGAGCCGCGGCGGCACAGCCGTCGCATCCACCGTGCCATCACGGAGCTGCGAGACGCGCGCATTCTCGTCTTCGATGAAGGTGAACACCACGCGCGGGATGCCCACGTCGCCATGGTGATAGTCCTCGTTTGCAGTCATCACGATGCGCTCGCCGGAGCTCCATTCATCGAACACGAATGGACCGGTGCCAACCGGGTTGCGGTTGAAGTCCGCCGTATTGAGGTCCTCTCCTTCGAGCAGGTGCTGCGGGACGATACCGGGGTAGAGCTTGTGGAAAAAGGCCGCGTCGGGGCGCGAAAGATGGAACTCGACGGTGTGTTCGTCAATGGCTTCCACCCCTTCGATCACCTCCGCCAAATCGAAACGGGCGCGGAGCTCCGTGCCGACGTCCGGGTCCAGGAGGCTTTCGTAGGTGAAGACGACGTCGTCCGACGTGAGCGGCTCGCCATCGTGGAAGGTCACGTCCTCCCGCAGGCGGACGGTCACCGTTTCCCCGTCCTCGCTGACGTCGGGCATTTCGGCGGCAAGGTCGGGCACCAGGTTGAGGTCCGCATCATAGGACAGCAGCCCATTGAAGGTCCGCCAGTTACCGGCATAGAAGTCCATAAAGATGGGGCTCAGGTTCTCCGGCTCGCTCGTGAGCGCGATGACCAGCGTGTCGCCCGTAGCGCCCACCGCCTCTCCGTCATCATCGTTGCCACACGCTGCGGTGGTAGCGAGGACGATGGCGGCGAGTATGGAGAGGAGAAACAGATGTCGCGACATATGCGAACCCCGCGAAGAGAGATCGGGTCGGCCCCAGCCAGGTTACTGTATTCGCGAACGTTTGCATTTGCAAACCACAGGCCATACCCTCCAACGGCAACGAGGCCCCCAAATACGATCCCTTGGTCGCTGTGCCGGCGCTGCCCTGTGCCCCTACCCTTGAATGACCTGATAGTCCCACGGGATGGCGCATGACCCGGGATCAACAACCCTCGTATCCGCTCATCCACCTGCACAGGGTGGAAAAGGTCTTCGAAACGCCGGCGGGCCAGTTCACCGCCCTGCATCCCATCGACCTCGACGTCGACGCCGGCGAATTCGTCGCCGTCATGGGAGCATCCGGCAGCGGCAAGTCAACGCTGATCAATATGATCACCGGCATCGACCGCCCGACATCCGGCGAGGTGTGGGTTGCGGGCACACCGATCCACACCCTGGGCGAAGGCAAGCTCGCAGCATGGCGCGGCCGCAACGCCGGCATCGTGTTCCAGTTCTTCCAGCTCCTGCCCATGCTCTCGGTCGTCGAAAACGTCATGCTCCCCATGGACTTCTGCGGGGTGTACCCGGCAGGGGAACGCCGCGGCCGCGCGCTCGACCTGCTCCGCCAGTTCGACGTGCAGAGCCAGGCCGACAAGCTCCCGGCGGAGCTATCCGGCGGTCAGCAACAGCGCGCTGCCATCGCCCGCGCCCTCGCAACCGGCGCACCGCTCCTGGTCGCCGACGAGCCAACCGGCAACCTCGACTCGAAGACCGCCGCCCACGTCATGGACCTCTTCGAAGCCCTCGTCGACGGCGGCAAGACCATCGTCATGGTCACTCACGATCCCGCCCTCGCGCGGCGCGCTCGTCGCCTCGTCACCCTGGCCGACGGCGCAATCGTCGACCCGGCCATCGCCACCTTCGATGGGTAACCCGCGCTGGCGCAAGGTCGCGGGCGACCTCCGCGGGAGCAAGGCGCGGACCGCGCTCGTTGTCCTTTCGATCGGCCTCGGCGCGACAGCCATCGGACTCATCCTGGCCGCCCGGAGCATCATCACCAGCGAAGTCGACCGGCAGTTCATGGACATCACGCCGCCGAGCGCCGTGCTGGTAACCACCCCGCTCGACCCTGGCATCGCGGACCAGGTCCGTGAGCTCCCCGGGGTCGCGGCGGTAGACACGCGCGAGCTCCAGGCGGCACGCATCCGGGATGCCGACGGCGACTGGCACAACCTGCGGCTGTACGTGCCTGCCACTTATGAGCAGTTCGATGTCTCCGAAATCCGGCCGGAATCCGGTGCGTGGCCCCCGTCCGACGGCGAAATCCTGCTCGAACGCTCCTCCATCGATGTCCTCGGCCTCGATCCCGGGGACGACATCGCCATTCAGGGGCCCGGGGGCGAACAGCTCGACGTCGAGCTCACGGGCTCAGTGCATGACCTCTTCCAGATCTCAACACAGTTCCTCGGCGAAGCGTACGCATACACCACCCCGGCCACACTGGCCCGGCTTGACAGCGACGGCCGCATGGAAGAGATCGCCATTGTCGCCGCGGACGAGCCCTACACCCGCGAGTCAGCGCGTGAGGTCACGGTCCAGGCACGCGATGATGTGATCGAACCGGCCGGCCATACGGTCATCAGCACGCTCGTGCGCGACCCTGGCGTGCACAACATGGCCTGGGTGGTCGACCCACTGCTCTTGCTGCTGGGCATCCTGGGCGTGCTGGCCCTGCTCCTGGCGACCGCGCTCGTAGTGTCCACCGTCTCGGCGCTCGTCGCCCGGCAGACCCGCGACATCGGCGTCATGAAAGCGCTGGGCGGGCGGCGCTCCCAGCTCGTCGTCATGTACCTGTCCCTCGCAGCAGTCTACGGCCTGGTCGCGCTCGTCATCGCCATCCCCGCGGGCGCTATCGGCGCCTGGTTCCTGTCCCGTTTCGCCCTGCAGCTCATCAATTTCGATGCTGGCGGCGTCGAGCTCTCCCCGGGCGTCATCGCGATCCAGGTCGCCGTGGGGATCGTCCTGCCGGTCGCCGCCGCGGCCGTCCCGGTGCTGCGGGGCACAGGCATCAGCGTTCGCGAGGCCATCGCCTCATACGGCACCACGACCACCGGCCACGGCGCGGTTGCCCGGGCCGTGGAACGCATCCGCGGGGTGCCGCGCCCGGTCGCCCTGGCTCTGCGGAACACGTTCCGCCGGGGCACGAGGCTCACCCTCACGCTCGTCACGCTCACACTGGCCGGCGCTATCTTCATCTCCGTCCTGAGCCTGCGCGATTCGCTTATTGCCACCCTCGACGACGTTGCGGGCTACTGGGCCTACGACGTCGAGGTGAACTTCGAAGAGCCACAGGACATCGACGCCGTCACCGCGGCCGCGGCCGACATTGGCGGCGTCACCGGCGCCGAAGGCTGGGCCGTCAAGAACGGCTTCTACATCCGCCCCGACGGCACCGAGCACGAGAACATCGATATCTACGGCCCACCAGCGGACAGCACGTTCGTGCGGCCCACCCTGGTCGAGGGGCGCTGGGTCGAAGGGCCCGGCGAGATCGCCGTTAATGCCGACTTCACCCGCGAAGAACCCGCCGTTGCCATCGGCGACACCATCCCCCTGCGCATCGAAGGCGCGCTCCTCGAACTCGAAGTCGTCGGCGAGGTGACGAGCCAGCTCACGGGCCCCTCCGTCTACCTCGCCTATGCCGGCCTCGCTGGCCCCACAGGCGAACAGGGCCAGGCCTCCCGCGCCGTCTTCGGGATCGACCGCGAAGGCGCCGAAGCCCAGGACGCCGCCGCTGACGCGCTCGAACAGGAGCTCCGCGCGCTCGGGTTCCCGGTCAGCTCGGTCACCACGCACGCGGAGCTGCGCTCCATGACGGGGGATCTCTTCGCCCTGCTCATTACCTTCCTCGCCGTGATGGCAGTCCTCCTCGCCGTCGTCGGCGGGCTCAACCTCATGGGGACCATGACGCTCAATGTGCTCGAACGGACACGCGAGATCGGCATCATGCGCTCGATCGGCGCCACGGACGGCGCCGTGCTCCAGGTCATCATGATCGAAGGGCTCGTAATTGGCGTCCTCGCGTGGGTACTCGCCGGGGTCCTCTCGGTGCCGCTCGGCCTCTTCATGGGCAACGCGATCGGCGATGCCTTCCTCCGCAACCCGCTCACCCACGCCTTTTCAGCCTGGGGCCTGTTCGGCTGGCTCGCGATATCCCTGGTCATCGCGGCGCTGGCGACCTTCCTCCCCGCGCGCCACGCGAGCCGGCTGACCATCCGCGAGACCATCGGCTACGAATAGCGCCCCAGGCCGCGCAAGCGGCGGTTTATGTCTGAAACGGGCGCGCACCACCAACCCACATTTAGAATCGGACAAAGACCGGGCACGCAGCGCCCGGGCAAAACACCTCCCCGGGGCAACACCCATGACCGATAGCAACGAACTCGAGGGGCTCGTCGACGTCCCCGCCCTCGAGGCCTTCTTGAACGAACACATGGAGGGGCCGGCGACCCCCATCACCGTCAAAAAGCACACCGCCGGCTATTCGAACGTCACGCTTTTCATAGAACGTGGCGACAAGAAGCTCGTGATGCGCCGCCCGCCAACGGGCAACCTCCTCCCCTCCGCGCACGACGTCGGGCGCGAGTGGCGCTTCATCTCCGCCGTCCACGGCAAGGCGCGCGTCCCGCGCCCCATCGCCAATTGCGAAGACGAAAGCGTCATCGGCGCCCCCTTCTACGTCATGGAGCGCGTGGAAGGAACCGAGATCCGCGAAACGATCCCATCCGCATACGACAACCCGGAAGGCCGCCGGAAAATGGCCGAGGAGATGGTCGACGCCCTCGTCGAACTCCACGCCGTCGACTGGGAGGCCGCCGGGCTCAGCGCACCGCCCGGGAGCTACGTCGAACGGCAGCTTCGCCGCTGGCAGCGGCAGTGGGAGCTCACCCGCGAACGCACCCGCGATATCCCCGGCCTCGACCGTGCCAGCGAGTGGCTCCACGCCAACATGCCCGCCGAGACCGAAACCACCATCGCCCACGGCGACTACAAGGTGGACAACGTCATCTTCAGCTTCGACGAACCGAAGCTGCTTGCCATCCTCGACTGGGAGCTCGCCTCCATCGGCGACCCGCTGGCCGACGTCGGATGGCTGCAATATAGCTGGGGCGACCGCCAGGAAATCGAGCGCGAACAGCAGCAGGCCGGCGCCGACGAAACGATCCCGCCGCCCGTCACCACGTGGGAAGGCTTCCCCGGCCCCGAAGAGCTGGCCGAGATGTACGCGGATCGCAGCGGGCGCTCGATCCACGACATGACGTTCTACCGCGCGCTCGCGATGTTCAAAGGCACCGTCATCGGCGAGGGCATCTACATGCGCTACATCGAGGGCAACGTGACCAACCCACAGGGCGCGCGCATGGAATGGCAGGTGCCCATGCGGGTCGACCGCATGCTCCGCCTCATCGGCGAGTAGCGCCAGCCCGGGTACGCACTTCCAGGGCCGTGGCCACTATGCGTGCCACGGCCCGCTTATCTGACGTGCGAAAGCGCCGCGTGCGCTTCGGCACCGTAGCCAACCGCATCCCCGCTGCACCCGGGCCCGCTTTTCACCACGGCATGGAAACAGGGCCGCTAACCTCGGAAGTGGGACCGGGCGGAGCATATCCCCTTTGCTCGCCCGGCAAGCCGTGCTGTGTGCGCGAAGGAGGCCGCCATGAGCCAATGGATGGAAGAACTCGAAGAGCGCGAAGCCATATCGAGCATCGCCGAGGCTGTCATCACCGCCCTGGCATTTGTTTTCATCGGCGTGCTACTGGCGGAACTGCTGCTGGATCTCGGCCCGGCCTGGGCACGCAGGCTGAACTTGCTCGGGCTGGCCATCTGGGCCATCTTCGCTGCCGACTTCTTCATCCGGCTCGCCTTCGCTGAAAAGAAACTGCGATTCATCGCCACGAATCCCATCGCGGTCATTTCCCTGTTTCTACCCGCCGCGCGCGCCTTGCGAGCAGCGCAGGCCGCGCGCGCGGCCCGGGGAGTGCGCGTCGTGCGCCTGGTCTCCAGCAGCAATCGCGGCCGCCGCGCGCTCCAGCGCTTTGCGGCCTTCGGCGGCGCGGGGTACGTCGCCGCACTGACGCTCATCGTGTTGATCCTGTCCAGCGCCGGTATCTACTCGCTTGAGTCCGGCGCGGCCGATGCGACAATCACGAGCCTCGGCGACGCAACCTGGTGGTCCGCCACAACGATGGTCACACTCAGCAGCGAACGTTACCCCGTCACACCGGAAGGGCGTGCGCTCGCCATCTTCGTGATGGCATACGGGCTGGCAATCTCGGGATATGTCACGGCGCTCCTCGCCGTCTTCCTCCTCGGCCGGGCACGCCCGGGTGCTGCGCGGGAAGCCGCCGCGCTCCAGGCCGAGATAGCCACCCTGCGCCGCGAACTCGCCGAACAGCGCGCCCGCGACGCGTGACCGGGCGCACGTCAGCTATCGAACCCCTGCTGGAAGTCGCGCGGCCAGCGGAACACCGGGATCGCCGTCCGCTCCAGGCGCTCGGCCGTTGACTCGCCCATCAGTTCGATATGGTCACCGGGGCGGATGGTGCCGCCTTCGAGCACTTTGGCATACATGCGGCTGCAGCCCGGGTTCACCTTGTGATTCAGCCGGTTGAAGTCACCGTCCCTGAACCAAACGGCGTTCTTCCAGCAGGGCGAGGCGTAGTCGGTGATTTCCACGAGCACCTCCTGCCCGAGCCGCATCCGCGCGCCGGGTAGCACTTTCGACCAGTCGACGCCGAGCGTGGTCACGTTCTCGCCAGTGCTGCCGGGTTCGACATCGTGGCCTTCCTTGCGCAGCTCCACGATCTGTTCCAGCGAGAAGAGGCACAGCGCACGGCTGATGCCCCCATGGCTTCGCCGGTCGGACTGGTGATCGATGGTGATGCCTTGCTCGTCCACCATCGCCTCGGCCACGGGGCGCTTCGGCACTCCGCCACGCGAGACACTGACCTGGTAGATCGTCGGCCCTTCGTCCATGGCTGGCCTCCTGCCGCTCACACGCGGCTGCGTTCATCTTAGGGACTTTCGATCCCGGTCACCGCGCCATCCACATAGAGGATATGTAGCGCCGAGACCGCCGCCTGGAGCAGACGGTCCCGTTGTTCCCCTTCCACGCCCGCCGCGAGCTCCTCCAAGATCTGGCCGAGCGGCCGGTCACCGTCGAGCCGCTGAAACAACGCCGCGACCAGGTCGCTCACCGGCGTGCCTTCCGGGCGTTCGGGCGTGATCAGCACGTTGCCCCAGGCGAACTCGCCGTCCGTCAACACCGGCTTCCGGGTGACCCATGCGCCACTGGCAGCCCGGGGGCGCAGCGACGGCAACCGCTCGGCAGCGTCGAGCAGCGCGCGAAATTGCTTATCGCGTTCGGCCCGGCCCTGCTCCAGTTCGTCGAGCGCATCCGCGAAGTCCTGCGGCAACGTGCCACGGTCGAGCACCGCCCGCTCGTATCCCTGCGGTGGCTGGCCGGCCACGGCCCGGACGAACGCCTGCCGCGGCGTGATGCCGTCCCGCTCAGCGCCGGTGATCCGGCGCGCCTCCCAGAAGTAGGACTCCACACTCCGGTTCGTCGCGTAGAAAAGCTTCGCCAGCTCGCGGAACTGCCCGTATTGCTGGTGATAGAGCTCGCGGTAGACCTCGGCCGTAGGCTCCGCCATCGTCGGGTCTTTGAGCACCGTGGTCACATACGCGGCCGCGTGGATCCCTGCCGTCAGCGCCAGGTGCACCCCCGACGAGAACAATGGGTCAATGAAGCAGGCCGCATCGCCAACGAGGACGTAGCCATCGCCCGCAACGTGCTCCGAGAAGTACGACCAGTCGCGCAGCACCGCCGCGGGACGGACCTGCCGCGCATCCCGGAGCATCCCGGTAACGTGGGGCGCTTCACGAAGCTGCGCCGAGAGATAGCCATCGGCGCCCTTCTCGCGAACCCCCGCCTGGCCGGCCGAACTGTCGACCACCGCGCCGACGCTCATCCAGCCGCCGTGGAGCGGGATGGCCCAGGTCCAGCCGTGCGGATACGACTCGATGAGGATGTTGTTCTCGTCGGGCGAAGGCAGCCGCTCGGCGCCTTCGAAGTAGGCATACACGGCCAGGTTCTTGAAGTACGGGTCCGTCTCCCTGAGCCCGAGCGCGCGGCCAACCAGCCCGCCCTGCCCGCTTGCATCAACCACCATCGGCGCGCGCGCCTCGTGCTCAGCGCCGCCGTCATCGCGGTAACGCACCCCGGCCGCGCGCCCATCGTCGAAGATGACGCCCGTGACCTGGTGCCCCTCGCGGACATCGACGCCGTGTGCACGGCAGTTCTCGAGCAGAATCTGGTCGAAGCGAGGCCGCCACACCTGGTAGGCGTGCGGGTATCGCCGGTTGGTTTCGCTGAAGTGCCAGCTCCACGGTTCCGAACCGGAACCCCAGACCATCGTCGCGCCCCACTTCTTGAGGAACCCGGCCGATTCCAGCTCACCAAGCACGCCAAGGTCTTCCAGGATGGGCATGCTGGCCGGGAGCAACGATTCGCCGATGTGCTCGCGGGGGAAGCGCTCGCGTTCGAAGAGGGTCACACGCCAGCCCTTGCGCGCGAGCATCGTCGCGGCGGTGCTGCCGCCCGGCCCGCCACCAACAACAATCACGTCGATGGTCATGACCTGCGCTTCCGCTGACAAATACGCGGAAGGCGGTCGCCCGCGAGACAACGATCCCGCTGGCGACCGCCCCGCGCGGATGACACCCTACCGCCCGTCGTCGTCCGAGACCGCGGACGGGATCGGCTGATTGGTCTTCGGGTCCACCTCGAACGGGCTCTGGAGGTCGAGTTCCTTGCCAATTTCCCGAACGGCGGGAATGACTTCTTCGCCCATCAGCCGGAGGCTGCGCATGGAATCTTCGTGGGTCATAGCGCCGTCGCCGTCCCAGAAAAAGATGCTCCCCGGCCGCAGCGTTTCGAGCACATGGCGCACCTTGGGGATGACCGTCTTTGGCGTCCCGCTGATGATGCTCATCTTCTCGGTCTGCTCCTCGTACTGGCCGAGGAAGTCGCCCTTGTCCTGCTTGTCCGGGTCGGCCTGTTGCTGCTGCTTCTGCGCTTCCGACTGTGCCTGCTGATGCGCCTGCTGCCGCCCGCGCGATGACGCGAGCGCGAAGCTCGAGACAGTCGGCAGGAGGTTCGTCCGAGACGTGAGGCCGGGCAGGTTCTGGATAAAGGGCCGGACCTGGCCCTGGTTCCCTTCGAGGAAGGGGTTGCTGGGGCCCTGGATGTACTTGCGCCCCGCCTGCTCTGCCAGCTCTTCCGTCTCGTCCACGTGCACTTTGAACAGGTAGCCCCGGTGCTGTGTCCCGGCTTCGTAGCCGTTCTCCTTCGCCACCTGCGCGTAGTACTCGTACGACTGGCGCGTGGGCTCAAGCTCGGTCGCGAGCATCACGTAGGGGTAGCGGTGTTCGGCGGTCCACTTCACCGTGTTGCGGCTCAACACGCCGGGGATCCAGATCGGCGGGTGCGGGTCCTGGTAGGGCCGCGCCCACGGGTTCACGTAGCGGTAGTGGTAGTGCTCGCCTTCCCAGCGGAAGGGGCCGGGCGTGGTCCACGTTTTCACGATGAAGTCATGCGCCTCCTGGAAGCGCTCCCAGTTGAAGGGCGGCTGCGCATTGTGCGCGACTGACTCGCGGCCCGTTCCGCGAACCCAGCCGGTCACCAGCCGTCCGCGCGAGATCATGTCGATCTCCGCGAGCTCTTCCGCCAGCCACATGGGGTCGTCCC
Source organism: Dehalococcoidia bacterium (assembly GCA_007118095.1). Taxonomy (GTDB): domain Bacteria; phylum Chloroflexota; class Dehalococcoidia; order Tepidiformales; family Tepidiformaceae; genus SLAK01. Next base: position 28,828 of record SKSF01000080.1, read on the forward strand.
AGATCGGCAGCACGTTGCCAAGCAGAACAATCTTCGCCTTCTGCGTGATCCGGGCGAGGATCGCCGCTTCGACGTTCATCACGCTGCCCATGCAGAACGGCGTGCTGTGGTGCTCGTTCAGCATGAGCCCGTCGAAGCCCATCTGTTCCGCGTAGACCTTCTCGTCGAGGTAGCGGTTATAGAGCTCCGCGCCGAGACGGGGGTCGTACGACTCGTTGCTCAGCCCGAGGTCGGTGATGTCGCGCCCGGCCGCGCCGAAGTACCCGGATTCCTGGTCCTGGTACGGCCGCTCGGTGAAATATCCAATAAACATGCTCTGCTCCTTTCGCCGGCATTGCCGGCCCCTCGATGTCCCTCGCTACTGCTTCGACACGTGGCCTGCGATCAGCTCCGCGACCTTCTCCGGTTCCTCGTACTCGACCAGGTGTCCTGCACCCTCAATGAGCTCGACGCGGGAATTGGGAAGTGCCCGCGCGTACTGCTGCGCACAGACGGGCGGCACCACCCGGTCCTGTGTCCCCCAGGTGATGAGCGTGGGCGTCTGCACCTCGCTCAGCGATGGCGCCAGCCGCCGGCTGAACATGTAGGGCTTCCACGTGAGCCTCGCGGTCATCTCGCGGCTGAGGTCCCAGAGCTCCTTGATGGGCTGCTCCGGTTCGGCGCCAAAGACCTGTTCGAACGCCGTGTCGTCACGGAAGCCGGCACGCACGTAGTCGGGGAAATCGATCAGCATCTGGTCGAGGATCTCGCCCTCGTCCGGTTGCAACCCCGCGGCGCCGATGAGTACGAGCGCCTTGAGCCGGTGCTGGTTCATCGCGGCCATTTCGGCCGCTACATAGCCACCGAAGCCCAGGCCAACAAGCGTGACCCGTTCGAGGCCGAGCTTGTCCAGCGTGTGATGCAGGAGAATGCCCAGGTCGCGCGCGTCACGTGCCCACGGGGGCCGTTCCGACTGGCCGTACCCGGGCATGTCCGGGACAGTCACCGCATATTTGCCTGCGAGCTGTTCAAAGAATGGGAGCCACCCGGGATTCCCGGTGGAATGGTGCAGCACCACCACCGGGTCGCCGGTCCCACCCTGGAGGAGGCGGACGTTTCTGCCCGCAACCTCGATGGTCTGTTCGGTAAAGGATTCGACTGCTGTTGCCAATGCCGCTCTGCTGCCCCTTTCCACAATGGAATACCCGGCGACACGAGGGCCACAAGAGGCCCACCGTCACCTCCTCTGCTCGGGCGCAGCATACCGGGCGGCAAAGGGCCTGTGCACAGTTGCGTGCAAACGAGTTGTTTGCAGCGTGCGACGTGTTGCTTATCGGTAGATGTCGGCGATACGGCGCTCGCACTCATTGCAGTACAGGCGGATTCGCGACAGGTGCGAACCTTCGATCTGCTTGCGCTCTTCGCGGCAGCGCACAACACGGCCACAGGGGACACACCGGCGGCGTTCAGCCATGGCACTCTTCCTCCTTCGTTGAACGGCGTTGCTGGTGCGTGCATGGCAGGCACGCACCCCGATCCTAGTCCTTCCGCAGGCGATCGGCGAAGGGGGCTCGCACAGGAAAGGCTGTGGAAAGGAACGACACCGCTGTAATGCCGGTGTTATGCAGTCACGCGATACCTTGATGGCGAGTCGCCGGGATGTCGGCGATGCTGAATACAGCCCGGGATATCGCCGAATCCGGCCCGGGCGGACCGGGGGACCCACCAATCCCGGGGCGAATCTGCAGACATTGCAGAGCGGTCACTCTCCGGCCGTAGCCCGTCAGCTAACCCCGGAGGCGTCGGAAGACCTCTGAGCAACGAGGGACTCCAAGATCACGTCACCCACATCGCATCAACACGTGCCCGTTGCCGGGACACGCTCGCGTGTGCGCCAGCTTGGCGCCGCGAGAGCAAGCACCGGCCTGTGCACACGCGACTACCCTCCCCGCCCAGGGCGCAGGAGGAGCGCGCATGGATGAACACGGGTCGCCCGTGCGTGACTCGCGCAGCCTGCCACCGGCCGAAGGCGCCAGCGTCGTAACCATCGACGGGAAACGCCTCGGACAGGTAACGGCAAATGCTCCGGGTCACTTCAAAGTTCATGTGCGCTGGGGCCGCGACTTCTGGTTGAGCCGCGAGCTCATCCGCCGGCACGAACCGGAGAGCGTCATCCTGAACGTATCCCGCGGCTCTATCGGCGGCTACAAGCTCCGGAACCCGGGCGTGGTCGCCAGCCTCCACGAAGAGGCAGGCATCGCCCCGCCTTCGCCGCGCGACCCCGGCCACCTGCGCGAAACCCACGCGGATGCCCCCGCAAACACCGGGGACATCACGCGGCCAAACCCACACGGACCAGCGCACACCGGCTTCGGCCAGGTGCGCACCGCATCACACCAAGAAGGAGTGAGGAAACAATGAAGAAAGTAAGCACCCCCTGGAGGGTCACCATCGCCGGCGTTGCCCTGCTCAGCTTCGGCCTCGTCGCCGCGGCCTGCGAAGACAACGATGACGACAACGGCCTCGACAACGGTGTCGACGACACCGGCCTCGACGATACCGGCACCAACGGCAACGGCCTCGACGA
>SKSF01000089.1 GCA_007118095.1 Dehalococcoidia bacterium
ACAGATGCGGTCCCGCGGCCAGCGGCGCGGGTGTTGTTGCTGGACGCGGACGACCGGCTGTTGTTGTTTCGGATCGCGCCGGAGGCCGCGAAGGCGCGGCGGCCGATCTGGTTTCCGCCGGGCGGTGGGGTGAACGAGGGCGAGACATACCTGGAGGCTGCGCGCCGCGAGGTGTGGGAGGAAACGGGGCTGCGGGATGCGGAGATAGGCCCGTGCGTCTGGCACCGGCAGCACCGGTTTGAGTACGAGGGCAGGCTGGTTGAGCAGCGAGAGCGGTATTTTGTTGCGCGGTGCGGCTGGTTCGAGGTGGTTCGGGACAACATGGAGGCGTACGAGTCGACGTTCCTGACGGAGCACCGCTGGTGGGCGGCGGCTGACCTTGCGGCTTCCCGCGACTGGTTCGTGCCGCGTGCGCTGGCGCAGCATCTGCCCGCGCTGATCGCCGGGGAGTTCCCACCTGAGCCTTTCGACGTAGGGACATGAGCCCCGTGGCAACCGCGGCAAAGACCCGGCGACGGAAGCGAGGGACGGAGCAGGGTGGGCCAGCGGCAACAGCCTCCGCGCCGCCGATCCTGATGGTACTGGTCGCGGGCCCGCTGTTCCTGGGGCTGATTGCGGCGTTCGGGAGTACGGTTGCCGTACACGATGACATGAGCATCCCGGCGGCGGCCTTCGCATTCGCGGGGAATATTGGTTCGTCATGGGCGTTGCTTGCGTTCGCGGCAGGTGCGGTGGTCCCGCGCGCACCGATCGCAGTTGGCGCCGGCGTGTTCGTGCTGGTGGCGGCAACGCTTGTTTATTACACGACAATCGAGGCGTTTGGCATCCGGTCAGGGGTGGACTCGATATCGCTCGATGCGGCGCGGGACACCTGGCTGGTGGCGTCGGTGGGGGCTGGCGTGGTCTTCGCAACGGCCGGGTACCTGTGGCGGACGCGCGAGGGGTTTCTGGCCGCGTTTGCGGTGGGGACAGTGGTCGCGTCGTTGCTGGCTGACTTTGTGCTGGTGGACCACTGGATGGCGTACGTACCGCTGGCGGGGGCGCCGGTGGCGGCTGCGGTGCTTACGCGGCGGCTATGGCCATTTGCGATTGCAATGGTTTCGGGGATCGTGCTTGCGGGGGTGGCAGCGACGGCGCTGAGCTACGTTGACGAGGTGGCGCGGCAGGATCCACGCATGCTTGGAATCGCGATGGCGGGGGCGTAAGCTCGGGCCCATGGCAGACAGCGACAAAGCGGGCAATGACGTGGATGGTGAGCGGCTGGTTGCGCACGCGCCAGACGCTGTCATCTTTGCGGACCGCGATGGGGTGATCCGGACCTGGAACGCGGCAGCTCATCGGATCTTCGGGCACGCGCCGGAGGATGCGATCGGGCGAAGCCTGGACATGATCATCCCGGAGCAGTTCCGGGAGGCGCACTGGACGGGGTTCGATCGCGCACTGACGGACGGGAAGACGAAGTATGTCGGCCAATCACTGGCGACGAAGTCGGTGGACGCTAACGGCGAGACGATTTATGTGGAATTGAGTTTCGCGATTGTGCCGGGTGATGATGGTAGTGCGGCGGGGGCGCTGGCCCATGCGCGGGACATCACGGACCGTTTTCAGCAGGAACGGGAACAGCGGAAGAAGCTGGCGGCGCTGGAGAACGAGCTTGCGGAGCTGCGGGGCGACAGACCGGCACGGGGATAAGGGGCATCCGGTTCGCCGGCGGATGCGGGCTGCCGCGATTGCGATTTGGACATACCGATGACGAACGACCCCGGAAACGATGCGGAGGAGCGACGCCTCGCGGAGATCGCTGACTATGCGATCCTGGATAGTCCCGCGGAGGCAAACTTTGACCGGGTAGCCGGGATCGTCGCAGCGGTCTTCAATGTCGAGTTCGCCATGATTACGCTGGTGGACCGGGACCGGTGCTGGTACAAGGCGCAGGTGGGGCTCGGGTACACGGAAATGCCCCGCGCACACAACATGTGCGATACCGTCATCCAGCACGACGATGTTTATGTCGTGGAAGATGCGAACTCTGCGGCAGAGGAGCTTGTGCATCCTCTTCTGCGGCTTGGGATGCGCTTCTATGCGGGGGCGCCGATACGCAGTGGAGGTGGCACGACGATCGGCACGATCTGCGCTGTAGGCTCTCACCCGCGGACGGTGACCGAGCGGGAGCGGGGCATCCTTGAATCGCTGGCGGAAGTGGTCCGCGATGAGCTCGAGCTGCGGCGGGCCAGCCAGCGGATCGCCGAGTCGGATGAGGCCCTCCGCCTGCTGAACCACCAACTGGAGGCAGCAAGCCGCAACAAGAGCGAGTTTCTTTCGAGCATGGCGCATGAATTGCGGGCACCGCTTAACGGGATCCTGGGGGCATCGGAGAACCTCTTGCAGGGCCTCTTTGGAACGATGAACGACAGGCAGCAGGAGTACGTCCAGGGTATTCATGCGAGCGGACGACACCTGCTGAGCTTGATCAACGATGTGCTGGACCTGTCGCGGATCGAGGCGGGACAGGTGGAGCTTCATCGGGAGGTCCTGGACGTCGCCAGGTTCATGGAGGACTGTGCTTCGATGGTCCGCGGGATAGCGGCGGCGCGCCCAGTGCAGCTCACCGTGAACTTGCCATCGGACGCCATCGCTATCGAGGCGGATGAACGCCGGCTCAAGCAGGTGGGGTGCAATCTGCTAAGCAACGCTGTGAAGTTCTCACCCATGAACGGCGAGGTTCGGTTCAGCGGCTGGACCGCGGCCGGGGAGACTGTGTTTGTTGTGGAGGACGAGGGCCCGGGGATAGCCAGTGACGACCAGGAACGGATCTTTGACCAGTTCTTCCGGCTGCCAGGCGACCACGAAGGATCGGGGTTGGGGCTCGCTGTGGCCCGACAACTCGTGGAGCTTCACGGGGGGCGCATCTGGTTGGAGAGCGCTGCCGGCAGTGGAAGCCGCTTCTTCTTCGCGGTGCCAGCGAGCGCCTTCAGCTACGACCCTGTCTCGCCGGACCGCACGAAGCGATAGCCAAAGCCACGCTCGGTGACTATCCACCGCGGCTGGCCGGGAGACGGCTCGAGCTTCTTGCGCAGACGCCAGACATAGACGCGAAGGAAGTCAACATCGTCGACGTACTCAGGGCCCCAGACATCGGCAAGTAGTCTCGCGTATGCCTGCACTTCACCTGCGTGTCTTGCCAGGGCGACCAGCAGGCGAAATTCGGTGGGGGTGAGGTCGACCTGGTGGCCGCCGACCATCACCCGATGCTCTGCGACGTTGATAGAGAGCAGGTCGTCCTGGTAGAGGTCCGTGCCGGGTGCTAACGCGGGTTCATGTGACCGACGCAGGGCAGCGCGAACCCGGGCAGCGAGGTGCGCTGGAGAGATGGGCTTGGAAAGGAAGTCATCAGCGCCAAGGTCGAGTCCCCGAACCATATCGTCTTCGCGGTTGAGGGACGTGAGCATGATGATGGGGACGCTGGATAGTTCACGGATGCGCTGGCACACCACCCAGCCGTCCATAGCGGGCATGAGCACGTCAAGGACGACGATGTCTGGCTGGCGGGAGTAGAGGGCGCGCAGACCTTCGCGCCCATCGCCTGCTTCAATGACCTCGAAACCTGAATGGGCGAGGATGTCCCGCGCGATCTTGCGATCGAACGCGTTGTCATCGACCACCAGCACACACTGCATGGGGCAGATCCTCCCGGCGCAGCCTCCCACATGTTGCGACGCCTGCCGGCTTCATGGTAGCGGCCCGTAAGCGCCGCCGGTCGTGATGTGGAGGGGTTTGGGAGGTCTTTGATGAAGCCTTGATCGGCCGTTTATGAGCTGTTGATCCGGTGGGGGAGATACTGCGCTGACCGGCACGACACCACATAGCCGGGAAGAGGAGGAAACCATGCGAGCAACATTCCAGGAACTCCCATTGCTCGTGGAAGCGGGGCCATCGCAGGTGCGTGGCGGAGACTGGGGCGGCATGCGCATCCAGGTCGCGTCGGTCCCCGCAGGCACGGACTTCACCCCGCTGCTGGCGGGTTTGCCGGGGGATCGGTGCCCGTGTGACCACTGGGGATACGTGGTGAAGGGCCGCCTGCGCGTGCAACACGCCGATGGCACCGAGGAGATCGTGCAGGCGGGCGACTACTACCACATGCCACAGGGGCACACGGCAGTGGCCGAAGAGGACACGGAGTTTCTCGAAGTCGGCGATCCGACGCCCCACCAGCAATTTGTTGAGAACGCGACGAAGATTGTGGCCGGGATGGAGTCAGCGACGTCCTGATCGCGCCGGCTTCGTCGTGCAAGCATCGACAGTGAGTTAGACCCCATCGCAGTTCCGGTGGCCACCGCCAGCGGTGAGCCACCGGCGCACAACGCGATGCTCTGAAATTGTGAGTGCCCAGGGGGCAATACCCGTACCTGCGTCACGGTCCGCGGTTACGGCCCAGGGTGTCTGTCAGCCAACCGTGCAGGTCACGGAAAAAGCGGTCCCGGGCGTGGTGCTCGATCCATGGGTAGTGGCCGCAGCGATCGTATTCGATGTACTCGAGTTGCGGGAGGGCTGGCAGGAGCGAGTTGCGGATCATGGCGCCCGGGTGGGGGTCTGCTTCGCCGTGCAGCATGAGCACGGGGCTTTCGATTGCGGTGAAGGCGGCAGGATAGGTGCCTTCGTCGCGGCGCCGCTTCCAGTCGTCGTTAGTCTCCTTGTGGCCGCGAGCATCCGCCCAGGCGATTTCGATGTCGGTGGTTAGCGGCTCATGGGAATAGGGTCCGGTCAGGACATCGCCGGCGGCTGCCAGGGCTTTGTCCGCGTCCGGGATATTCCGTGCCTCGTCCAAGCGTGCCTGGACACCCGGCGAGATCAGCCGGTCGAGACGGCGGTGGAACTCGTCGCTGGATTCGGCCGTGTAGGTCCCGGAGCCAATGAGGACAACCGGGCCAGCGACATCCGGATGTTCGGCCGCGAACGCTAATGCCAGGGTTGCGCCCCACGACGACCCGACAAGGGCGGGGCGATCGCCGGGACAGCGGGCCTGGACGAGCTCCAGGAGGTCGGCAATGTGGGCGGCAATGGTTAGCGGGATATCGCCGCTTCGGCGCTGGAACGGCTCCAGCAGGCGAAAGGAGTACGACAGTTCACGGCCGATCGGCGCCATGGTGCCGGGGGCGCCCGGCCCACCGTGAAGCAGGACGACAGGTGGACCAGATGTGCCGTATTCGCGCGTTTCGAGCATTGCTCCTCACCGCCTCCCTCTCCCGCCCGGGCGGGAGGGGTGAGCTGCTACCGGTGAGTCCCGACTAGCCCCGCGGGAGGCCGAGGCCGCGGGTAGCGACGATGTTGCGCTGGATTTCGCTGGTGCCGCCGGCGATGGTGGAGGCCACGGTCTGGAGGTAGCTCTGGGGGACGCGGGCCTTCATGGGGGCCGTGGCTTCGTCCGTGAGCTGGCCGGGGAGGCCCAGGGTGTTGATGGCGGTCCATGCGATGCGCTGACCGAGCTCGGAGTTGAAAAGCTTGGCGATGGACGCTTCGTGGTTCGGGACCATGTCCTTGGCCTGGAGCGTGACAACGCGGTAGCTGAGCATGCGGGCGGTCATGGCCTCGATCCAGCGGTCCGCGAATTGGGCGCGTGCGGTGTGGGAGAGACCACCGTTCTCCTTGAAGTGGCGCATGTAGTACTCGAGGGTCTGACGCTGCCCGACAGCATTGCCGATGGAGGAGCGCTCGAAGTCGAGGGTGGTGGTGCCGATGTACCAGCCGCGGTTGACTTCGCCGAGGACATTCTCGTTCGGGACGCGGACGTCTTCGAAGAAGACCTCGTTGAAGTTGTGCATGTTCCCCATGTTGATGAGGGGCTGGACGGTGATGCCGGGGGTTTTCATGTCGACCAGGAAGTAGGTGATGCCGCGATGCTTGGGGGCATCGGGGTCGGTGCGGGCGAGCATGAACATCCAATCGGCGTTATGTGCACCGGAAGTCCAGATCTTCTGGCCGTTGATGACCCAGTCGTCGCCATCGCGGACAGCGCGCGTCTGGAGGCTGGCGAGGTCGGAGCCGCTGCCAGGCTCGCTATAGCCCTGGCACCATTGGACTTCGCCGCGAAGGATGGCGCCGAGGTGCTGCTTCTTCTGGTCTTCGTTGCCGTGAATGATGATGGTGGGGCCGATCATTGATGTGCCCATGCCACCAACGTTGGGGATACGGGCCTCGGCAAACTCCTCGTTCATGATGAACTGTTCCATGACGCCGAGGCTGGCGCCGCCGTATTCCTTTGGCCATGCGGGGGCGATCCAGCCGCGGTCGGCGAGTTTCTTGCGCCATGCGTCGAGCTTCGGGTCGCGGCCGCGCTCCATTTGGGGTCCTTCGGCGGAGACTTCGGGCTTTTCCTGTTCGATGAAGGCGCGCAGCTCGTTTCGCCAGGCGGATTCTTCGGGAGTATCGCGGAAGTCCATAGACTATGCCCCTCGTGGTGATAGTGGTTGCGGGAGGTTAGCAAACGCCAACGCTGACGTAAACGGAAGGGGAGGTCAGGCGGCGGTGCTTGGTGCGGCAGCGGGGCCGGGCTGGCGGAACCACGACCAAAGGAAGAGGGCCAGCCCGGCCGCAATGACGATCGCGGCCATGGAGTAGGCGGGTTGGAAGCCGGCGGCTTCAACGACGAGCCCGAGGCTGAGCGAGCCGATGCTGATGCCCAGGTCCATGCCCATGGTGAAAGTGCTCATGGCGCGGCCGCGGGTCTCGGGGCGGGAGCGGTCGACGGCGTACGCCATCATGGACGGCTGGAAGACACCGGCGCCGATGCCCCAGAGTGATGCCGCGACGAACAGCATAAAGACGCTGTCGGCGATGACGACGACGAGCATGGTCGCGATGAGGACGACGATGCTGGGAGCGATGACGGTGGCGCGGCTGAAGCGGTCGATGAAGGGGCCGACGGTGAAGCGCATGAGAATGACGAAGGCCGCATAGGCGATAAAGAGGTTGCCGGGGTTCTCGAGGCCGATATCGCGGGCGAAGAGCGGCATGAAGGTGACCATCCCGGCGAAGGAGAACGCGACGGCGAAATTGACAAGCCCGGGAATGGCAGCTTCGCGGGCGACCAGGTCGCGGATACCGGGCCGCCCGGGTTTCGGGGTGGAGTCGGGGCGCGATTCGGGCAGCAGCATGGCCATGATCATGCCGATAAGCCCGATGAGGGCGGCAACCAGGAACATGGTGGTGAAGTTGAAATCGCCGGTCTGGGCGCCGCTCAGCCAGTCGAATCGGCCGGTGAGCGCACTGTCGAATCCATCGAAGATCGACGAATTGATGATGAAGCCACCGAGGGCGGGACCGATAGCGAAGCCCACGGCATTGGAAAGCGCGAAGTAGCTGAGCGCGGACCCGCGTTTGTCGGGCGGCGCCATGTCGGCGATGAAGGTGGTGGCGGCGGTGATAACGGCGGCGAGGGAAGCTCCCGTCAGCAGACGAAGCGGGAGGACGGCGGCGGGGCTGGTAGCGAAGTTGTGGAGGAGGCAATTGATGATGAAGATGAACAGCCCGATGACGAGGACGGGTTTGCGGCCGTTCCTGTCGACGAAGTAGCCAACGAAGGGCCGACAGGCGAGCGATGTGAGGCTCGATATGCCGATGAGCAGTCCGATTTCGCTTTCGCGGCCGCCGAGCTCGTCGATGAAGAAGGGGAGGGTGGGGAAAAAGAATAGGTAGCCGCTGAAAAAGACCAGGTTGATGAGGGTAATGTTGAGGATGGGGCCGGTGAGCGCCCTGGCCGCCGATCCTTGCCCATCCCCGGGAGTGGTCATTGTTCACCTGACCCGAACTACGTGCGCGCGATAGTGGCCCCCACTTGCAGGTGTGTCAAGCCCCTATCGGGCCGGGGTCAGTCGCGCCGGGCAACCTGGAAGATGGTGGTGTGCCGGATGCGGGCGAGGTGTGTGCCATCTTCGCCGAGGATGAGGCCATCGACGATACCGTACTGGTGGCCCTTTCGTTCGTAGGTCTCGACGAAGTGCCCGGTGATGACGACATCCTGGCCCACGTATGCGGGCGCGAGATGCTGGATCTCGCTTCGTGCATGGATGGCGGGGCCGTAGACGTAGGTGTGGTGCAGGAGCGGCGTCATCCGGGCGGCGAGCCAGCCGGGATGAATCCGCGCACCGGGGCCGGCCCACGGTGGGCCATCGTCGCGTTGTTTTTCGTCAAGGTACTGGCGGGCGGTCTCCTCGTCGTAGCGCAGCAGCATCGGCGGGAGGTCCTGGCCCACCGGGGCGGTTTCGGGGGTGAGGGGTGTGTGGGGCTCGGCCGGTTGAACGGGTTCGACCCGGGAGGGCAGTCTCATGCCTGGCAGGAAGGGCGCTTCACCAAGCCCGACTGTCCCGCGCACGCATACGTCACCGTCGCCGTTAGCCAGGGACAGGGAAGCGGGAGCAGCGCCGCCGGCGACGACGCTGACGGTCACTTCGTCGCCGGGGTAGACGGGGCGGCGAAAGTTGATTTCGGCCCAGCCGAAATCGAGCCAATCATCGCCGAGCGATTCGACGATGGAGCGGGCGCACCAGCCATAGACAGAGACGCCACCGACAAGGGCGCGTTCGAACCCGTAATCGCGTGCGACTTCGGTGGAATGAATGGGGTTGGAAATGTCGGGAGTGTCAGGCCCATCGAGGAAGGCAGTGAACGTGCGCGTGGCTGAAGACATGGCGCTATTATGCCGGACGCTAGCATGGAGCGGGTGGTTTCGATAACGTACGCCGTTTGGTTATCATCGGCGAAGACTGGTGGTGCAACCGCCGACCAGTGATGACGAGGGAGGGCTTATGACGGAAGTCCAAGTTGGAAAGGCTGCGGTCGACCGTGAGCAGCTCCGGCAACAGATTGCGGAGAAGTACCGCGACGTGGCGGTGAGCCCGGAGCTCGGGTTCCACTTCCACACGGGGTATCCGCTGACGAGGATGCTTGGTTACCCGGAAGACCAGGTGAACCAGCTGCCACCGGCAGCGGTGGAGTCGTTCGCGGGCACGGGGAACCCGTTTCTTTTCGGGGACCTGAACCCGGGCGAGACGGTCATCGACGTGGGTTGCGGCGCCGGTTTCGATTCACTGCTGGCGGCGCGGCAGGTAGGACCGAGCGGCAAGGTCATCAGCGTGGACATGACCGCTGAGATGCGGGAGAAGGCGACTTCCTCGGCACGCGAGATGGGGGTCGAAAACGTTGAGGTCCGGGAAGGCTACGCGGAGGAGATCCCCGCCGGCGACAACGCGGCAGATGTGGTCATCAGCAATGGCGTGGTGAACTTGTGCCCGGACAAGCAGCAGGTACTCGCGGAGATGTACCGGGTGCTGAAGCCGGGCGGCCGCATCCAGGTGGGAGACATCCTCGTCCACATCCCGGTGCCGCAAGAGGCAAAAGACGACATCGATTTGTGGAGCGGGTGAATCGCCGGTGCTCTGCTGGAAGCAGAGTGGCGACAGTTGCTCGAGATGGTGGGCTTCACGGACGTGGTGATGTCCAACGAGGTGGATGTGTTCTCGGGAAGCCTGCACGAATCTGACGCCGCGGAGTTCGATACGCGCGGTGTGACGGTGTTCGCGCGAAAGCCGGCATAGCGGATCGGACTGGCGGCCCTGGTCACCAAAAGGACACCCCCACGGTTCGGGACCGTGGGGCTGTCCTTTTGGTGTTCCCCGGCCCCCGGCCAGGAGGCGCACGGAATATCGACCAACGCCGAAGGCATCAGGGCGCGCTGTCTTCGACAATGCTCGCAGGCGCGACCATGTGCACCCAGGTGGGGCCGCGCGTGAACGCGACTTCGAAGCCGTCTCCGTCGTAGAAGCGCGTGCGGGCTGATTCTGATGGTTTTTCCCAGCGCGCGTCGATGCGCTTGCCATCGAGATAGACGGTAGCGGCGCCGTCACCGACCTGGTCGAAGACAACGTGGCCGTGGGGGCTAACGGTTCGTGCGGGGACGTTCATCACGGCCACGTTCGTGAACATGAGCTGTTCGCCGGTGCCGGCGTCGCGATGGGGTTCGCCGTCGCGATACCGGGCGTATGAGCCTGCGTCTTCGTCCCAGCGCCATTCGACGACGGTGCCACCGGCAGGCTGGCTGCTGTACCGGACATTGATCCGCCCGGCGGCGGGAAGGTCCGCGATGCCCTCGCCGGGATCTTTGAACTGCCAGCGGTCGAGTTCGCTAACATCAAATTCCGCGGCGGAGGCGATTCCGCGGGCATCCGCTTCCTGGCGGATTGCCCGGGTATCGGCCGCCACATTGTGCGGCGGCCGACGTTCGGTGGTGCGCCGGAACGCGGGTGGGCCGATCGCCTGGTCGTGGTCGAGGATGGGGATCTGCCACTCTCGTGCGCGCTGGATAGCGTTGGCTTCGCCGCTATAGGTCGCAGCACCGACCTGGGCGAGGATGGCGTCGAGTTCGTATGTCCAGTGGACGAAGGGGACGCGGGCGGAACGGACGGGTTCAACGTGTTCGCTGTCCTTTCGCCAATAGACGGCGAGGTAGCGAGTGAACTGGCCTTCGACGAAGGTTTCGTAGACGAGGTCTGCCCTGTCCAGGCCCTGCTGCGGATAGGCAGCGGGGTGGTTGTCGACCATGATAGCTACGGGGGCCAGGCTGGCCCGGCGGTCGAACTCGGAACCCTCCATAGGGATCCCGTCGAGGACGCCGTAGTGCTGACCCGGCTCAAAGGTTGGGGTAGGTATCGGCGTTTCGCCGGGGGCGGGGGATGGTGGGGGCGTGGGTGGCGCGGCTGACGACGTGTTGCCGTTGTCATCGCCACACGCTGCGAGCACCAGTGTGAGCATGAGGGCGAAGATGATTGCACGTGGCTTGCGGCGGACTGGGTGCGCGAGACGTGTGTCCCTGGTTGGGGCGACCATTGGTGGCTGAGGATACAGGTTGTACGCGCGACGGGCACACGGCAAGCATGAAGAACGCCCCTCGTGATGAGGGGCGTTTTGTTTCGGTGTGGTGATTTGGTAGCGGGGGGAGGATTCGAACCTCCGACCTTCGGGTTATGAGCCCGACGAGCTGCCACTGCTCCACCCCGCGACGCGAGCGGTGCCGGGAGCACCTTGAGTGCTGAAGAGTGAGAGTGACTGCATGGGTACATGTAGGCGAACCTCAATGTAGGTCAAGCCCTCGACCATTAGTACGCCTTAGCTGAATGCATTGCTGCACTTACACCTGGCGCCTATCAAACAGGTAGTCTTCCTGTGGTCTTACCCGGTTAATCCGGTGGGAGGTCTCATCTTGAGGACGGCTTCGCACTTAGATGCTTTCAGCGCTTATCCGTTCCGGACTTGGCTACCCGGCGGTGCTCCTGGCGGAACAACCGGCACACCAGCGGTCCGTCCACCCCGGTCCTCTCGTACTAGGGGCAGCTCCTCTCAAACCTCCTACGCCCACGGCGGATAGAGACCGAACTGTCTCACGACGTTCTGAACCCAGCTCGCGTACCGCTTTAATGGGC
>SKSF01000162.1 GCA_007118095.1 Dehalococcoidia bacterium
CCGCCAGGCCCGCCAGGCCGCGCCCATCGAGGACTTCTCACCCGGCGAGCGTTACGACGACGAGCCAACCATCGGCGCCGGTTTCGGTACACCCGTACCCGCTCGCCGCATCCAGCAGGATCCCGCGGCACAAACCCGCAGTATGGTCGTCCTGACAGTCGCCGTTGTCGTCATCGGCGCCGTCCTGGTGCTTGCCTTCGCCATTTCCCGTTTGGGTGGCGACGAAGGCGGCGGCCCCGCAGGCGAGGGAGCCCCCGGCATCGAAGGCGCCGCGGTGGAAGACGAAGCCGATGACGACCCACCGCCGGACGACGGCGCCGGGGCTGAGCCCGGCGAGGGTGAAGGCGAGCCGCTGGCCACGGGGATCGTACCTGGTGTCATTGGCGAGACCGAGGAAGCCGCGATCGCAGCCATCGAATCCGCCGGCCTCGTCCCCAACGTGCGCTACGAACCCGACGAGGGCCAGCCCGGCATCGTCCTCATGCAACAGCCCGACGCCGGGAGCGAACGCGAACCCGGCGATGAAATGACAATCATCGTCAGCCAGGAGCCCTGATGGCCGTACCCCGCACCTACCACGTCGTGACTCTCGGATGTCCGAAGAACGACGTCGATAGCGAACACCTCGAACGACTCCTTTCCGGTGGCGAGCTCCTGCCCGTCGAAGACCCGTACGACGCCGATGCCGTCATCGTTAACACCTGCGGCTTCATCGAACAGAGCCAGGAGCAGTCCTACCAGGCCGTCGACGAGCTCGCGCGCGACAAGCGCGACGGCCAGAAGCTCATCGTTGCTGGTTGTCTCACCCAGCTCTACGCCGGCGAGCTCCGGGCGCGGGCGCCCGGCGTCGACCACGTCTTCGGCGTCGGGCAATGGCACGACGTCGCCCGCCTCCTCAGCGTCGATGTCGACGCCATCTACGACATACCCGAGAGCACGCCCCACCTCGACGGCCCCAGCGCCTACCTGAAGATTTCCGACGGCTGCGACGCCCCCTGTACGTTCTGCGTCATCCCGAAGATAAAGGGCGGCCTTCGCTCGGCCCCGGCCGGGATGCTCATCAAGGAAGCACAGCGCCTCTCTGGCGCCGGCGCCCGCGAACTCGTTCTCGTGGCCCAGGACACCACCGCATGGGGAGAGGACCTCGGCCAGGGATTCGCTGCCGGCCTCCCCGGGCTGCTCGAAATGCTTTCCGAAGCAGTCGGCCCCGACGTATGGCTGCGCCTGATGTATGCCTACCCCAGCCGCGTCACGCCGGAACTCGCCGAGACCATGGCCCGCCTGCCCAATGTCCTCCACTACCTGGACGTGCCCCTCCAGCACGGCGCACACAGCACCCTCCGCCGCATGAAGCGCCCGGCAAACGTTGAGCGTGTCATGAAAAACATCGAGACCATGCGCGACGCCATGCCTGATCTCGTCCTTCGCACCTCCTTCATCACCGGCTTCCCCGGTGAAACCGAAGCCGAATTCCAGGAACTCATGGACTTTGCCACGGCCATCCGGTTCGACCACGTAGGCGTCTTCACCTATTCGCGGCAGCAGTGGACCGGCGCCGATGATCTCGCAGGCCACCTCCCGGACGAGGTCAAGCACGCGCGCCGCGACCGCCTGATGGAACTCCAGGCAGGCATCGCGCGCGAACGCGCCAGCCGATTCGTCGGCCATGACCTCGAAATGCTCGTCGAGGGCGCAGGGGAAGACGAAGACGGCAACCCCGTCATCGCCGGCCGCACCTACCGCGAAGCCCCCGAGGTCGACGGCCTCGTCTTCGCAGCCGGTCATGCCGAGCCCGGCAGCCGCGTCCCCGTGCGCATCGAAGCCTCCGGCGACTACGATCTCTTCGGTACGGTCCTGGCGCAGCCGGTACGCTGACCCGCCGCTGGCAACGCGCCCGAAACATCCGGCCGCTATGCTGGCCGGTGCAGTCCCCGCTGGAGCTCGCCCATGACCGCAGAATCGGTGCACTACGTGAAGTCCGCATGCAAGGAGAATGACGTCAAGTTCATTCGCCTCTGGTTCACCGACATCGTCGGCAACCTCAAGAGCTTCGCCATCACCGTCGAAGAGCTCGAAAAAGCCCTCGACGAAGGAATGGGCTTCGACGGCTCCAGCATCGAAGGCTTCGCCCGCATCGACGAATCCGACATGGTCGCCCGGCCCGACCCCGCAACCTTCCAGCTCGTCCCCTGGCGTCCCCGTGAACAACGGGTCGCCCGCATGTTTTGCGACATCTACCGGCCCGATGGCACTCCCTTTGAAGGCGACCCCCGCTACATCCTTCGCCGCCACCTCGAACGCGCCGCCGAACTCGGCTACACCTTCTACGTCAGCCCCGAAATGGAGTACTTCTACTTCAAGGGCCAGACTTCCACCGAAGTGCTCGACCACGGCGGCTACTTCGACCAGGTCACCGATGCCGCCAGCGACCTCCGCCGCGATACCGTCCTCGCGCTCGAAGCCATGGGCGTCGAAGTCGAATATAGCCACCACGAAGTCGCCCCCAGCCAGCAGGAAATCGCGCTGCGCTACACCGACGCCATGATGATGGCCGACAACGCCATGACCTACCGCGTCGTCGTCAAAGAGATCGCGGCGCTCGCCGGCGTCTACGCGACCTTCATGCCCAAGCCCCTCCAGTACCAGAACGGCAGCGGCATGCACGTCCACCAGTCACTCTTCAAAGGCGAACGCAACGCCTTCTTCGACGCCAGCGACCCGTATTACCTCAGCAGCCTCGCGCGCGCCTATATCGCCGGCCTCCTGCATCACGCCCGCTCCTTCACCCTCGTCACGAATCAGTGGGTCAATAGCTACAAGCGCCTCGTCCCCGGCTTCGAAGCGCCCCTCTACTTGAGCTGGGCCCGGCGTAACCGCAGCGATCTCATCCGCATCCCTGAATACAAGGCCGGCGACGAGATCCACACGCGCGTTGAATACCGCTCGCCCGACCCCGCCTGTAACCCGTACCTGGTCTTCGCTGTCCTGCTCGCTGCCGGGCTCGATGGCATCGAGAACGAGCGCCCCCTCCCCGCCCCGGTTGAAGAAAACGTCTTCGAACTCTCCGAAGATGAACGCGCCAGGCGCAACATCGACCGGCTACCCGGCAGCCTCATCGAAGCCATCGAAGTCGCCGAGAGCTCGTCGTTCCTTCGCGATACCCTCGGCGACCACATGTACGACAGCCTCATCCGCAACAAGCGGATCGAATGGGACCGCTACAGCCGCCACGTCAGCGACTTCGAGCTCGCCGAGTATCTACCCCGCCTGTAAAGCCGGTCGCAATCCCATTCAGTACGCAGTCACCAGCGAGTTGAGCACCCGCTCGCGGATGTCCGGGTCCGGCGTCGAAACGTCCGCTGCAGCCGACCGTCCCTGGGGCGAAACCCGCCTGCTGGAAGCCCGCAGGAAGGCGGGCAGCTCCATCGAGACGCGGATCTCGTCGCCCTTCCCCAGTCGCCACAGCCCACCACCCGCTCCATCCACTTCGAGCAGTACCGAGTACCCCGGCGCGCCCTTTCGGACATTCCGGTCCATGTCCCGGATCGCCTGCGCCAGCAGCGCCCCATCGTGTACATCGCTCAGTTCGAACGTCCGCCCCGTCGCATCCGCAATGTCCAGCCGGTGTATCCACATGTCTCGCGGATAGATGACGTGCAGCAGCCGATCCATACTCATCACCCCATAATCCGGCACCGGGACGGGCAGGTGCCGCGCGGGCCACGGCATCCGCCGCCGCGATGCGATTGCCCTGGGGGTCCCTTCCCGGATCTCGCCAACAATCCGCTCGACTGGCCAGTTGCGCCGCATCCCCACCTGCGCCTCGTTCACTTCGTCCAGCGGTGACATTCCCGGCTCCCGGTACATCTTGCGCAGCCGGGGGCTGAATTGCCGCAGTGTTCCAAAAACGCCCATGCCCGCTTCCACATGCGCCCCCTGGTGCGCTGCAACATCCCGTACCGTCCAGCGCTCGCAGGCCGTGGGCTGTGTCCAGTCACCATCGTCAAGCTGTTCCAGCAACGCGACAAAGCGTGCGAGCTCGTCGTGCGCAAGTCGTTCTGTCTCATCGCGCGTTGGCAACGGGATCTCCGCTGCCGCTGTCGCCCGTGTACCCGTGATGCTGCTCATTTGCCTTGCTCCTTCGAGGGGTCTTCCGCCCCGGGATTCCATGCGGTCTTGAGCAATCCGACGATGTGCGGCAACACCCTCCCGGTGCGCCCTTCCCCGGCCCGGACGCCCGGCTCGTTCGCCCGCTTCAGCGACATCAGTCCCTGTACGAGCACGACAATCACATCGCGCGCCTGCTCAACGTCGAGTTCTGTACGGATCACCCCGGATGCCATCATCCTTCGGACACGCGAGTCCGTGTCAGAAAGGAGGCCCGCCGCCTCCTCCATCGCCTCGGTCGACGGCTCAAAACCCGGCACCGGCCGTTCGAACAGGAGCTGGAACAGCTCCGGGTGTTCGTCCGCGAACCGCAGGGACTCGTGCACAAACGCATCGAGTGCATCCAGCCCCGGTCCCGCGTCCTGCTCTACCTGGTCCAGTCGCGCCCGGTACTCGCGCATGCCGATGCGGAAAAGTTCGTCATAAAGCGCGTGCTTGCTCTCGAAATACGTGTACAGCGATGGCGCTTTAATCCCCACCCTGCGCGCGACACCGTGCATGCTCATCGCTGCCACCCCCTCCTCGCGCATCACCTCCCGCGCCGCGTCAAGGATCGCCTGTCGCGAAGCTTCGTAGCCGAGATTTCGGCGCCGTCGAGTGGAGGGCTTTGTCATCGTCTAACGCTGTTCGAAAATCCGAATAGTGTGAGTTTCGGTCCACAGCGGACCCGTGTCAAGCCTCTTGCCAACCCAACAAAAAAGGGCGCCCGTGCGGGCGCCCTTTTGTCAGTCGAATGAGTCCCCGGAGTGGGGCTAGTCGTCTTCGTACGACCCGCCACCACCAAGTCCCCGGCGCGGAGGCGGCGGAGGCTGTGGTGGCCCCTGGTATTCCTCGGTCCGGCGCGTCCAGCCGCGGCTCGCCCCGCCGCTCGGTGTACTGCCGCCGCGCGATGACTGCTGGCCACCGCCACCGCCACCCCGGCGGCCACCACCGCCGCCACGGCCACCGCCATCACCACCGCGGCCGCCACCGTCACCACCGCGGCCACCGCCACCGCCGCCGCGGCCTCCACGGCCTCCTTCGCCCCGGCCGCCGCCTTCACGACGGCCTTCGCTACGTCCTCCGCCTTCACCGCGTCCGCCACCTTCGCGGCGGCCACCACTGCCGCCGCCCCGGCGTTCGCGCTGACCTCGTTCGCTGCGGCCACCTTCGTCGTCGTCCCGGCCACCGCCGCTGCGCGCCCCCGGTTCCTCACCGAGCAGCACTGCGCGGCGCGAGAGGTTGATGCGCCCGAGGTTGTCGATTTCGCTCACCATCACGGTGACCTCATCGCCAACGCTCACTTCGTCCTCTACGCGGTCCACGTGCTCCTCACCCAGTTCGGACACATGGACGAGGCCCTCCTTGCCCGGGAGGATCTCGACGAAGGCGCCGAAGTTGAGCAAGCGTGTCACCTTGCCGGTGTACACATCGCCCACCTTCACATCCTTCGTCATCCCCTCGATCATCTGGACAGCGCGGCGGACGACCATATCGTCCACGCCGCCGACGAAGACCGTGCCGTCTTCCTCGATGTCCACCGTCGCACCACCAGAGTCTTCCTGGATGCGCCGGATAGTCTTGCCACCGGGGCCAATCAACAGGCCGATCTGCTCGGGGTCGACCGCCAGGCGGTACATCTTGGGCGCATACGTCGATAGCTCCTCACGCGGCTCCGCAATCACCTCGCGCATAGCGTCGAGG
Source organism: Dehalococcoidia bacterium (assembly GCA_007118095.1). Taxonomy (GTDB): domain Bacteria; phylum Chloroflexota; class Dehalococcoidia; order Tepidiformales; family Tepidiformaceae; genus SLAK01. The sequence continues at coordinate 5,851 of SKSF01000162.1, forward strand.
ATTTGCAGCCGCGCTTCTTTCGCCTGTTCCAACGCCTGTTCGAGCAGCTCCCGGGAGACACCGCCGATCTTGATGTCCATCTGCAGCGCGGTGATCCCGTCTTCGGTACCCGCGACCTTGAAGTCCATGTCGCCCATGAAGTCTTCCTGGCCCGCGATGTCGGTAAGCACCTTGTAGTTGCCGTCCTCGCCCATAATCAGGCCCATCGCAATGCCTGCCACCGGCGCCTTGATCGGGACGCCTGCGTCCATCAAAGCCAGCGTGCTGCCACACGCGCTCGCCATCGACGTCGAGCCGTTCGAAGACATCACTTCGCTCACCAGCCGCAGAACATACGGGAACTCGTTTTGGTCCGGGATAACCGGTTCCAGCGCCCGTTCAGCCAGCGCCCCGTGTCCGATTTCGCGGCGCCCGGGACCACGCATCGGGCGCGCCTCCCCGACCGAATAAGGCGGGAAGTTGTAGTGATGCATGTAACGCTTGGTCTCCTGGGGCGAAAGCGTATCCAGCTTCTGCACCATGCTCAGGCTGCCCAGCGTTGCGATGGTCAGCACCTGCGTCTCGCCGCGCTGGAACAGGCCCGTCCCGTGCGTCCGGGGCAGCACCCCAACGTGAATGTCCAGGTCGCGGATCTGCTTCGGGTGCCGGCCGTCGGCCCGCTTCTCCTCCTCCAGGACGCGGTTGCGCATCGCTTTCTTGATGAGCCCGAAGACCGCGTCTGAGACCTGGCTCTTCGTGAACCGATCGGCGAATTGCTCGGTCAGCTCCTTCTGGAGCCGCTTGTTCGCTTCGCTGCGCTCGCTCGCCGCGCTCGTGACCAGCTCGTCGAGGCGGTCACGAATGGCCTCCTCGATCGCCTCGTGCGCGTCGTGCGACTCCTCGTGCGGCGTGAACTCGACCTTCTCGCGGCCGCCTTCGCGCTGCATCTGCTCCTGGACTTCAATGAGCTGGCGGTTGGCTTCCATGCCCCGCTCGATAGCCTCGAGCACTGCCTCCTCCGTGGCCTCATGGCCCCCGGCTTCCACCATCACCACCGCGTCCTTCGTCCCGGCGACCACAATGTCCAGGTCCGCGGTCTCCGCCACGTCGAACGTCGGGTCGATGACGTACTCCCCGTCGACCAGCGCCACGCGAACACTGCTCACCGGCCCATTAAACGGGATGTCGCTGATCATCAGCGCCGCGCTCGCGCCCAGCGTGATGAGCGTATCCGGCGGGTTCTCGCGGTCCGCCGAAAGCGTCGTAGCAACAATCTGCACTTCGCTCCGGAATCCCTTCGGAAACAACGGCCGGATCGATCGGTCCGTCAGCCGCATCGCCAGGATCGCGTCATTGCTCGCGCGCCCTTCACGCCGCGGAAACCCGCCCGGGATCTTCCCAACCGAGTACAGCCGCTCCTCGTAATCCACCGTCAACGGGAAAAAGTCGATGCCCTCGCGCGCGTCGTCCATCGTCGCCGTAATCAGCACCACGGTATCGCCTTGCCGGACTGTCACCGCCCCGTTTGCCTGCTGCGCAAGGATGCCGTGCTGGATCGTAATCGTCTTGCCGTCTACTTCTACTTCGTACGTGTACATCTTCTCGTCTTCTGTCTCGCGGTCTTTGCTCTGCTCAAATGACTTGCACGTCCCGGGTGAGTATGCTGGCGCCCCGGGGCCGATAGGATCTGCCGTCTGCTGTTTCTCTTGCCTGCGGCGATGAATGGTTCAAACGCGGGCGCCATGCTCGGCCCGCGGAAGCGAGAAACGAAAAAGCCCCCGCTTACTTGCGGAGGCCCAGCCGTGCGATAACGTTCCGGTACCGGCTCACATCGCGGGAGTTCAGGTAGCGCAACTGCCGCCGGCGCCGTCCCACGAGCTTTAGAAGGCCGCGCCGGGTATGGAAGTCGTGCTTGTTCGCCTTCATATGCTCGGTAAGGTAGATGATCCGCTCCGTCAGGAGCGCAACCTGCACCTCTGGCGAGCCCGTGTCCCCTTCATGGGCGGCGAACGATTCGATAATCTCGTTCTTGCGCTCTTTGGTCAGCAACCCTTCTCTTGCATCTTCCTTTGCCTGTATATCTCAAGGGTACGCTAGCACAGCCCATGCACACCGGCAACGCACCACCACACCCCGCCCTCATCCTCCTTTCCGGTCTCCCTGGCGCCGGGAAGACCACCTTCGCCGCGCGACTCGCCCAGTCGATCCCGCTCACGACTATCGAGAGCGACGCCATCCGCCGCGAGATTCATACCACACCCGACTACAGCAGCAGCGAAAGCGCCCGGGTGTTCGCCATCGCCGAACGCCGCATCCGCGATACCCTGGCACGCGGCGACGTGGCCCTCCTCGACGCCACAAACCTCACCGGCCGCGACCGCCGCCGATTCCGCCGCGCCGCCCGTGACTACGGTGCACCCCTGGTCGCGGTCCGGCTTACCGCCACCGAACCTGTCATCCGCCAGCGGCTCCGGAAGCCCCGCGAAGGCTTCTCTGAAGCCAGCGTCGAAGTCTTCGAGCAGATGCGCGAACGGCCCACCCCGTTCACCATACCCGTGGTCGTCGTCGATACCCGCTTCGATACGGGCCCATCGTGCGACCTCGTCATCTCGCTCCTGGAACGGTACGCATAGTGGAACCCCATCTGCCCTTCCTGCTCGTGCGCGCTGTCCCGGTGCCCGAAGAGCGCGAAGCCTTTGGCCGCTGGTTCCGCCATGTCCACCTGCGCGACGTCCGCCGCATCCCCGGATTCAAGTCCATCCACCACGCCGAAGGACACGACGGCAGCCTCATCGGCCTCTATACCTTCCGCGATGCCGGGGGCGTCCAGGCCACCCTCTCGAGCCCCGAAGCGGCTTACGCCCGCGGCACATGGGAGCAGTGGACGCCGGTCCTCGAAGAGCTCGCCGTCGAAGTCTTCGTGCCAATGGTTCCCCTCCCCCTCTACCACAGCAGAAACTAGCGCTGCTCCACCGCTGCCCCTTCCAGTGCGGGTATGCGCCGGCGTAGCCAGGCCACCGCCCGCGGCTTCGCGCGCTCAATCCCCAACGCCACTACGAGCCCCAGCAGCCCCACGACAGCCCCGGCCACCGCGTCGAGGATGAAGTGGTTCCCTGATAGCACGATCGCGAAAAACATCAGGATGGGCCACGCAATCCCGGCCACCGCCAGGTACCAGTGCCGCCCCACCCAAGCGACCGCGCCACCCAGGAGCATTGCCCACCCAAAGTGCAGGCTGGGCATAGCCGCAAACGGGTTCACGAACGCCTCCGTTTCCTGTGCCTGGTAGCTCAGCTCATCGAACAGTGCCATCGTGTCCACGAACCCCTCGAACGGCACCAGCCGCGGCGGCGCAAGCGGATAGAGCCAGTAGATCACCACCCCGATCGCGCCGGATGCCAGGAACGCGTTGCGCATCAGCACATACGTCGGCCGCCGCCAGAAATACAGCCACGCCGCGAAGACGATGATCAGCGGCATGTGGCCCCAGAAGTACATCCAGTTCACAAGGCGGATGGCGAGGTGACTGTCGAGGATCCACGACTGCATCTCCAGCTCCCAGTAGATCCCCATCGCCTGCTGGAGCGCGATGATGTCGTACGCGTTCAGCAGCGCATCCCCCGCACGCGAAACCACCGCCGCCCGGATCAGGTAGTACACCAGGAACGCCGCCACCACCAGCACGAGCTCGTGGAGCCCGAACCGCCCGGTGACGTGCCACGCCCGGTACCCGAACCGGACCATCCGGTGCGACGACGCTTCTGCCATTTCTCTCGCCAGCGTACCCGCGCACGCCACCCCGTCGATATCGGCGTCTCGCGCTGTGGGCCGCTAAACTCTCCCCAAACCCAACTGCGGAGAGTCAACATCGTGCAAGTTCGTGTGCAGGTCGGCGACCTTACCGCCATCGAGGCGGACATCGTCATCGTCAACCTCTTCGAAGGCGTCACCACCCCCGGCGGCGGCACAGGCGCCGTCGACAATGCCCTTGGCGGCGCCATCTCGCGCCTCATCGAAATGGGCGACATCAAAGGGAAGTCCGGCGAAACCGCCACCCTCTATACTGACGGCCGCATGACCGCCCCGCGCGTCATGGTCGTCGGGCTTGGAAAGCGCGAAGAGTTCGACTACGACGCCATCCGCAACCTCCAGGCGAACGTCATCCGTGCCCTGCGCAAACCCCGCATCAAGACCGTCGCAACCCTCACCCACGGCGCCGGCATCGGAGGGCTGGATCCCAAACTCTGCGCTCGGGCCATGGCCGAAGGCGCCGTCATGGGCTCCTACCGCTTCACGCAGTTCAAGGCCTCCGAGAACCAGGACGAGAACAACGGCAATCTCGGGGTCGAGACCCTGGTCCTTGTCGAAGCCGACGAGGCAAAGGTCTCGCAGCTCGACGAAGGCGTGGAGCAGGGGACGGCACTCGGCGAAGCCACCAATCTCACCCGCGACCTGGCCAACACCCCGGCGAATCACCTGACCCCCACCATCCTCGCCGATCGCGCCCGTCAGGTAGCAGAACGCGGTGGCCTCGAATTCGAAGTGCTGGAAGAGGAGGACGCGCGCCAGAAAGGCATGGGGTCGTTTCTCTCCGTCGCCCGCGGCAGTGCCGAACCCGCCAAGATGATCCGAATGTCCTATCGCCCGCGCCCGGGCGATGACTACGACATCGCCCTCGTTGGCAAAGGCATCACCTTCGATACCGGCGGCATCAGCATCAAGCCCAGTGCCAACATGGACGCGATGAAGGCCGATATGACCGGCTCTGCATCTGTCATCGGCGCAATGCAGGCCATCGCTGCACTCAAGCCCAACACAAACGTCCTTGCCGTGGCCGCTCTCACGGAGAACATGCCCAGCGGCACCGCCACCAAGCCAGGCGATGTCGTTACCGCCATGAATGGCAAGACCATCGAGATTCTCAACACCGACGCCGAAGGCCGCCTCGTCCTGGCCGACGCCGTCTGCTGGGCGAAGGAGCTCGGCGCGAAGCGCATCGTCGATGTTGCTACCCTCACCGGCGCCGTCACGACCGCCCTCGGTGACGTCTGCTACGGCCTCATGACCAACAACGACGAGCTGGCGTCCACGATCGAATCCGCCGCGGCCACCTCGGGCGAGAAGGTCTGGCGCTTGCCCATGTACAAGGAATACGACGAGCTCATCAAAAGCGACGTCGCCGACATCAAGAACATCGGCACCGCCAACAAGGGTGCGGGTACCATCGTCGGCGCCAAGTTCATCGAACGCTTCGTTGGCGATACGCCCTGGGTCCATCTCGACATCGCCGGCGTCGACAACATGTCCTCGGAGAAGGGCTGGATATCCAAGGGTGCCAGCGGGATGTCCGTCCGCCCCATGGTCCACCTCGCCTTCCTCCTCTCTCCCTCCGGTTCGTAAGTTCCCCCGTCGGCGGGACCAGCAAGCAGACGGCCCGGGCTCATGCCCGGGCCGTCGCGCGAGCGCCGCACCATTGCCCCGTTAGCTCGCTCGTCGCCCCCACGTCAGCGCATGCACAGGAGTCAGTTCCGCCGAGCCCAGGTCACTGAAGCCGTGACGTGTCAGCAGGTCGTCATAAGCGCTCCGCGGCAGAAGCTGGTC
>SKSF01000137.1 GCA_007118095.1 Dehalococcoidia bacterium
AGCTCGTTCGCGTGCGTGTCGCGCTCCGCGAACCGCTCGAGCCGGAACGGGTGCAGGTCGAACGAGGGCGTCTCCCGTACCGCAAGCTGCGCCGCCAGCACACCTCCGATCGGGCCCAGAGCGAACCCGTGCCCGCTGTATCCCGTGCTGATGACCAGCCCGCCTGGCGACGAAAGCCGCTCGATGACCGGGACCGCATCCGGCGTGTAGTCGATGTGCCCGGCCCACGTCCGCTCAATCCCGATCGGCGGCAGCGAAGGCATCATTCCCCGGAAATTCTCGAACGTCCTCCACGCGTTCCGCAGGTTCACTCGCGGTTCCGTGTTTCGTACAACCTTCCACGGCTTCAGCCGCCACGGTGAAAACGGCATCCCCGTGGCCAGGTCACGAGCGGTCTGCCGGTCGACATGCAGCCGGACGTCTCCTCGCCGGCGCGCATCCCACAGTGGCCGCGCAAAGTGCCGCGCGAACCTCGCCATATCGAGGCCCACATCCGTATCGCTCGTCCCGCCGCCCGAGAGGATGAACCTGCCCGTGTGGTCCTGCCGGAATGCGACACCGTCGGCCCACACGGCCGTCCGGAATGTCGCGGGTGTCGGGGTCGTCGCGACCACCGTGTTGCGAATGGGACGCTGCGGCAGCCGGATCCCCAGCTCCCACAACAACCGTGTCGACCACGTCCCCGCTGCCACCACCACGCTCGGTGTGCGTATGCTCCCGCCCTCGGTCTCCACTCCGGCCACATCGCCATGCTCGACCCGGATCGACTCGGCGCCGCAACGCTCCACGATTTCCGCGCCCAGTCGCCGTGCAGCTTCAGCAATCGCCGCGGTCGCCCGGTGCGGGTCGGCCTGGCCATCGGTCGGCGAGTGAATCCCGCCGACAAACCCGCCAGAAATCCCGGGGAGCTGCTCCATTACTTCTCCCCGGTCCAGTAGCTCCGTTTCCAGCCCCAGCTCGTGCGCCCGCCGGCGCCAGCGTTCGAACAGCGCCAGCTCATCCGGGTCGTATGCAAGGTCGATGTTCCCCGACCGCAGCCATCCGATGTCCGCGCCTACGTCCTCGCCAAGCTGCTCCCAGAGCTTGCGCGATGCGATGCCCAGCGGCAGCTCACGGAGGTTCCGGCCGTTCTGGCGCACCCAGCCCCAGTTCCGGCTCGACTGCTCCTCCGCCAGCAATCCCTTTTCGAGCAGCACCACGGATTGGCCGCGCTTCGCCAGCTCATATGCCGCCATGCAACCCACAATACCGCCGCCGATGACCACGACGTCCGCTTCCCGCGGGAGCGTTGGGACCGATGCAAGATGTGTCATAGCGAGCCGCCTCCCCGTCGATTCTACGGGTTCAGCTCATCCGCCATCCTTCCACGCAGCGGCACCCGTGCGGCCCCACCGAAGCCGAATGCGCCGTGTGAGGCGGCAGGTCCAGCCGGTCGCCCGGCTTCAACTGGTGTTGTTCTTTCTCGGTCCCCGTCACGAACGTGATCGATCCTGAGAGGCAGTACAGCACCTTGTGGTAGCTGTGGTCGTGCTCCCCGTACCGGTCGAAGGGCCCGTTCCCCCACCAGCGCGGCTCCAGCCCCTCCTCCGCAAGGAGCGCGTTCAGCCGCTCCTCGGTCGGCGGTCCGTCACCACTCCAGCGGGTCAAAGTCGGTCCCGGCATCGTGGCCTCCCATCACATCCTTCGCAGCGCGTGGTCGAATTCTCCACAGCAAGCGTGCCGCGCGTGCCGGCGCACGCTCAACCCCGGTGCCCCGCTCTCAGTCCTTGCGCAGGTGCAACAGCTCGTTGCACTCCCCGTCCTTCACCTCGTAGACGTGCGTTGCCACCCCTTCGACGATTCCCGGGTCGTGGGACGCGCAGATAATCGTCCCATCGTACGACTGCAGCGCTTCCAGCAGCTTCCGCCGCGTCGTCCGGTCGAGGTGGTTCGTTGGCTCGTCGAGCAATAGCACGTTCGTTGGTTGCAAAAGGAACTTTGCCAGTGCCACCCGGCTCCGCTCGCCGCCGGAAAGCACCCCGATGGGTTTGAAAACCGCATCGCCGCTGAACAGGAACTGCCCGAGCACCGTGCGCAACTCCACGTCCGGCTTGTTCCCGGCAATCGCCCTAACTTCCTCGATGACGGTCCGTTCCGGGTCCAGCGCCTCGTCCTGGTGCTGGTCGTAGTACCCGGGCCGCGCACGTTCCGCCCATTCCACCGTGCCCATCGTCGGCGAGAGCTGCCGCGCCATAATCTTCAGTAACGTGCTCTTGCCGCTCCCGTTCGGGCCGAGCAGTGCGACCTTCTGCCCACGCTCCACGTGCAGGTTCACGTCTACCAGCACCACGTTGTCGTCGAACTCGTGCCCCACATGCCGGATCGAGAGCACATCGCGCTCCGTCCGTCCGCTCGCGTTCAGCTCGAAGTGGACCTCCGCCTCTTTGCGTGTGCGCTCCACGCGCTCCATCTTCGCGAGCTGCTTCTCCCTGCTCTGCACTGCCGTTGCCTTGGTCGCCTTCGCACGGAACCGTTCGATGAAGCGCTCCTGTTTCTCCAGTTCGCGCTCCTGTCGCGCTGCGGTACGGTCTTGCTGCTGCAGCTTTTCCGCCTTCTGCCGCTGATACTCCGTGTAGTTGCCCGTGTAGCTTTCCGTCACCCCGTCGCGCAAATCCAGGATGCGCGTCGCGATCTGGTCCAGGAACTCGCCGTCGTGCGTCACCATGAGCACCGTACCCGGGTACTCCGAGAGCTCCGACGCAAGCCACTCCCGCGTCTTCGCGTCAAGGTGGTTCGTTGGCTCGTCGAGCAACAGGTTCTCCGGGCGGCGCACCAGCACTTTCGCCAGCGCAATCCGCATCTGCCATCCGCCGCTGAACTCGTCGCACTGCTTCGTCCGCTCCTCCACATCGAATCCCAGGCCGTCAAGCACCCGGCCGATGTGCGACTCGATCCGGTAACCGTCCAGCGCATCGAACTGCTCGAACAGTCGCGCCTGCTGCTCGATCAGCGCGTCGAGGTCATCGTCGCCCTGCTCGATTTTGGCCGCGATTTCCGCGAGGTCCCGCTCCACCTGCCG
>SKSF01000176.1 GCA_007118095.1 Dehalococcoidia bacterium
TCAGTTTCGCGTTAGGGTGCAAGAGGACCTCCTGGGATCGGTGCGTTTCTGCAAACCACACCTTCTCCCGGAGGTCCTCTTCAGTCACCGACCCCTGTCACCAACGTCTCTGGATGTCACACCTAGCGGTGGCTGGCAGCCTCGTGGCACACTGCGGTGAAACGGAATGGGGGCGGAACACTGGCTACACAAGACCCGGAAATGCAGCGACTCCGCGAGTATCTGCAGGTGCAAGCGTCCGAGAAGACGCTTCCGGAGCTCATCTCACGTGTCCGCGAGGGCGTCGATGAACTCACGGCAGCTGCGAACGCGTTTGCGGAGGACGAACTCGAGCGCAAACCGCCCGTAGAGGAAGCGAAGGAAGACGGTTGGACCCCGCTTGAATGCATAAAGCACGTCATCGGTTCGAACGTACACGTCGGCCGTGAGCTCCTTTATGTCGCGCACACTGGCGAGCTCCCGCCGAATGAAGACGATACATTGCCGGGCGACCGCGAGGCGCTGCTCCGTCTGCATGACGAGGCAATGGCATCAACGTACGCTCATGTTGAGGAGGCAGACCCGGCTGCCAACCTCGACGTTAAGTGGCAACACCCGTTTTTCGGTGACTTGAACTGGCGCGAGTGGTTCCTCTTCTTGCGCCTTCACGCATATGACCACACGCGACAGCTCCAGGCGATGAAAGAGAGTTTTGGCGAATGAGGGAACCACGAGACTTCCGGATGGTCCATACGTCCGATGTGCACCTGGGCGCCTACGTGGGCAACGAAGGCGACACGTGGAGTGAGCGCCGTGAGCTTATCGAGACCGCCTTCCGGCGTGTCATCGACCTGGCGAATGATTCGGACGCCCATGCGCTGGTTATCGCGGGTGACTTCTTCGACAACGACCGTGTACCCCAGGAGACGGTCGACTTTGCCATCGAACAGCTCCGGCGGGTCGATGGGACCGTGGTGTTGTTGCCCGGGAACCACGACCCCATGGACGAGGGCAGCATCTACTGGCGCAACGACTTCGAAGGCAACGTCCCCGGGATGCACCTCTTCCGCGAGCACCAGGGTGGGACCTATGAGCTCGACGGCAGGGACGTCGTGTTCTGGGGGCGTGCATACCTTGATACGGACTGGCACTTCAAGCCGCTAGATGGGCTGCCGCGGCGATCGGACCGCCGCTGGCACGTCGCCCTCGGCCATGGCCATTATCACCGCGATGGCGAAGACTCGTACCGTTCGCTCCCAATCCTTGCATCCGAGGTCGCCGCCGCACGCGGGGAGTGGGATTACATGGCGTTTGGGCACTGGGAACCACACGCGGATGTCACCACAGAGGACGTGACGGCAATCTATTCGGGAGCACCCATGCCGCTTTCAGATGCGAACCGCCGTGCAGGCTGGGCAGCAGTCGTCGACTTTACGTCAAGTGGCGTCGATTGGAAGCTCCATCGCGTTGACCCGCGACCGCCGGACGCCCTGGCCGGCAAGTGAATTGCCCCGACGAGGGCCGGTTGATAGATTTGACAGTGCGGCAGGGTAGCTCAGCCGGTCAGAGCGCACGACTCATAATCGTGAGGTCGGGAGTTCGAGCCTCCCCCCTGCTACCATCTGAGATTTGCATTCGGACTCGACGATAAATGTCGGGCGGCAGCAATTGGGCCCGGTCGGCACTTCGCTCTTGTAGCCCGTTTCGCTTCCCGCGTCGCTCCGTGACTTTGAGCACCGCCAGGGCCAGGCACCCTGAGCGCATTCGCGATACGGTTAGCAGGAACGTTGTGCGGGTTTGGCGGGCGCGCCGTATAGCTTCGGGTGGCGAGGCACGTCACATCGCCAATGCCAGCCCGTTTGCCGCATCTGCAGAGGAGCCATGGCGACCGCCGAGACGCCCTACTATGTCGGCATTGGTGTGAGGCTCACGCTCCCGATGGTCCTCCTAGTAGGGCCTGTGCGCTATCACGAGTGCCAGGCCGAGGCGTTCGAGGGATTGGATCGACATCCCGCGGATCCGTTCCCCGATACCAGGACGATGCACTGATTCGGGCAGGACAAGAACCGCGCCGCCGAACTGCCGGGCCGCAATGCTCAATCCTTCGGCCCCGGCAGCCGTGGGGAACCACCCGCCGCATTCCACACCAAGCACACCGGCGGCGGCGATCGCGGTAGCTGTCTCGGCACGGCCTTCTCGACCCGCGATCGCCGCGTCGAAGAGCGCATCCCGGCGGGGTCGGAGGCTGTCGTCGGCGCGCATCGACGCGTAGGGACTGCTGAACAGCCCTTCGCTGCTGCGGTCCACGAGCACCACAGCCCGCGACTCCGCCAAGCCGATAGCCAGTGCCAGCCGGACGGCATCGTCCGAATTACCGCGCCCTACGGGCACGACCACAGCACCGGGATGCGCGTCCATTGTCGGTGGATCGACTGCGCGCACCCTGGCTGCGAGCTCATCGACTTCCGGGGACGGGACCGGTCGGGTGGCTGCCGGTGGCGGCGTAAGGCCTTGGACCGCTTCAAGAGCGGCTGCGAGCGCGGCGACAACGTCCGGATCGTCGGACACAAAACCGACGAAATGCTTTCCCTCCGCTGCTGCGCCACCCACGCCGAAGGCCTGCTCATCGCCGAGCTCCCAGCTCACGAAGGCGACTGGTTCGGGAGACCGGGAGATAAGAAACCACTGGTTTTCCAGACGGCGAACATCGTGCGGGACTTCCCGGTAATCGAGCCCGTCAGGGCACACCCCGGGCCGACCATGCGCGAAGACCGTAATGACCGTGCCAGCGCTCAGCAAGTCATGATAGCGTTCGACTTCGAGGTCGAACTTTGCGGCGCGCTGGAAGCCGACAAGAAGGCGACCACCCCGCGCCGCACGTTCGACGCGGCGTGTGATGCGAAGCATCTGGCGCGGGTCATAGGTAAAACTCGTTGCGTCAGGCATTCGGCCGAGATGCACGGCGAGGCGTCGCCCGATCTCGTATATCCCGGCATCACCTGCTCCGGCTGGATAGGTCCAGTTCACTGCGTATCCCTCTTGTCAATTCGTCCCGTAGCTCGCGCACGTATGGGCGGGAACGCACGGGGCATTCGGAGATATACGAAGGCGGCGTCGTCTTTGATGAACGGAAACGTAAGATCGTAGCGAAAGCCATGCAGCCGGCGTCGCCGCGGCGCAATCAGAGGCAACCACAATTGCTCACGGTTACCGCGGCCTGGCATGTTCCTTATGGCGGCAACACCACCCCGGCAGAAGACTCGTACGGCATCATCTCGACACAAGGGCTGAGGGACTGCCTCCCGATGGGGACCGCGGAGGTAAAGGTGGGAGATGATGGCCGCGGTTCGTGGCGGACCCTCTTGAGGTCAGCGGAACGCCCTTGCTTGCTTAGTGTTTGCCTGCGCCTGGCCCCCGATGGGCCTGTGTTCCGATTGAAGCCATTCATCCCTCATACGGTATTTCTGGACGCGCTGAGTGGGGGTGCGGGGGAACTCCTCGCGGATCTGGATATACCGGGGGCGCATGAACGTGGCGAGCCGGGGCTCGAGGTGAGCATGGAGCTCGCGCTCGCTGATACGTTCATTCTCTTCGGGGATCACGGCCAGCAAGATTTCGTCCTCACCAAGAGACGAGGGGACGGCCACGGCCGCTGCTTCACGGATGGCTGCGTGGCTCTGGGCCGCGCGTTCGATCTCGAAGGCGGAGATATTCTCCCCACGCCGACGGATGAAGTCCTTGAGACGGCCGACGAAACGGATGGAGCCGGCTGTGTCCTGTTCGCCCGCGTCGCCGGTGTGATACCAGCCACCGCGGAAGGCATGTGCGGTGGCGGCTTCGTTGCCAAAGTAGCCGGTTGTCATGAGGAGCGGATGGTGCGATCGGAGAGCAATCTCCCCGGTCTCCCCCGGGCTCGCAGTGGTGCCGTCGTCCCGTTCGACCTTCGCGTCCATCCAACGGCAGGGAACGCCTACGCGGCCGATCTCGCGGCCGGCTGGTGGGTCCGTGAGCCACAGCCCGGCGAGCTCGGTCTGCCCATACGTTTCAATGAGCTGAAGGCCGAACCGCCGTTCGAACGCCTCATGGAGCTCTGGCGGGGTGGCCGAGCCGACAGCCCGGACGGCCGGGTTGTCCCAGTCATCGTTCCGGGAGGGGCGCCGCCACAGCATTGAAATCATGGCTCCTACGTAGTTGAACGATTCCGCCCGGTGTTCGCGGATGGTGTGCCAGAACGTAAACGGATTGAACGTTCGGTCGATGACGACTGCGGCGCCGCCGAGGAAGCACCCGAGGACAAAGCCTTGTGCTGAGACGTGAAACAGTGGCAGCGGTGTGTATCCACACTGCCCTGGTCCGAGCCGGACAAAGTCACGGTAGTAGTTGGCGCCATGCCAGAACTGCGCCAGCCGGCTCAAGATCACGCCTTTCGAAGGGCCCGTGGTACCGGACGTGTAGCCGATGAGCGCGTCGTCGGACATGGAAGCAGGGGTGCCCATCGGGAGGGTCGTTGCTGCCCGGGACAGGCAGCGGTCGAAGCTGTCGGCGCCACCGGTCCCGTGCACCAGCACTCGTGGCGCTGGCTCAGAGGGGTTGCAAACGTGCCGCGCTTGCTTCAACCGCTCGGAATCGGTTACGAGGATGTCGAGGCGCGCGCCATGGATGATGTCGCTCAGCCCTTCGCCGACCAAGTGGACATTGACGGGGACCATGGTGACGTTGAGGATCGCCAGTCCCAGCCAGGCGAAAACGAACTCCGGGCCGTTCGGCAGCATAACACCGACGCGCATGCCGCGGCGAGCACCCGCATCAGCGAGCGCATTCGCTGTGCGGCCGACATGCTCGCCAAGCTCACCATAAGTATACCAGCGCGCGCCCATGTGCAGTGCGCGTTCGTCGCGGAGCGCGGCGAAACGTTCGGCAAGAAGATTACGAAGCAGTGGTGCGTCAAGCGGATCGCTGACCGTGTCGGGGTCCCAGTACATCAGGTGGCGGCTCCGCCCGGCAGCGTCCAATCGTAGTCTTCGAACCGTACTGGCCCGCGCTGCAATGCTTCGCGGAGAGCCTGCCTGTGCAAGTAGGGGAGTATCCAACCGGTCACTCCCTCCGGCCCGCCGAAATCGACCGCATAAAACCAGAAGATCGCGGAGAGCACAACGCCTTCACCGGATTCGTCGCGTTGGACGCCCCCGTGGTTAATGAAATGGCGGGCTGCGGCATCCAGCTCACCGGCAAGCGAATCAGCGTCGTACGGTTTGATGAGCGGGCACGACCGCGTGGCGCAATTAAGTGCGAAGTGGACACGCGAGTCGACGCGCCCCGGCGCTGCCTGGAGCCGGGGATCGCCGTCTTCGAACGGTGGAGGGAGCCGTCGATGCAGCGGGCGGTTGCCGAGCAAGAGGCCGTTTTCGACCTGGTCCAGCGTGTACACCAACCCGCCGATGTCGTAGGCAGCCCGGTGGAAAAAGCCGTTGTGTTCGCGGATGGAAGTCTGCACCTCAAGGCTGCGCACGGCGTCGATAACCAGGGCGTTGTACACGTTGATCCAGAAGGCCATGCGACCAGCGTCGCTGGCGATGTCTCCAGGTTGCACAGACTGCAGAGCTGCCGCCGCCTCGCGGAAGGGGGCGTTTCGCCACTCCTCACCTGACCGCGCGCGCGTTGCCAGCTCGACAAGGTCACCCGAAAAGCCAACCGGGTCAGCCGGCGCGGGCATTCCTTGCATACCTGTACGCTCGTTCAACACCTCGGGACCGGCGGTGGGTGGCCGCAGGAAACGAAGAAGCGCAATGCTTCCATCAGCCCTGTGTCGTTGTGCACTCATATCGCCTTCCCCTTGGTGCCTTCCACTCCTCCCCTGCAGCCCCGGCGTCGTCGTTTCTGTCGCCCGAAGCAGGCCGACCGTTTCAGAATACTTTGCCCCGGTTGGCGCAGCTTTTCACCCGTCATTCACTCCAGTGATCAACCCTGCATGTGGTCTCAGTCTCCTGGTGAAACTCGTTCGAGGAGCAGCGAGCGATAAAGTCCGCGCTTCCAGCGCCTGTCTTCCCGAACGACAAACGGAAGGCCGGCAAGCATTGGTTCGACCGGACGGTCGAGATGCGTGCCAAGGAGTGCCGGGGCACGAGACGCGACCCGCCGCCACAGTGGCAGGCGGCCATGCGGTGCGAAATGGTCAATGATTGCCACGCGGCCGCCGATGCGAACGACACGGGCTGCTTCCGCCAAGAGCGCCCGGCCGTCGGGGCCCGAGCACAGCACCAGGTGGCACACGATGGCGTCGACGCTGCCGTCGCGTACCGGGACGCGCGCCCCATCGGCCACGATGCAGTCGACAGGAGAGCGCGAACGGGCATGCCGTGCGCGGACCAGCATCTCGGGAGAAACGTCGAGCGCCAGCGCACGACCGATCGGCGGCAGATGCGGAAGGTCGAGCCCGGTGCCCACGCCGACAAGCAGGACGGTGTCGGATGGTGTTGGCGCCAGTGCGCGAAAATTTGCTGCCCGCATTCCCCGGTAGAAGCGTTCGAAAAGCCGATCGTAGATGTGGGCCATCCACCGGTACGTCCTGCGCAGTTCGCCAAATTCCATCTGCTTCCACGGTGACGGCGATCAGGCGCCCGGGTCGAACATGCGGCCCGCCGCCTGTCGTACTCCGAGCGAGAGGGTCGGGTACGCCTGCATGTTCCACGCAACAACGCCGGCGGGAAGGTGGGCCCGCATTGCCATCACGATCGGCATAAGCAACTCGCCCGCCGAAGGCGCAACGATGGTGGCGCCAACGATTTCGTCGCCCAGGTGACGGGACAGACCCGGGATGCGGCTCTGCCAGCCCCGCGCAGTGACGAGGCGGATGAAGCCGTCAGTCGCGCCTGTCGTAATAGCACGGTCGACCGCGTCGAGCGGCACTGTCCATTCGCGCACACCGCGATGGCGCCGGCGTGCCTCCTGGCTGGTGAGCCCCACGGCGGCGACTTCGGGGTCGGAGAAGGTAACGCGCGGGACGACGCGCCCGTTCCACTTCGAGGGGCGCGAAAACCGGCCCCGCCGCAGCAGGTTGCCGGCAACGGTTCGGCCCTGATCCTCGGCGACATGGGTGAACTGCGCACCACCCGCGACGTCACCAACTGCGTAGACATGTGGTTGGGAGGTGCGAAGATAGGCGTCGACTGTCAACCGCTGGCTGGAGACCTCAACCCCGGCTGCCTCAAGGTTCAGCGTCCCGATGGATGGCGCCCGTCCTGTTGCGACGACGAGCCGTTCAGCGACGACCGCTCGTTGATCACCGTCATGATCGACCTGCAGCTGGATCTGTTGCCCGGCATGGCTGACTTCGCCTACCCGCGCGTTGGCCAGGACCTTCACGCCTTCGCGCTTCAACACGGTAGCGATGATACGGGACGCTTCGGCGTCTTCTCGCTCCAGGACGCGCGGCGCCTGCTCGATGAGGGTCACCTGGACACTGAGGCGCGACATCGCCTGAGCAAACTCCACGCCAATCGGGCCTGCGCCAAAGATGGCAAGGGATGCGGGCAGCTCGTCCCACGCAAGGAGTTCCACATTCGTTTCGAACGGAGCCTCCTGGAGCCCGGGGATCGACGGGGCGACCGGGTGGCTGCCTGTCGCAATCACGAATGACCGTGCGGTGAGCGTCCTGCCGTCAACCTTGACCCTTTGTGCGTCGACGAAGTGCGCTTCGCCCCGAATGAGATCCACGCCCCACGAAGCGATGCGGTCGTCACTTTCCGCACGGCCGGCCTGGTGTTGCGCGTCCCCCATGTGGCGCCGGATCACCGAGAAATCGATACCAGCCCCATTGTGGGTCACGCCGAAGCGCGCACTTTCGCGGA
This sequence comes from Dehalococcoidia bacterium, assembly GCA_007118095.1. Lineage (GTDB taxonomy): Bacteria > Chloroflexota > Dehalococcoidia > Tepidiformales > Tepidiformaceae > SLAK01. The sequence goes on from SKSF01000176.1 coordinate 7,827, forward strand.
CGTCGTGGGCCCGTTGCGCGGCATGGATCAGCGCCTTGGTCGGCACGCAGCCGGTCCAGAGGCAGTCGCCGCCGCGCCGGTCACGCTCGATCAAGGCGACGCGTTGCCCGGCCTGCGCGGTGAGCCGGGCAACCGTGAGACCGCCGGTGCCCGCTCCGATGACGGCGACGTCATACATGGCGATACTGCCCGCTGGCCGCCACGTCAGCCGCAGCTTCCCCGGGATTCCCTCGTCCACGCAGACGCCACCCGGCAGTGCTTACCCATGCCCAGGCCGCCACGCCGATGAAGGCTGCGTCCTGCACCAGGACATACCAGCGGAGTTCCTGGCCAAGGTAGACGCCAAAGCAGCCGCAGTTGTCGATCTGAAGCCCCCGGGCAAAGGCCTGTACGGCAAGCATCGTCCAGGCAACCGCGACGACCACTGCCAACATCGCCCCGTGCTTCCGCCAGCGCTTCGGGCCCAGCATGACCGCGGCAGCGCTCAGCTGCCCGGCGACGAGCCCCGCTGCGAGGCACCACGCCACGGACTCCCCATCGCCAAGCTGGTACGTCTCCATGATTTCGACGAAGCCGCGGACATCCAGGAGCTGTCCAGTTGCCATCGCCAGCAATAAGAGCGAGAGGTAGATACGAACCATGCACCGGCCTTTCGAGCCAACCGTTTTCCGACAGTCATCCGGCCCCCCACACCCGTTACATGACCTGCTCGCGACCGACAGCGAGGACGACGAGAGGGAGCCTGCTATGGACTCCCTCTCGTCACCTTTACCAATCTTGTGATCCCTGTCACCGATCTTGCGTCTCCCGTCGTCCGATTGTTTCTCCCGGCAAGACACTGCCGGGAGGCAATTCATGACAGAAAACATCGAACTCTTGCGGCGCCGGCTCGGGCGTCGCCACTTCCTGGGGCTCACCGTTGGAGGCGCAGCTTTCGCGCTCGTCGCCTGCGGCGATGACGATGATACAGAAGAACCCGCGGCCACAGACCCGGGAAATGATGAGGAACCAACCCCCGAGCCTGAACCAGAGCCGACGCCGGTTGACGAGGTCGACGACGACGAGTCGGAGGAACCGGACGACGAGGACCCCGATGACCAGGGCGAGGTGCTGATCGGCGACGTCATCGACCACTCGCTGCTCGCGGATGGGTGGTCCGGCGAGTACGGCTGGGTGACCTTCCGTCTCCACACAGCCTCGGTCGACGGCGAGCCGGCATACTTCATCCGCTGTGATGCCTCGGATGAAGCCTTCGCAGAGCAGGAGCAGCTCGTCCACGTCCCGCTCATGGCAAACGCCATCGACGCGGGCACGGGGTATGCCGACCTGTACCTCTTCGAAAACGGCGCCGACGGCCAGGTGCCGGTGCTGAGCACGGCACCGCATATGGACGACTACACGCCCGCCTACCGGATCTCGTGGGTTCAGTTCAATGGGGATCCTGTCGAACTCGACTCTGCGGCGGCGATTGAGGAGGCCGTGGATAACGGCGATGTGACGGTGGAACCGACCGACATCGTCGTGAACTACCCGGTCGTGAAGTGGCCCAGGGGCGAGATGCCGGTGGACGAGACGCTCGAGGAATATCTTGGCGACGGGCAGCTTCTCGAACCGGTGGATGTTGATGGCGGCACCGTCACGTTCAAGCTCCACGCGTGCTACCCGCTCTCCCGCTACATTGTCACCGACGTGAGCATGGCCGGGATGGCGCCAATGATGAATGTCGCCCCCTCGCCGGCAACGCACGCTCTCACTGATGCTGGAGCCACCGCGAAGATCCTGGTCTTCGGCAACGGTATCGAAGGCGGTGGCCCCATGGGCTTCCAGAAGAGCGTCACGGACACGAACCCGGGAGATGCCGAATGGAGCTCGTTCTGGGACCACTTCACATTCGTTTGGGACGAAGACGCTGACGCCGAAGAGTTGACGAACTTTGGCGCAATCGAAGACCGGGAGGAAGCGGGCGAGCTAGAGCGCTTCAATGGCACGCCCGACACCCACCCCGATCTCTTCGTGGTGAACTGTCCAGTGCCGGTCCGGGCGCCCGTACGCTAACACCCCGCCGCCCTCTCTCCTGGCGGGAAGCCCGGGTGCTCGCACCCGGGCTTCCCGCGCTTGTGTAACGCCGGCGCATTCCCGCGCGACAGGGGGACATGACGACCATCCCCGCGCTGAAGCGACTTATCGGACTGGGGAGTGTGGAACGCGCTGATGGCGGCGCGCCAATGTCCCGCTCACACCTGCGCGAGCTCCTGCTGAGCGAGCACGAGCTCTTCCGTGATGTTGACCCGCGCCAAATGGAGCGCGTCGCCGAACGGTTACACATGCAGCACCACCGTCGTGGCAGCTCCGTGTACGAACCCGGCAACAACCAGGAACGCCTTTTCATCCTCAAGGCGGGCCGTGTGCGGTTGTTTCGGCTCGCTGCCGACGGCCGGAAACTAACACTGATCGTTGCGGAGCCCGGCTCGGCCTTCGGAGAAATGTCGCTACTGGGCCAATCGATGGCCGGAACTTACGCCGAAGCTGTTGACGACTGCATTCTGTGCGTTATGACGCGTGACGACCTGGAGACGATCGTCCAGGAGATGCCACTCCTGGCCATGCGTTTCATGGAATTGCTCGCCGGCCGGTTGAAGCAGGCCGAGGATCGGCTGGAACAGGTGGCATTCCAGCCAATTGCCGCGCGCGTTGCGCAGGCGCTTCTGCAGCTCGCCAATGACCAGGGCGATGTGGAGGGCTTCAGCCAGCAGGAGCTCGCCGAGTATGTCGGCGCCTCGCGCGAGTCTGTGACGCGCACGCTTATCGACTTCAAGACGGCCGGGCTCATCGGAATTCAGCGGCGTTGCATCACCGTGCTCGATCGCCCGGGTATCGCAGCCCGCGCCGAGGCGCTCGAAGCGGCGGGCTGATCACAGCCCGGATACCTCGAGCGCCTCCTCGATCGACGCGCGGAAGGATTCACGGTCCGGCTCAAACGAGAACCGGACGAGCTCGCTGCCGTCCGTGTCGATGAGCACGAAGGTCGGCGTTCCGCGGATGCCATAGGCCCTGGCGGCGTCGCGGTCATGGTCGACCGATTTCTCGACAAATTCCACCTCTTCCGCGAATTCCTCAGCAGTGTCATGGGCAAACGGGGCCATTTCGTGGCAGAAGTGACACCAGGGGCCGGAAAACCACACGAGCGTCGGCTTGCCGTCCGGGTGTGGATCGCTCGCTGTTGGGAGTGGCGGCTCGGAATGCTCGATGGTGTGGACGCTTCCTTCGATGACGCGGACACCGTCGGCCGAGACCGGGGGAGTGTCCTCGCTGGCCGAAGTCCCGGTGAAGTAGAAAACGCCAACGCCGAACAGGATTGCCACCGCGAGGCCGCCAGTTATGGCTGTGATCGCCTGGCGCGCACGATTCTCGCGTCGCCGCACCGGGCGCCTTCGTGGCCCGCGTTCTCGTTTGTTCGTCGCCATCGGCACCTCCGGGGAAATCGGTCTCCCGGCAGCGCACCACGGGGCATGGGGAGGGTCTGTGACACGTGACGCAAAGAGGAA
>SKSF01000053.1 GCA_007118095.1 Dehalococcoidia bacterium
GCGGCGATGGTCGTCTTGTCGACACGCAGGGCCCGTGCCAGGGGGTGTCGGCGAAGCTGGTCGAGCAGCTCGCGCCGCCCGGCGATGATGCCGCATTGTGGGCCGCCCAGCAGCTTGTCGCCGCTGAACAACGCGAGGTCCGCCCCCGCCTGCAGACTCGCCTGGACGGTCGGCTCCCACGCCAGGCCCCATTGCCGTGTGTCCAGCAGGCACCCACTCCCGAGGTCATCGATGAGCAGCACTCTCGCCCCGTGCGCTACCTCTGCCATCTCCGCCACCGTCGCCTCGTACGCGAACCCCTGGATGCGGAAGTTCGAGCTGTGGACACGCAGGAGTGCCGCGGTCTCTTCGCTGATGGCGGCTTCGTAATCGCGTGCGTAGGTCCGGTTCGTCGTGCCGACTTCCACGATGCGGGCGCCACTCTGGGCCAGTACGTCGGGGATGCGGAACCCACCGCCAATCTCCACCGCCTGGCCACGCGACACGATAACCTCACGCCCCGCAGTGAACGCGCTTAACACGAAGAAGAGCGCCGCCGCATTGTTGTTCACCGCCATCCCGTCTTCTGCGCCGGTTGCGCGGCTGATTAGCTCGCGCACGTGGGTGTGGCGGCTGCCGCGCGTCCCCCCCGCCAGGTCGAATTCAAGGTTCGAATAGCCGCCGCCGGCATCTTCGATGGCTTCCAGTGCGGCCTCGCTCAGCGGCGCCCGCCCGAGATTTGTCTGCAGCAGGACTCCCGACGCGTTGATGACCCTGCGGAGCGACGGCTTTCGAGCCTCGTGCGCCCGCGAGATTGCCTCGGCGACGAGCGCATCAGGGTCGACGGTCCCGGTGCCTGCGGCCAGGGCCTGGCGTGCCTCCGCGAGCGTGGTACGTGCCGCGTCGACGGCTTCGTCGTGGTCGAAGTCGCCGTTTCGCTCAGCCACCATGCGGGCGAGCTGGTCGACCCCCGGGAGTTGCCGACGCGGTTCCGTTGTCATCGTCCCGATTGTACCCGCGCACCAGGCGCTCGCCAGCAATAGGGGGCGAGTGTCGTTTTGATAGATTCTCCCCTTCCGTCACAAATCCCACACACTTCCGGTTGACCACGCACAGGGCAGCGTTGACGATAACCTGCACTTCCATTCCCCGGAGTTGGCCTGTGAACCTTCGTATCCCGGGCCCGACCCCATGCCCCGATGAGGTGCTGGAGGCGGGCGCACAACAGATGATGAACCACCGCGGCCCTGAATTCGCAGCAATCCTGCGCAGGGTCACCGAAGGGCTCAGCTGGGCCTTCCAGACTTCCGACGATGTCTACTCGATCAGCACGTCGGGTACCGGCGGACTCGAAGCCGCCGTTGTGAACACGCTGAGCCCCGGCGACCGGGTCCTCTCGGTCTCCATCGGCTCCTTTGGCGATCGCTTCGGCTCGATCGCCCAGGCTTATGGCGCCGATGTTGAAAAGTACGCGCTCGAATGGGGCGACGCCGCCGACCCGGCGGAGATCGCCCGCCGGCTGGATGCCGACCCGGCAATCAAGGCTGTCCTCGTGACGCACAATGAAACCTCGACCGGCGTCACGAACGACCTCGAGACCATCGCGCGCGAAGTACGCTCGCGCGAGCGCCTCATCCTCGTCGACGCGGTTTCGAGCATGAGCTCCATCCCCTGCCCGGTCGAAAAGTGGGACCTCGACGTCGTGGTCAGCGGCTCGCAGAAGGGCTGGATGGTCGCGCCGGGCCTCGCGTTCGTCTACATGGGCCCGCGCGCATGGGAAGCCTACGAAAGCTCCACGATGCCGAAGTTCTACTTCGACGTGAAGCGCGCCAAGACTTCGCTCGACAAGGGCCAGAACCCGTGGACGCCCGCCATGGCCGTCTACTACCAGATGGATCGCGCTTTCGAGCTCATGCGTGCCGAAGGCCTCGAGGGCATCTTCACGCGGCATGCCGACATAGGCGCCTACGCCCGGGAGCGGGCCGACCAGCTCGGGCTCACGCTGGTGCCGACGGATCGCCAGCGCGCATCCGACACCGTGACGGCCGTGTGGTGGCCCGAAGGCGTCGACGGCAAAGCAATCTCGAAGCGGGCCCGCGAAGAGTTCGGCGTCGTCCTCGGCGGCGGCCAGGGCAAGCTCGACGGCAAGATCTTCCGCATCGGGCATCTCGGCTTCGTCAGCAAGGAAGATGTCCAGCAGGCATTCGATGTGGTGGAACGCCTGCTCGCAGAGCAGAAGGCTTCTGTGTAAGACACCACATCCCACGCGATTTGTCACAGGAGGCGCTGCTCAGGCAGCGCCTCCTGTCGTGTATGCAGATTGCATCTACCGCAGGATCATGCACAATGCATGAGATGGACGGGGAACAGTTCCACCAGATGCGCCTGGCCCTTGGATTGTCGCAGTCTGCTATCGCAGCAGCCCTCGGCGTGGACCAGGGCACCATCAGCCGCTGGGAAGGCGGAAAGGCACGGATCCCCTCCGCTGTCCAGCTCGCTCTCAGCGCCCTCAAGGAGAACACCAGCCATATGCCTGATGAACGCCGTATCCTCGTCGCCGACCCGGTCGCGCCGGAAGGTGTTGAAATGCTTTCGCGCGTGGCCACGGTGGACGAAAAAACCGGCCTCAGCGCCGAAGAGCTCATCTCCATCATTCCCAATTACCAGGCACTCGTCGTCCGCAGCGAGACGAAGGTCACTCGCGAAGTGCTGGACGCAGCTACCAGCCTCGAGGTCGTCGGTCGTGCCGGCGTCGGCGTCGACAACATCGACCTCGCCGCCGCGACCGAACGCGGCGTCATCGTGGTGAATGCGCCACAGGGCAACACGGTCGCCGCTGCCGAGCACACCATCGCGCTGCTCATGTCGATGGCGCGCAACATTCCTCAGGCCGACGCCTCTATGCGCCAGGGCCGGTGGGCGCGCAAGGAATATGTCGGCGTGGAAGTCCGCGACAAGACCCTCGGTGTGATTGGCCTCGGGCCCATCGGGGCCGAGGTTGCCCGCCGCGGCGCCGCCCTCGAGATGGACGTCCTCGGCGCTGACCCCTTTGTTCC